>NZ_CP193666.1:823422-1132634 GCF_051106275.1 Streptococcus sp. KHUD_014 | reverse complement strand
CTTATCTCATTCTGGACAGACTGGGGTTCAGACAACCACGGTCTATCCCAATCAAGTAACCATTATTGATGAAATATCATTACAAACTGTTGTGCAATTTGACCATGTGGCAGGGATATTCTTAAACAATGCACGCTCAAATGCCAATTTTATCAAGTCGGACGTTTTGGTCATGGATATTGATAATGACCATTCTGAAAATCCAGATGAATGGATGACAGTTGAGCGATTAAAAGAAATCTTTGCGGATTGCAACTTTGCCTTGGTAACTAGTCGAAGTCATATGCAGGTAAAGGCAGGAAAAGTTCCAAGACCTAAATTTCATATCTACTTCCAAATCAACGAGGTGGCAGATAAGGATATCTATGTGGCCATGAAGGAAGAACTTTGTAATCAGTACAAGTTCTTTGATGATAATGCCAAAGATGCGGCACGTTTCTTCTTTGGAAATCCACAAGCAGAAGTTGTTTGGCATGATTCATGGCTAACTATTGATGAAGATTTGTTTCAAGCTGTTTCTATTGATGACGAGGAAGATTTTGATGCAGAATTCTATACTCCACCAAGTGGTCCAATCCAGCAAGGGAGTCGTAATTCAACAATGTCGGTTTTTGCGGCTAAGATTCTCAAACGTTTAGGCGTGACCCAAGAAGCAAGAGATGGCTTTGATGAGCAGGCACAGAAATGTGTACCGCCACTTGATAAAGCAGAGTTGGATACCATCTGGGGAAGTGCAATCCGATTCTACAACAGAACTATTAAAACCTCGCAAGGTTATGTGGCTCCAGATGCTTTCAATAGAGAAACATTAAAACCGGATGATTACTCGGATGTTGGGGAAGCGGGAGTTCTTGCTAGAGAGTATGCCAAGAAGTTAGCTTACACCAATGCAACGGACTATCTTTACTATGATGGAACTCACTGGCGTGAGAATAAGCAGTTGGCATTAGGTGCAGTTGTACACTTTACCGATGAACAACTTGCTGAAGCGAATGTACTCTTGGAATCTGCAGAGAAGCAACTTCAGTCTTCAGGTATTGAGGAATTGACCATTAAGGCAGGAGGAAAGCGTCTAGAAAATGCAGTTGAAACTCCACTCCAATTAAAATATTTAAAAGCCTATCTTGCAGCCAAAGAGTTTCATAAATTTGTTATGAAACATCGTGACTATAAGAATTTGATGGCTGTCTATAATACAGCAAAACCAATGCTTTCAGTAGAATTGTCAGAATTAGATAGTGATGACTTATTACTCAATACCCCAGAGGCTACCTATGATTTACGAAAAGGAATAAATGGGTCACAAGAACATAATCCTGAAGACTATATAACTAAAATAACCGCAATCTCTCCTAGTGATCAGGGACTGGGATTATGGCAGGAAACATTGGCTACCTTTTTCTGTAATGACCAAGAATTAATTGATTATGTTCAAGAAATAATTGGTATGGCTGCTATTGGAAAGGTCTACCAAGAACACATGATTATCGCATACGGTGGTGGAGCAAATGGCAAGTCTACTTTTTGGAATACCATCGCTCGTGTGCTAGGGAGCTATTCAGGAAAACTATCTGCGGATGCTTTAACCATGTCAAACAAGCGTAACGTGAGTCCTGAGCTTGCTGAGCTAAAAGGGAAACGACTGGTCATTGCTTCTGAGATGGCAGAAGGCATGAGACTCAATACAGCTGTTGTTAAGCAGATTACTTCAACTGATGAAATCCAAGCTGAGAAAAAGTACAAGGATCCTTTTCACTTCGTGCCGTCACACACGCTAGTTCTTTACACTAACCATCTGCCTAAAGTAGGAGCGAACGATGATGGAACGTGGCGACGTTTGGTTGTTATTCCTTTTAATGCTAAAATCACTGGCCGCTCTGACATCAAAAACTTTGCGGACCATTTGTATGACAATGCGGCACCAGCAATTTTATCGTGGATTATTGAAGGAGCGGAAAAAGCCATCAAAGCAAATTTTAAAACATCAGTTCCAAAAGCAGTAATAAACTCTGTCAAATCTTACCGTGAAGCTAATGACTGGTTGGGGCATTTCATCAATGAAAGTTGTGTCGTGGGAGAAACATTAAGTGAGAAATCAGGAGAACTGTACAGTAAGTATCGTGCATATTGCCTTCAAAATTTGGAATACACACGAAGTACAACTGATTTCTATGCTGCACTTAATCAAGCTGGTTACGAACGAAAACGAACTAATAAAGGGAATTTTATTATGGGGTTATCATTAAAAGCTGATGACGATGATTTTCTAAACTAATGACTTACACAAGCGAGACTGTGTTACCACTAGATTTTAATTCAAGTATTTTTGGAGTGTAAGTCGTTGAAGTATTCAGTGAAAAATAATTTGTGAAGTATGGTCAAAAAGTTTATGAATTAAGTTCCACGACTTCCATTTCTTTGTTTAGTGTAAGTCAGTGATGGTCTTTTCTAAAACTATCTCTATAGGAAATTTAACTAAGAAAAAGTATATAAGGAAAGTTTAGGAAATGACCTCATTAGACCTCCACCATTTAAATCTGATGAGAGGACAAGTATGAGAGAAAAAATGATTGAACAAAAGTTAGTAAGCGAGGTTAAAAAGCGTGGTGGAGTCTGTCCTAAATGGTTATCACCATCTTTTTCAGGTGTACCTGATCGCTTGGTATTTTTACCAAATGGGAAGTTTGGTTTGGTGGAAGTAAAAGCACCTAATCAACATCCTAGATCTTTGCAGGTGTCACGGCATAAGCTATTTGAACTTTTAGGATTTCGTGTCTATGTTTTAGATAATAAGAAAGATATTGAGGGGATATTGGATGAAATTGAAACTGCATGACTATCAAGAAGTCACCAAAGACTTCATCATAAAAACTCCTTATGCAGCAGTCATTTTAGACATGGGGATGGGAAAAACAGCTACAACCTTATCAGCTATTAATGAACTGATGTTTGATCGCTATGAAATTCATAAAGTACTTGTGATTGCTCCACTTAGGGTCGCAAATACAGTATGGAGTGACGAAATAGAGCAGTGGAAAGAACTGTCTCATTTGAGATATTCAAAAATTGTAGGTAGTCCTAAACAACGACAAGCAGCACTCCATAAAGATGCGGATATCTATATCATAAATCGTGAAAACATCCCTTGGTTAGTTGAACAGTGTCATCCGCATTTCAAGTGGGATATGATTGTCATTGATGAATTAAGTTCATTCAAATCATGGCAATCAAAACGTTTTAAAGCTTTTATGGCCATGCGCCCTTACATGAAACGAGTGGTAGGTTTAACAGGAACACCAAGTTCTAATGGATTGATGGATCTATTTGCGGAGTTCAAAGTCATTGATGGCGGTGTCCGTTTGGGACGTTTTATCGGAGAATACCGAAGTCGTTATTTTAGAGAGGGACGTAGAAATGGAAATGTGGTTTATGAATATATTCCAATGGACTATGCAGAGTGTCAAATCTTTGACAAGATTGATGATATCACAATTTCTATGAAAGCAATGGATTATCTACAAATGCCAACATTAATCTCAACGAAAAAATCAGTCCATCTTACAAAAGGAGAAGTAAAGAGGTATAAGGACTTTAAAAAGCAATCAGTTCTTACTGATTCTGACGAAATTGAAGTAACAGCAGCAAATGCTGCTAGTTTATCCAATAAACTGGTTCAAATGGCAAATGGTGCAGTTTATTCTGATGATCATAAAATTATCAAGTTACATGATCAAAAACTAGATGCACTTGAAGATATTATTGAAGCAGCAAATGGAGAACCTGTGTTGGTTGCTTATTGGTTCAAACATGATTTACTACGTATTCAAGAACGTTTTAATAAACTTAGGATTCAAAGCACAGTACTAAAAAGTGAAGCTGATATTCATGAATGGAATAAAGGAAACATCACTGTTGGTTTGCTACACCCAGCTAGTGCAGGACATGGTCTAAATTTACAAAAGGGAGGTCATCACTTAGTGTGGTTTGGGTTAACTTGGTCTCTTGAACTTTACCAACAAACCAATGCTAGACTTTGGCGTCAAGGGCAACAATCAAACACAGTCATTATTCAGCATATTGTAACGGAAGGTACAATTGATGATGATATTCTAAAAGCTTTAACTGCTAAGGATGCACAACAATCACGTTTGATTGAAGCAGTAAAAGCACAAGTAGGAGGTTGATATGGATAAAGTAGACTACTATTTCCAACACTATCAAGATGCAAAAAGAGATTTAATAATTGCAAAGAACTTGATTGAAAACTATAAACCCATTTCAGAAGATGCCTTTCTATACTCTCTTGCTACTAGACAGACAAATGAAGAACGTGTTAGAACGAGTAAAACTAATGTTAGGACAGAAAATATGGCTCTATCTTTTCATGATAAGTTCTTAGCAGAGGAAAGAGAATATCAGGAGTCATTGTTTGAAAAGTACTGTCATTTAAAAACCGATCTCGATTTCTTTGAACTTGCTGTTTCTTCTGTTGATGAAATTATGAGAGATGTAGTAGTTGATTTAGTCTTAGCTGGATTGACATGGGATGAGTTACTACCTAAGCATAATGTTTCTAGAATGACAGTTAGTCGATATAGACAAAAAGCCTTAAAACAAGTAAAAGAATATTACCGTTTCGCAGGAAAAACCTTGAGTATAAATGGATAATGATACTAGGGTGTTACTAAGGTGGTACTACCCTGTTACTAAGTTGTTACTAAGATGGTACTGCTTTTTAAAAATGACTGTGATATACTTAAGATGTCAAAAAAGATAAAAAATCTGCTAATTTCACTGGATAAAATTATGGTTCTACGGTAATATACACCTAGAAAAACAAGAGGAGAATAACCATGTGGACTAGAGGTCAGATTCATTATCACGAACAAATAGTTGATTACATAGCAAAAGTCAGTGACCAACCATCAGATGTAGGTATTGATTTAGGATGTGTATTCAAATTAGAGGTTGAGGTTGCTGAAAATACTATCATTTCTTATGACAGAGGATGGGATATCTACCCAGAATCTGATGAACAAGAAGCTATTCTTGAAGTGATTTTGAAAACTTTAAAAGTTTAAAATATCTTTAAAATAATGCACAAATGACTGGATATATCCCGCTCTTAGAGGTAATATGGTTACAACAAAAAAGAAAGAGGATAAAACAATGAAGAAAGAGGATATTTTAACAAAAATCGCAAAAAATAGAATTGGCGCTGAAACTCTAGAAACGAGAAATAGCGACAGCCTTGACTTTTATGACATCAGCGTTTGGGCATTGAAAGAAATGCTTGAACAAGCCTATGAAGCAGGTAGAAAAGCAAAATAAAAAAACAGAGCCTTACCCAAATGGGGAGGCTTTTTGCGTGGAGGAAATAATGATTATTACGAGTGAACAAGTATCTAATGGTCATCCAGATAAAATTTGTGACCAGATTTCAGATGCAGTTCTAACAGTATGTTTAGAACAAGATAAGAATAGCAGGGTTGCAGTAGAAACTCTTATCAAAGATAATCATATAGTGGTTGCTGGTGAAATGAAAACAACAGCCTTATTTGATTTAAAAACTGTTGTTCGAAATGTCGTTAAACCACTAGGAATGAAAAATATCATTGTGACAAATCTTATCGGATTACAAAGTGATGATATTTCTCAAGGTGTTGATACAGGTGGTGCTGGAGATCAAGGAATGATGTATGGCTATGCAACTGATGAAACTAACGAATACTTGCCGCTTCCCTACGTTTTAGCAACTCGTGTTCTTGAGAATCTTATGGAACTTCAGCATCCGCTCTTAGGGAAAGATGCTAAGGCACAGGTTTCTTATGATTATGACAATAAAAGAATTACAACATTCTTAGTATCAATTCAGCATAGCGATAAAATAACAATTGAGAATTTAAGAGCTATTGTTAAAGAATCTATGATGAAAGTTGCTAAACAGTATAAACAAAACCTTGATTTTAATGTTTTAGTGAATCCTACTGGTCGTTTCGTTCTTGGTGGTTCTTATGCAGATGCTGGAGTTACTGGAAGAAAAATTATCGCTGATACTTATGGTGGATTTGCCCATCATGGTGGTGGTGCATTTTCAGGAAAGGATCCAAGTAAAGTGGATCGCTCAGGAGCTTATATGGCACGTAAGATTGCAAAAGACATCGTTCGTGAAGGATATACTAAACGATGCGAGGTTCAATTAGCATACGCTATAGGAGTCGCAGAACCGGTTTCTATTCATGTAGAAACATTTGGGACAAGTAACTATACGAGCAAACAATTGGTAGGAATGATTAGAGAACGGTACGATTTAACACCGAAAGGGATTATCAAGGAGTTGGATCTTCTAAATGTAGACTATACTCAAACTACATGTTTTGGACATTTTACGAAACCAACTCTTTCTTGGGAGCAGTAAGATGCCACGTAGACCAAGAACTCCCTGCAAGAAGAATGGTTGTCCAAAGCTTGTGACCTATGGAAACAAGTACTGCGATGACCACAAGACTAACCACGCACTTGATACCAAGACAACCAAAGCTAAAGGTTACAATTCACGGTGGAATAAAGCACGGATTCGTTACTTAAAGCTCAATCCTCTCTGTGTTTACTGTCAAAGGGAAGGTCGACTGACCAAGGCAACAGTGGTTGACCATATAACTCCCCACCGAGGTGACCAAGAACTCTTTTGGAATCAATTCAACTGGCAAGCTCTTTGTAAATCTTGTCATGATAGGAAGACCAAGACGATTGACCGGTATGTGGAATATACCTATCGGTTTTAATATTGTAGTTACGTTATAAAAATATCTCACTTTTATAATTTGGGGTAGGGGGGGATAAAATCTCTAAATCCTTGTCCGTAAAAGACCGACGCCCCCTCAAACGTACAATTTCGCAAAATTGATAGGGTGGGATATAAAAATCAATTCAAAATAGTAAAGAATCCAGTAAGAATATAGAATTAAGTGAGTGTTATTTTCGTAAATTTGTTTAAATTTAGGTACGAAAATAACCTTATTTTTTAGTATAAAAGTGAGGAACAGGTATGAATAACTTTCAACGAGAACAAATTTGGTTACTTAGAAAAAATGGCTTAGGATACGGTGAAGTTGCTAAAGTAATTGGTTTATCTAAAGACTCTGTTAAGAAGTATTGTAAAAGACATCCTGAGTTAAAGGGACAAGGAACATTACCGTATTTGATGGTTGAGAAACGAGTTCAAGATGGTACAAACTGTCCTCAATGTTTTCAACCTATGGTTCCTAATAAAACTGGACGGCCGAAGAAATTTTGCTCAGATAGGTGCAGAATAAATTGGTGGAAAAATCATCAAGAGGAACATGATAAGGAACAAACTGCATATGAAGAAATGACTTGCCAGTGTTGTGGTAAGTCATTTTTATCTTATGCCAATCCCAATAGAAAGTATTGTAGCCATGCCTGCTACATACAGATAAGATTTTACAAAGGAGTCTAAAATGACGAACCAACCAACAATGGAAATAAAAGAACTTCCTCTGAAAGAATTAAAGCCTGCAGCTTATAATCCTCGAAAGAAACTGAAAAAAGGGGATAAAGAATATGAAAAAATTAAACAGTCGCTTCTAAAGTTTGGATATGTTGATCCTATTATTGTCAATGAAGATTTAACTGTAATTGGTGGTCATCAACGCTTGACAGTTCTTAAAGACCTTGACTATGAAACTGCTAAGTGTGTAATTGTAAAGCTTTCTAAAGAAGATGAGAAAGCATTGAACATTGCACTCAATAAGATTACAGGTCAATGGGATGACGCTCTCTTAGCGGACTTACTTTTGGATTTACAGGAGTCTGATTTTAATCTAGACCTGACTGGTTTTGAACCGCCAGAGATTGATAATATCCTCTCTAATGTCCATGACAAGGAGTTGTCTGAAGATGAGTTTGATGTGGAAGAAGAATTGAAGAAACCAACTGTATCAAGACGTGGCGATATTTGGCAACTCGGAAAGCACCGAGTCATTTGTGGTGATTCTACCAAATCAGAAACCTACGACCAATTACTTGGTGATAAGAAAGCTAATTTAGTTGTAACAGATCCGCCTTATAACGTTGACGTTGAAGAGACGGCTGGGAAAATCCTAAATGATAATATGTCTGACGGTGACTTCTATCAGTTTCTCCTTTCTATGTTTACTCAAGTAGAAAATCACATGGAAACTGATGCATCTATCTATGTTTTTCATGCGGATACAGAAGGACTTAACTTCCGCAAAGCTTTTAAAGATGCTGGCTTCTATTTGAGTGGCTGTTGCATCTGGAAAAAGAACTCACTTGTATTAGGTCGTAGTCCATATCAATGGCAACATGAACCTTGTTTATATGGGTGGAAGAAAAAAGGAAAGCATCAATGGTTTAGTGATCGGAAGCAAACTACCATTTGGGAATATGACCGTCCTAAGTCTAGTAAAGACCACCCAACCATGAAACCAATTCAACTTATGGCTTACCCTATTCAAAACTCTTCTATGCGTGGAACTGTAGTTTTAGATCCATTTTTAGGTTCTGGTTCTACTTTAATAGCTGCAGATCAGACTGGACGTGTTTGTTATGGAATCGAGCTGGATGAAAAATTTGTGGATGTCATTGTTAAACGCTATATAGAAGTTACAGGCGATACTGAAGTAACCGTACAACGTAATCATGAGGTTTTAACTTATAACCAAGTGTTAAAGGAGTTGGAGGAACAAGTATGACACTAACATTTCTAGATTTCTTTTCAGGAGTTGGTGGCTTTCGAAATGGGCTAGAATTAGCAGGAATGAAGTGTGTAGGATTTTGTGAAAAAGATAAGTTTGCACGCAAGTCTTATGAAGCAATGTATGATACGAAAGGAGAATGGTTTCATGACGATATCACAACAATCGATTCAACACGATTACCAAAAGCAGATATCTGGTGTGCGGGAAGCCCTTGTCAAAATGTGTCTATCGCAGGGAAACGAGCCGGCCTATACGGTGAGCGAAGTGGACTCTTTTTTACATTTGTTGAACTCATCAAAAGCCAAAAAGAAGAAGATAAACCCGAATGGGTTCTCCTTGAAAATGTTAAAGGACTTTTATCAAGTGGTGGGGGAAGAGATTATCTCGACTATCTCTCTATCTTGGATGAATCAGGGTACGACCTTGAGTGGCAAGTGTTCAACTCAAAAGATTACGGAGTACCACAAAATAGAGAACGCATCTATACTATCGGACATCTTAGAAGAAAAGGTCGACGAAAAGTACTACCTCTCAGCAGAGAAAGCGGTAGCCATCTTAAGCAACTTGTAGGCGGTATGCAAAGCTACCGTGTCTACGATCCTAGTGGTATTGCAACAACACTTGTTGGAGAGGGTGGGGGACTAGGAGCTAAGACAGGTCTTTATCTGATTGACCAATCACTAACTGAACCAAAGTTAACTGAAGAAGCAAGATGTATAACTGCTCGTTATACTGCTGGTGCAACAAAGCGTACAGCAATGAACTCTGGAGTGCTTGAGGTTCAACCAATTTTGACACAAGGTATCAAGGTTAGGAACGGAACAAATCAAGGTTACCAATTGGCGGAGGTTGGTGACTCGGTTGATCTTTCTTATCCAAGTTCATTAACGAGAAGAGGAAGAGTAGGGAGAGGAATAGCTCACAACCTTTCATGTAGCTGCCAGATGGGCGCAGTAGTTTGGAATGGTCGTGTTGTCAAAATTAGAAGGCTTACTCCAAAAGAGTGTTTTAGACTTCAAGGTTTCAGTGATGACTTATTTGAAAAGGCAAAAGCTGTAAATTCAGATGCACAACTTTATAAACAAGCAGGAAACGGAGTCACAGTACCAGTTGTGTATGCTATTGGTTGTGCTATATTATCTTCAAAATATCATCAGAAATAACTGGATAAAGATGAACTTTAGAGTTAATATGTACTAAACAAAAGAGAAGAGGTTGTATTATGGATGACTTAAAAGTGAAGACTTTGAAATCATTATATCCCAATGGAACTCGAGTCAAATTACTCGAAATGGAGGATCCATTTGCACCACCTATAGGTACTCTCGGTACGGTAATTGGTGTTGATGATATTGGTTCAATTTTAGTGAATTGGGATAACGGACAAAGTTTAAATGTACTTTACGGAATTGATAAAATAATGAAATTGGGATAGTTATGTGGGAAATGATAATTAGAGAATTCAATGGTCGGCACTATCATATTGAGTTTCTTAGGGAATATAGTACCTATGACCGACATATTGATGGAGCTTGGATAGCAATCCTAAAAATTAAACAAAATAAAGAAATAGTTTTTCATTATGAATATGGTAAAATCACTGACCGAATGGATGAGTTTGATAAAATTATCTATCAAGAAATAGTGGGTACATACAACAAATTATAATTTGGAACTCAATCTGAGTTCTTTTTATTTTAGGAGGTGAATTAGTGGCAATTAGAGGACGTAAACCGAAACCTACAAATTTAAAAGTTCTAGAAGGTAATCCTGGTAAACGGCCTCTCCCAACGAATGAAGTAAAACCTCAAAAGAAGGCTCCACGTTGCCCCCAGTGGCTTGAAGAAGATGCTAAGAGGGAATGGAAACGGATGGGAAAAATATTGGAACAAATGGGATTACTGACGGAAATGGATATGACTGCATTTGCAGGTTATTGTCAAGCTTACGCACGATGGAAAGAAGCAGAGGAATTTTTATCAAAACATGGTTCTATCTTAAAGACACCAAATGGTTATTTACAGCAAGTTCCACAAGTTTCAATTAGTCAAACTAATTTAAAAATCATGCTGAAGTTTTGTGAACAATTTGGTCTAACCCCATCCGCTAGGAATCGTTTAGCTACCATGGATTCAGAGGTTGGTAACGGTGACGAAATGGAAGATTTGTTGGGAGGTTTACTATGACTTTTCATTATGAACCAACTCCTTTTATGCTAGCTACATCACATTATGATAAAAGTAAGGCTGATAGAGCAGTGACTTTTATTCAAAATCTTTGTCATACTAAAGGAAAATGGGCAGGTCAGAAGTTTATACTTTTACCTTGGCAGGAACAGATAGTACGAGATATATTTGGGATTGTTAAAGAAGATGGAAATAGACAATTTCTAACTGCTTATATTGAAATTCCAAAAAAGAATGGGAAGAGTGAACTAGCAGCAGCAATTGCTCTTTATCTACTTTATGCAGATAATGAAGCCAGTGCAGAAGTTTATGGTGCTGCATGTGACCGAAATCAAGCTTCTATTGTATTCGATGTAGCAAAACAAATGGTACTAATGAGTCGACCTTTAGAGAAACGTTCAAAAATAATGGGTGCTACGAAACGAATTGTTAACTACTCTAATGCAGGTTTCTATCAAGTTTTATCCGCTGAGACTGGTACAAAACATGGTCTCAATGTTTCAGGACTCGTGTTTGACGAAATTCATGCGCAACCCAATCGCCACCTCTATGATGTCTTAACTAAAGGTTCAGGGGATGCACGAGAACAACCCTTATTTTTTATCATTACTACTGCAGGAACAGATAAGAATTCAATTTGTTACGAGTTACATACAAAAGCACTTGATATTTTAAACGACAGAAAGAAAGATACATCTTTTTATCCTGTCGTTTATGGTTTATCTGATGAAGAGGACTGGAATGACGAAAGTAACTGGTTAAAAGCAAATCCGTCATTAGGTCATACCATTGGCTTAGAGCGTGTCAGAGAAGCTTATAAACAAGCACTTGATAATCCTGCTGAAGAAAATGTATTCAAGCAACTACGGCTAAATATGTGGACAAATTCTACGGTTGCTTGGATTCCAGAACATGTATACAACAAAGGGGATGCACCAATCAATTTTGAAAGTTTGAAAGGTCGTGAGTGTTATGCAGGACTAGACTTATCAAGTACATCCGATATCACAGCCTTTGTTTTAGTTTTTCCACCTAGGAATGAACTAGAAAATTACATCATTCTACCCTATTTCTGGTTACCAAAAGACACTCTTGAACTTCGTTGTCGTAGGGATCATGTTTTGTATGATGTATGGGAACGGCAAGGTTATCTAAAGACGACAGAGGGTAATGTTGTTCATTATGGCTTTATAGAGAAGTTCATTGAGGAATTATCAAAGCTATACAATATAAAAGAAATCGCCTATGATAGATGGAATGCAACGCAAATGGTGCAGAATCTAGAAGATATGGGGCTGACGATGATTCCTTTTGGTCAGGGGTACAAGGATATGAGTCCACCGTCAAAGGAATTATTCAAACTTATGATGGAAGGTCGTATCCAACATGGAGGACAACCAGTTCTAAAATGGATGTCGCAAAACGTAGTTATGCGCCAAGACCCTGCAGGCAATATTAAACCAGATAAAGAGAAATCAATTGAAAAAATCGATGGAATTGTTGCTCTTATAATGGGGATTGATAGATGTATTAGACACCAAAATAATGATAGTAGTATTTATGATGAGCGAGGAATACTAAGCTTTTAGTTGAATTTTAAATCTAAAGATGATACAATGTATTTACAAAACATCTTTACAAAGAGGTATTAATCATGGCAAGTACTCAACCTGTTAATTTTAGAGCAGATTCGACTTTTTATCAACAAACGAAAGAAATCTTAGCTGATGAAAAGTTAACCCTGTCAGATATCTTTAATGCTGCACTTCGTAAAATTGCGACAGGTGCAGTTGATCCCAAAGAGTTCGTATTTAGTGATTCACAAGAGACTCAATATCAGGTTGCTTTTGAAGATTTGAAAAAGGAAATCTTGTTGGGCCATCAAGAAATTGAGCAAGGGAAACTAACGTCTTTAGCAGATGTAAGAAAGGAATTTGGACTTGAGTAATCATAAACGTTACCATGTTTCTCTTACGGATCAAGCTAAGAAAGACTTGAGAGAAATACATGATTATATTGTACTGAATTTTTACAGCCAGCAATCTGCCGATAGTAAATTAGACCTTATTTTAACGGCACTAGAAACTTTAGAAACCTTTCCAGAAGCATGTCCTTTGGTGTCGAGTCGAGGTTATGGTGAATTAACAGATGACGGAAAACGTTATAGATATATGCCTATTGAAAATTACTTAGCTTTTTATTATATCGACAAATATGAGGTTTATGTCTCCAGAATTTTAAATTCTAAACAGAATTGGGCTAAGTTATTCAATAAATAAATTCAATTATAATTCATAGAGCATCTCATAAATGAGGTGCTTTTATTGTACTCAAAAATGGAGGATTAGATGAGATTCTTAGATTTTATCGGACGAAAAAGATCACGAGATAAACCACATAATAGCTATCAGGGCAGAAATCTAACTACTTAGATAATAATTTTACATTTTTGAAGTTTTTTTGTTGAAATATCTCAGATTTTATTGATTTTGTGGCATACTAATATTGTGGAGGTCTTTTAAAAAAAGAAAGGAGGTGTGTAGAAGATGACTTACAAGAATAAACAAACTGAAGTTTTTTTTGAATATCGTGACGATTATAATATGCTACAAAAGAAAACAATGTTGTTAGACGGTATTCTCGATGCGTTTCAAGCAGAAGATATTTTAATTAATCAATACGGTTTCAAAATTGAAAAAGTTTATGAACCATCGAAACGTGTTTATAGCTGATACACTATAAAAAGGACGCCTATTATGCATTCTTTTTCCTATGTTTTATAAGCTCCGAAACAAAAAATTCAGTACCTTTTTGGTACCTAATTACTTATATATAACGTATTACAAATAACAATTATGATAAAACCTCCTTTTAAAATACGCTATATAATAGACATTTAATCATATAATAAATGTACCTTGTAAAAATTCAATTATAATTAGTATAGCATCTCACAAATGAGATGCTTTTATTGTATTTAAAAATGGAGGATAAGATGGGATTCTTAGATTTTATTGGAAGGAAAAGATCAAGAGATAAACCGCATAATAGCTATGAGGGGCAGGACTTTTCCTATCTTTTTGGACGAACTTCTAGTGGTGAAAATGTCGATGAATTTAAAGCGATGCAGACTACAGCTGTTTATGCTTGTGTGCGAATATTAGCTGAAGCTGTCGCATCTCTACCCATTCATATTTACGAAAGAACATCTAATGGGAGAGAGAAGAAATTTGAACACCCTCTTTATTTCTTGCTTCATGATGAACCAAATCCAGAGATGTCTTCATTTGTCTTTCGAGAAACTTTGATGACTCATCTTTTGATATGGGGAAATGCCTATATTCAAATCATAAGGGATAAGAGCGGTCAGGTTATCAGTTTGTATCCTTTGTTACCGGATAAAATGTCAGTACACCGTGATGAAAGTGGGAAACTTTACTACAAATATCAACGTCAGACCGAAGAAAATCCAAATTTCAAGGATAAAGGCAGTGTTATTTTAAAACAAGAAGATGTCCTTCACATTCCAGGACTTGGTTTTGATGGATTGATTGGCTATTCTCCCATCGCATTAGCAAAGAACGCAATTGGGATGACTTTGGCTACAGAGAATTACGGAGCATCATTCTTTAAAAATGGTGCAAATCCAGGTGGTGTATTGGAACATCCAGGGATTTTGAAGGATCCAAAAAGAGTACGTGATTCTTGGAATGCGGTTTATAACGGTGTAACAAATGCACATAAAGTTGCAGTTCTAGAAGAAGGGATGAAGTACACTCAAATAGGTATTCCACCAGAAGAAGCACAATTCTTACAGACTCGTAAGTTTCAAATCAATGAGATTGCACGTTTGTATAGGATACCACCACATATGATTGGTGATTTAGAAAAATCTTCATTTTCAAATATCGAGCAACAATCACTTGAGTTTGTTAAATACACATTAGACCCTTGGGTAGTTCGTTTAGAACAGGCCTTCAAGAGGTCTCTTTTTTTACCTGAAGAAAAGAAGAAGTACTTTGTTAAGTTCAATGTAGATGGTTTATTACGTGGGGATTATCAAAGTCGTATGAGTGGGTATGCTATTGCAAGACAGAATGGCTGGCTATCTACAAATGATATTCGAGAACTTGAAGATTTAAATCTTTTAACAGATGAAGAAGGAGGAAACCTTTATTTGATTAACGGAAATATGACTAAATTAAAAGATGCTGGTGGTTTTATGACAAAACAGGTAATTGAACAACCTCAAGAAAAACCAAAGGAGGAAGAAGATGCGTAAATTTTGGAGTTTTTCAGACGAAGGGAATATTCGCACTCTTCGTATTGAAGGACAGATTGCTGATGAAACATGGTTTGGAGATGAAGTTACTCCACAACTCTTTAAAAATGATTTAAATGCAGGAAAAGGTGATATCACCCTCTGGATTAATAGTCCAGGGGGTGATGTTTTTGCTGCAGCACAAATCTATAACATGCTGATGGATTACAAGGGAAATGTGCATGTCATAATTGATGGTCTTGCCGCTAGTGCTGCCAGTGTCATTGCCATGGCTGGAACAACAGTATCCATGAGTCCTGTTGCAATGATGATGATTCACAATCCATGGACAATTGCACAAGGTGAAGCAAGGGATATGGAAAAGGTCATTGAAATGCTGGGGGAAATCAAAGAGTCTATTATGAATGCCTATGAGTTAAGAACAGGATTATCTAGGACAAAAATCTCACATTTAATGGATTCTGAATCATGGTTTAATGCGAGAAAAGCAGTTGAACTTGGCTTTGCGGACAAGATTTTATTCAGTAAAGATGAATCTAAAGAAGAACTAGAACTAAGCAGTTATTCATTTAGTAGAGCCACTGCGGATCATAACCTTGTTGTTAAACTTCAAGCCAAAATAGATAGCTACAAACCTTTATCAACGACTCCTCTCAATCAGTTAAGAAAACGATTAGATTTATTGAAATAATGAAAGGAAAACTAACCTATGTCTAAATTACTTGAATTAAAAGAAAAACGAAATCAAGCTTGGGAACAAGCAAAAACTTTTCTAGACTCAGTGCGAACTGAAGATGGTTTAGTCTCAGAAGAAGATTCTCAACGCTATGATGAAATGGAAAGTAAAATCAATCGCTATAATCAAGAAATTGCTCGCTTAGAACGACAAGAAAAGATTGATCTAGAACTTGCTCAACCAACTTCTCAGGCTTTGACAAGACAGCCTACCACTGTCTTAAAAGATAGTGAGGTAGAAGATGAGAAGAAGGGAACTAAGTCTGATGCCTATTCCAAAACCTTTTGGACGAATGTCCGTAAGCGTAATTTCTTTGATGTTAAGGATGTTCTTCGTGTTGGAGAAGATACAGAGGGTGGCCATTTAGTACCTGATGAGTATGAGAAAAAACTAGTTCAAGGTCTTCAAGAAGAGAATTTCTTCCGAAGTCTAGCAACTGTCATTAAAACATCAAGTGGAGAGCGGAAGATTCCAGTTGTTACAGGGCATGGAACTGCGTCGTGGATGGATGAAAATGGACTTTATCCTGAAACTGATGAGACATTTGGTCAAGTAACACTTGATTCGCATAAGATTGGAACAGCTATTCGAATCTCAGAAGAATTGTTAAATGACTCAGTATTTGATTTAGAATCCTATATGACTAGTGAGTTTGCACGACGTATTGGTACAGAAGAAGAGAAATCATTCCTTATTGGAGATGGCTCAAAGAAACCAACAGGAATCTTTACGCAAGCAAATGTTACTGGTCCTACAACGACGACTAAAGACATTACGTTTGATGACATGATTGAATTGTATCATTCTCTTCCTGCTCCGTATCGTAAAAATGCAGTATGGATTCTTCATGATACAACTGTCAAAGCAATCCGTAAACTGAAAGACAATAACGGAAATTATATTTGGCAACCGTCTACACAAGCTGGACAACCAGATTTAATTCTTAACCGTCCATACTATACATCTACCTTTGCACCCCTACCTGAACAGGGGAATAAAGCTATTGCATTTGGTGATTTCTCATATTACTGGATTGCAGACCGCCAAGGACGTACTTTTAAACGTCTCAATGAACTTTATGCTAATAATGGTCAAATTGGTTTTCTTGCATCTCAACGTGTTGATGGGAAATTAGTATTACCAGAAGCAGTAAAAATTTTAACTGTGAAAGCAAAATAATCATGATAAGTCTAGAAGAAGCAAAACTTTACCTTAAGGTAGAAAACACAGATGAAGATGACTTGATTACGCAATTGATTGATACGAGTAAGAAACTCTGTGAAGAAACATTAAGGCAGAATACTTACAGTGAGGTTCTAAGAATGGCAATCCTGTATGGGGTTGCCTATCTTTATGAACACCGTGAAACAGCTAATTATAAAGAGTTAAAACAAATGTTATATCACCTACTATTAGCTGATAGGAAGGATATCTTTTGATGAAAATTGCTCCGTTACGTGACCGTCTTACATTTGAAGTTCGTAAAATTGTGGTTGATGAAATTGGAAATGAATCTTCAGTTTGGAGCACAGTTTTCCAAAGATGGTGTTCTAGTCGGCCATTGACTTTAACAGAAAATGAGGGGAGCGTGTCTAAACTCCTTTATAACAAAATCCAATTTACATTAAGGTACGACAAAACGGTACTAAATCTAAGTTCATTAAAAGCTAGGATAAAGTACAGAGACGCCTACTTTACGATAGATTCAATTGATGGTGATAGCGTTCCTAAGCAATTGATTTATATTGTAGCAACTAAGGAGAATGACTATGAACAGGATAGGAATGGATGAGTTGGAAAAAGTAATTGATCAAGAGTTGGGGGATTACATTAAAGAGACGACATCTACAATGCGAGAGGTAGTGGAAGAAGTAACAGACAGTGCTGTAGATACCTTAAAACTCTTATCTCCACGAAAAACTGGTAAGTATGCACGAGGTTGGAAAAGCAAGTCCACAAGTGACAGTCCTACAGGCTTAACAAAGACTGTTCACAACCGAACACCAGGATTAACTCATCTCCTGGAAAATGGTCACGCTAAACAAAATGGTGGTCGAGTAGAAGGGCAAAAACATATTGAAATCGTTGAAAAAAGTGCTGTTAAGTCACTTGAAGATAAGCTGAGACAAAGATTGTGAGGATTTAATGACATTAAAAGATTTCTATAACATTTTAACAAAAACAAAGTTTCCAGTAGCTTATCATCATTTTGAAGAAGGAAGAAGTCCAGCTCCACCATTTATTGTATATCTTGTTAAGGATTCTGAAAATGCTGGAGCTGATAATTGGAGCTATCATAAGACTCTTAATCTTCAAGTGGAACTATATACCTTAAAGAAGGACTTAGAAATCGAAAATAAGATGGATGACTTATTTGATAGTCATTCAATCTTTTTTGACAAAGTAGAGACTTATATCTCATCTGAAAAACTCTATCAAATTACATATTACATTTCATTAAACGGAGGATAGTTATGACTGAAAAAAATAAAGTTACCTTTGGATTACAAGATGTTCATTGGGCAGAAGTTACAACTGAAGCTTCAAATGGCGCATTGACTTATGGGACGGTTGAACGATTACGAGGTGCAGCAGAACTAACCTTGGAACCGACTGGTGACAAAGGTTCATACAAGGCAGATAATATCAACTTTTATACTTCGGAATCAAATGATGGTTATGAGGGAACATTGAAGCTCGCCTTATTAACTCAAGAATTTTTAACTCGTGTCTTAGGAGAAAAATTAGATCCAACAACTAAAACAATTTCTGAAATCGCAAATGCTGAAAAGAAGAATTTCGCTCTGATGTTTCGTTTTGAAGGAGATAAGAAAGAAACACTTCATGTTTTGTATTACTGTTACGCATCACGTCCGTCAATGGGATCAAAAACAAAATCTGGTTCAGATATTAATGAGGTTGAGTTAAACTTTACTGCAAGTCCCCGTCCACTTGATAAGGTGGTTCGTCGCAAAACGACAGAAGAAACAAGTGATGAGATTCGTCAGAATTGGTTCAAGGAAGTCTTTGAACCTCGTGAATAAAGGAGTTACAGATGAGAGATAGTATTACAATTTCAGGAAAGACCTATGAATTGGCTACTAATGCATATACACCGATTGCCTATAAAGAACAGTTTGGTAAAGATTATTTTCAAGACTTGTTTTCAATGGTGAGTACGCAGTCAATTATTGATAAGATTGAGCACCTAAATGAGGAAGAAAAACTCGAAACTGGTGACATTGATCTATCCATCCTGACCAATTTTGATATGACTTTTTTTCACAGAATTTTTTGGGTGTTTGCTAAATCGGCTAATCCAAGAATTAAACCATTCAAAGAATTCTTTATGGAGATGGAAGAGTTTCCAGTTCAAGAAGTAGCAACTATCTTAATGAACATGCTTAACCAAGGGATGAATACAAGAAAAAAGCAGATCAAACAGAAACAGCAAGTGAAGAAATCTTTACGGTAGAAAGCTATTTATTTTGTTGTAAGGAAACTGGCTTATCCATAGACGACTTAAAACATATTTCAATTGGGATGGCTCTTGATTATCAAACTGATTATGTAAACTTGCGGACAAATGAAACAAGCAACACAAGAAAAGCAAATCAAAGTGATTTTGATAATTTTTAATAGAAAGGAGATGTGAACATGGCTGGAAATATAAAAGGCATCACAATAGAAATTGGTGGTGATACACAACCCTTGCAAAATGCCTTAAAAGGGGTAAATAAACAAGCCGCTGAATCAACTAAAGAATTGAAACAAATTGATAAGGCTCTTAAGTTTGATACAGGAAATGTCACACTCCTTACTCAAAAACAAGAAGTGCTTGCTAAACAAGTTGAAACTACTAAAGAAAAGTTAGCTACCTTAAGACAGGCACAAGCACAAGTTGAAGCACAATTTAAATCTGGTAATATTGGGGCGGAACAATATCGAGCCTTTCAAAGGGAAGTAGAAACTACTCAGACAGTACTGAAAAGTTACGAAAGCAAACTAGAGGGTGTCAATCAAGCCTTATCGGAAAATGGTAATCGAATAGGTACTACTAAAAGTCAATGGGATAGTTTGAAACAAGAACAAGCTCGTCTAGCTTCTGAGAGTGAAAAATTAACAAGTCAATTTAAATTGCAAGAAAGTGAACTTTCTTCAAATGCTAGTGAATCTGAAAAGCTAGCTTTAGCTCAGAAAAAAGTAAATGAAAGTTCCTTCTTACTAGAAAAACAGATTCAGAATTTAGAGAAACAGCTAGAACTAACAAAATCTCAGTATGGCGAAAATTCGATTGAAGCCAATAAACTGGAACAGACTCTAAATGATACCAAAACGGCCTATAATCATCTTCAAAATGAGATGGAAGAGATGGGCACTAGTTCAACAAGTGCGAAGGATAATCTATCAGAAATCAATCATCTCTTAAAGGCAGATATCCTAATGGAATTCAGTGATCGTTTAGCAGAATTATCACAAAAATTGATTGATTTTGGGAAACAGTCGCTTGAAGCTTTTAACGAAGTTGATGAAGGGATGGATATCATTGTCACCAAAACTGGTGCTTCTGGCAAAGCTTTAGAAGAGATGACAACTATCGCAAAGAACCTTGCTACTGAAATTCCAACAGACTTTAATACTGCTGGTAGTGCAGTCGGAGAGTTGAACACACAATTTGCTTTAACCGGTGATAGTTTAAAATCAGCTTCAAGTTATCTCATCCAATTCGCATCCATAAATGGGAGTGATGTTACCTCATCAGCTATTTCAGCTAAGAAAGCTATAGAAGCATACGGCTTACAGGCAACGGATTTGTCTAGTGTTCTTGATACTGTCACCTTTACCAGTCAAGCTACTGGTGTAGGTGTTCAAGATCTGATGGATAAGGTTGTTTCTGGAGCACCACAAATTAAGGCATTAGGGCTTTCATTTGATGAGGGCGTTGCTTTAATGGGGAAATTTGAAAAGGCTGGTGTGGATTCATCAGCCTCTTTATCATCCTTATCAAAAGCATCGGTGAAGTATGCGGCATCAGGAAAGACTTTACAGCAAGGTTTATCTGAAACCATCGAAAAAATTAAAAATTCAACTAGCGAAACTGAAAAGTTAACCCTCGCTTCAGATATATTTGGAACTAAGGGTGCTCCACGAATGGTGGATGCTATTAATCGTGGTGCTTTATCTTTTGATGACTTAGCTGAAACAGCAAAGAAAGCATCAGGAACAGTCGGCTCAACTTATGAAGCGACACTAGATCCAATTGATAAATTTACAACTGCTCAAAATGAAGCGAAGTTAGCATTGGCTGAAGTTGGGGATGCTATTGCTGTCACTTTTGCACCGATACTAGAGATTTTAGCTGATTTGTTACGTTCAGTTGCAGAGTGGTTCTCTAGTTTATCAACGCCAGTAAAACAATTTATCATTATTGTAGGTAGCCTCATTACTGGATTAGGATTATTACTCCCTATATTTTTAGCACTTCAGGCAGCTGCCTTAGCAATGGGTGTCACAATTGGTGGCTTAATAGCAAGTGTAGCACCTGTTATTGCTATAGTATTAGGAATTGTAGCTGTTCTAGCTTTGTTAATTGTTGGTATAAAAGAACTTTGGGAACATAACGAGGGATTTAGAACAGCAGTAATGGATATTTGGAATGCTATATATTCTTTTATATCTACTATCATTCAAGAAATATCAGACTTTATTTTAAGCATTTGGGGGACTCTAACTTCATGGTGGACTGACAATCAAGATTTAATTCTTGCAGCTGCAACCACAGTTTGGAATGCAATCTCAACAGTCATAACTACCGTTATGTCAATTCTAGAACCCTATATTCAGGCAGCATGGGAAAATATAAAACTGATTATCAGCACAGCTTGGGAAATCATCAAACAAGTAGTTGAAACAGCAATCAATCTTGTCTTAGGCATTATTAAAGCAAT
Source organism: Streptococcus sp. KHUD_014 (assembly GCF_051106275.1). Lineage (GTDB taxonomy): Bacteria > Bacillota > Bacilli > Lactobacillales > Streptococcaceae > Streptococcus. The sequence goes on along the minus strand of NZ_CP193666.1, from coordinate 1,110,738 downwards.
CATGCAGGTTATAACAGGAGATTGGTCTGGTGCATGGGAAACAATAAAGGTAGTTATTTCAACAGTATGGGAATCCATCAAGTCAATTGTAAGCTTAGTTCTAAGTACTATTAGTCAACTTATATCAAACACCTGGAATGGGATTAAGAACACAATTAGTAATCTCTTATCAGCAATTAGTAACGTTGTCAGTACAATTTGGAATAGTATCAGTTCAACTATTTCAGGTATTTTAAATGAAATCTCAAGTACAGTGTCCAATGTTTGGAATGGAGTAAAAAATACGATTTCAAATGCAATCAACACTGCTAAAAATGCAGTTTCAACTGCTATAACTGCTATCAAAAATCTCTTTAATTTCAGATTTCAGTGGCCACACATTCCTTTACCTCATTTTAGTGTGTCAGGATCTGCAAACCCTCTGGATTGGTTAAAGGGACAAATTCCTAGAATCGGAATTGAGTGGTATGCAAAAGGGGGAATTTTAACAAAACCAACTGCCTTCGGAACAATAGGGAATTCCCTAATGGTAGGAGGAGAAGCAGGAAACGAAGCGGTACTCCCTTTAAATGAATCTACTCTTGGGGCAATCGGAAGAGGTATTGCAAGAACGATGGATTTAAGAATGCCAGACATTAACATTTCGATTACTGGAAATATTATCCGAGAACAGGCAGATATTGAAAAAATAGCAAATGAAGTAGCAAGTCGAATTGCAGAAGAATTAGCACATCAAAAACAATTGAGAGGAGCCACTATATGATTAAAAGAAACGAGTTAGTCATAGATGGAATTGGAACTTCTAGTTTTCCTTTTAAGGTGATTGTCCACGAATCGCCTTCTGTTATCCTAGCGGAGAGTAAGACGAGTTTATTAGAACATAAAGGAATGAGTGGAGCTCTTTCGCAAACAAATCGGCACCGAGATTTGATTGAAAAATCATATACGATTTACATTGTTAAGCCCTCAGAAGAACAACTTCATCAATTTATGGGTCTATTTATCAAGGAGCAGTTTTGGCTTGAGAGTGAACGGATGAAAACCACACGTCTTTGGTGTTACCGAGTAAAATGTACTGAGGTAAAACAAGAGAGAGATGGTGTGTATGCGACGAAAGCTACCTTTATTTGTCATCCTACAAAGTTCTTTAAATCAATTGATAGACAAACTTTGACATCAAACGGTGTACTTAGAGTTCAAGGGACGTCTCTAGCGTTCCCCAAAATAACGATAATGGGGAATTCGGCAACTGAGACTCAGTTTACGATTGGAGATCGGGTCATTAAAATTGAAAAAGTTACAGAACCTCTTGTGATGGTAAACGAACCAAATAGTCCAAGTTTTCTAACAGTTAGCAAAAAGTACATCAAATGGTCTGGTGATTTTATCACTATTGATCCAAGCGCTAAAAAAGAAGTAGGTGTTGTTCTTGGTAGAGGTATTACTTCTTTAAGCTTTGAAACAAATTGGGGGTGGGCTTAAATGTTATTTTTGTTGAACAAAGATATTAGAACTGCAAAGTGGAATGGATTACCTCTTCATGAAACTAGCTCTGCTATTGTAAAAGAAACCCTGAACGGTGATTTCACCTTATCTATTCGCTATCCAATTACCGATTCTGGTATCTATAAACAAATAAAAGAGGATATGCTTATCAAGGCTCCTGTGCCTGTCTTAGGATTCCAGTTATTTCGTATTAAAAAGCCAATTGAAAACGATGATAGTTTGGATATACCCGCCTACCATATTTCAGATGATATTATGCAACGGTCTATCGAACCAATTAGTGTTGTTAATCTTACTTGTAGTATGGCCTTATCACAAATGGTTCAAAATACTAAGACCAATCTTGGTGATTTTTCATTTACGAGTGATGTTACAGATCGCCGTACTTTTAATACAAATGAAGTAAAGACACTCTATGCTGTCTTAATGGATGGTGCCCATTCTATCATAGGAACTTGGGAAGGGGAGTTAATTCGTGACAATTTGGCTCTGATAATCAAGAAGAATAGAGGTGAAAATAGGGGTGTTGTCATAACAACACATAAGAATCTAAAATCTTACAAGAGAACCAAATCAACTCAATCAATCATTACTCGTATTCATGCAAAATCAACATTTAAACCAGATGGTAAAGATAAAGACCAGACAATTAAAATTACTGTCGATAGTCCTCTAATCACATTCTATCCATATATCAATGAAAAAGAGTACGAAAATAATACTCTTAAAAGCATTGAGGAGTTAAGGAAGTGGGCTGAGGCTAAGTTTAAGAATGAAGGAATTGATAAGTTATCGGATGCTATTACGATTGAAGCCTATGAACTCGATGGGCAGGTTGTACATTTAGGGGATACCGTAAATATCAAGAGTTTGAAACATGGGATCGATATTCCCAAAAAGGCAGTTGCTTATGAATTTGATGCACTGACACAAGAATATATATCGATTACTTTTGATGATAAACCAATGGTAGGTGCTTCAACTTCAAATAGTGCAATTTCAACTGTCGCAAATGAAATTTTAGACTCTGGTTTCACATTACAAGAAGTCGCAATTGAAAAAGCTTTGAGAAATGCGAACACAGCATTTGATGCCGAATTCACTAAACAAAAAGATTCAATTCTAGATGATATTGAAAAAGTCAAAGCTAGTGCAGAAGTTTACGCAGATGGTATTCGTCAAGAGATTGAAGGAAAGATTGCTGATGTTGATTCTAAAGTTCTATCTAATGAATTACTTAATGAAAATAGATACAACGATGTATTGGCTAAAGCAAATAGTAGTAGAGATTTAGCTAATCATGCCTTAGAGGTCAGTAAAGAAGTTAAAGAAACTACTAATACAGTACTAACAGATACCTTAAATTATAAAAAAGAAGCTATTGCTGAAGCAAACCGTTTAGTTGAACTCAGCAAGAATAGCTTATTGAATCAAATTACGACAGTAGAATCTTCAATTGATAAGATTACGGGTGTTATTACTAACAAGGTTTCAAAGACAGACTTTGATGCTATCAAAAATACCGTAGAGCAACAACGAACGGAAATATTACAAGCCAAGGATAAAATAAATCTAAAAGCTGAAAAGACCTATGTAGAAAATATTAAACAAACAACTAGTGAAGCACTCCAAAGAATATCAGAGAACGCATTAGCAATATCTAAAACTAAAACTGATTTACAAATTGCTGCAGATGCTATAAAGACTAAAGTATCACAAACAGATTTTAATCAAACGACAAATAGACTTGCTAGTACTGAAACAACAATTAAAATTCAAGCAGGTGAAATAGCCAAACGATTGACCAGTAGTCAGGTGGAAACTGTAATCAATTTAAAAGGATTTCAAACTAAATCAGATGTTGATAAAAATATTTTAGATAGAGGTTATGTAACGAACTCTAGCGTGCAAAACTTAGTTAGAGAAACATCTAATAGTTTCACTCGGACTATTAGTGAAACTAAAGCTTTAATACCAACTAGTGTTTCTCATCGAAACTTAGCATCTGGTTCCAGTGATAGTTGGACTTCATACAAAGAAATAAACTCGAAACTCAATTGGATTCAAACATTAGGAAAAATTCCTTATGGTGATTCGACTGGCATTTATTCAGGGACAAAAATCAATCTATTTGTTTATATTTCTGTCGATAATGTTGTATTAGATTCAACTGTTACTCCTAGAATTATCTTACAAGGTCCAGGCTATAAAAAATCAGATAATAGTGCTGTATGGAGTGTTCATTCTAATCCCTTTCATACCTCTTGGTCTACTACATTAAAAACTGGTACAAACTACCATCTTATTAAGATTTCTCGAATCGTAACAGATGAGATGTTCAATAATTTTAAAAACTTTGAATTACAATTTCGTATTGATGGAGCAAGTTCAGGTAAGTTTCATTGGAGAGCTTTAATGATTACTACTGGAGATATCTTCCCAAATTATTGGACTAAACCTATCGAAGATTTAACAACCGTAACGGCTTTTAACGAGGTAAAAGATACTCTAGGTAGTCATACAAGAACTATTAGTGAACAGGGCAAAACAATTAGTCAGGTTGTACAAACATCCGAAGGACTGATTACAAGAGTCAGTGATTTAATTGATACCCAAAACTTAGTATACGATCCAACCAATTTTAGTAAATATAAAGAACGTGAACCGAATTCGAATTTAGTTATGACTGGAACTAATGAATACAAGTTGCTAAGAATTGCACAAAGTGGCAGGACAACAAATGGTTGGCGTGGTTTCCAAATGCCTCTTCATAGTCAAAAATTTGTTGCTGGTGAGAAACTTTCTTATAGGGTCAATTTATGGATAGATGTACTACCTGATGGAAAAGTTGGTTTTGAAATCAAATCAGGTAACTCAATAGGAGGTTTCACTATCAGTCCGACTAGAACGGGTGCAGCTCAAATTTTTACAGGAACTTTTACGATAAATAAAACCGTGACAAAAACAGATGATTTTGGGCTTCATATTTGGGTAGAAAAGAACGGCAATGTGGCAGTTGGCCAAATTTCAATTGTTCGAGGTAGTCAGCCACCTAAAAACTTTGTAGATAGTACATCCTTTCAACAAATTGCAACAGAAAGTCTTGTTCAGCAACATCAAGGTTCCTATTCGATTCAAAATTTAACTAATGCAGGCTCTTTAATTTCAGGTATTAATCTAGGCGCAAATGGAATCAATAGAATCATTGGTAAGGCAACTCATATCACTGGGGATACTTTAATTGATAGAGCAGTCATTAAATCAGGAATGATTGATAAATTAAAGACATCAAACTTTGAATCTGGGTCTGTAACTACTATGGTATTAGCGTCAAATTCAGTAACTGCAGATAAAATTGTCGTGGATCAGGCGTTTTTTAATAAGTTAGTTGCAAATGAAGCTTATTTACGACAGCTGTTTGCTAAGAATGCTTTTATCAATAGTGTACAAAGTGTTAGGATTGATGCTAGTCAAATAAAGTCAGGCTTACTAAGTGGTGATAGAATTCAGGGTGGCACAATAACTGGAACCACAATTTCTGGTGGATTACTAACTGGAGAAACAAAAATTAAGTTAGGTGCTTATGGTTCATTTGACGCTATCAACGGTGGATTACAGATTAATGTTCCTCGTCAGTTTAATTCTAAAGATGGTTTAGGCGTACAATTTATAGGTTCTTATGGCCGAGGAGACAATGTTCCTTACGGCTTATTTATTTACAAAGATTCAGATTTTACTACTGGAAACACTGCAAGTGATAGTGATGATTTTCTATTGACGGTCGAAGGATACATTAAGGCAAAAGGAATTGGCTGGTTAAAGTACGGCAAAAGTAGCATTAACGGCTCAACTACAGGAACTATTAGTTATTGGAATTCTAGTAATGTATCTCTAGACTTTGGTGGATCAGGAAATGATATTTACTACTCATATAACGGAAATGCTTATAGCTTATGGCAAATTGTTAACCAACATTTTTCTGATAAAAACTTAAAAGAGAATATAGGCTTATCTAACTATAAAGCACTCGATTTTATCAAAAGATTTCAATTTAAAGAATATGACTGGAAGAAAATAGGGAATCGTATTCAAAAGGCTCATACCAAAATTGGACTCATCGCTCAAGATGTTCAACAAATTGACTCGTCACTTGTGTATGAAAATGGTGGTTTTCTGAATCTTGATAATACAAGATTAACGAATATCGCTTTAAAAGGAATTCAAGAGTTAATACTTGATATTCGAAAATTAAATAAACGATTGGAGATGTTAGAAGATGAACACAGATTTAATCCATCAATTAGCAATGGAGTCGTTGACTAAGAAACTAGCACAAACCGAAGGTCAAGCAGCACAAAATGAGGCTCTTTATTTGGTTGTTGCAAGCGAATTGCAGTTAATGAAAGATGTATTAGAATACGACTCAGACCTAAAAGATTTATTTGAGGAAGTAAAAACTAAAAGAGAGAAAGGAGAAAGTTAATGGCATTAGAAATTACTAAAACAACACGTTTGGTTGGAAATTTGAAGATTGGTGATGAAGTAGTTAAGCAGTATACTGTTGATGTTGATGAACATGGTGTTTCTACAGTATCTGAGTTTCTCTATCATTCAGAGCTCTATGCGGAGCATCGTCTCGAAATGAGAAACCAAGAAAAATTGTTCCGAGATAAACGATATGAATTAGAAGATGCTGTTTTAGCTGAAATTGAGTCAAATAAAAAAGAACTATAGGGAGTATTAAAAATGGATATTGAATTGTTTAATTTTTTAAGAAAGCTCATCGAAACAGAAGATGGGCTTATTTTGTATGCGTTAGCGTTAATTGTCATCATGGAAATTGTAGACTTTGCATCAGGCACATTTGCTGCCATTGTAAATCCTGATGTTGAGTATAAGAGTAGAATTGGAATCAATGGATTAATTCGTAAAGTCTTAGGGATTTTTATGTTACTGTTATTGATTCCGATGTCTGTTTTGTTGCCTGAAAAAACTGGATTTATGTTTCTGTATTCGATTTATATCGGATACCTAGTTTTTACTTTCCAATCACTAATTGAGAACTATCAAAAAGTAAAAGGGAATATTCTACTTTTTAAACCAATTTTAAAAGCTTTTGAACATCTAACTGAAGGAAAGTCTAACGATGATAAGGAGGATAATCATGGAAGTTGATAAAAGTAGATTACGAACAAATCTTCCTCAAATCGGTGAGCAACCCTATCGACAAGTTCATGCTCACTCTACAGGTAATCCTAACTCAACAGCACAAAATGAAGCGGATTACCATTTGCGTCGTCCAGTTGAGTCAGGATTTTTCTCCCATGTGGTAGGGAATGGTCGTATCCTACAAACTTGGTTAGTAGACCGAGGTGCTTATGATGTTGGTGGCGGATGGAATGTTGAAGGTTACGCTCAAGTTGAACTAATAGAAAGCCATGAATCTAAAGAAGAATTCATGAGAGATTATCGACTTTATGTCAAGCTATTACGTGAGTTAGCTGACGAGGCTGGAATCCCTAAAACTCTAGATTCTAGTAGTCTTGCTGGGATTAAAACTCATCAATTTTGTACTTACAACCAACCAAATAATGGAAGTGATCATGTAGATCCCTATCCATACCTTGCAAAATGGGGCATTAGTAGAGAACAGTTTAAGAAAGATATTGAATCTGGTCTAACTGAAGGAAACTGGAAACGAAACGAAGTTGGTTGGTGGTGGGAAGAAGCAGATGGCTCTTATCCAAAATCTCAATGGAAAAATATCAAAGGAGAATGGTTCTACTTTGATAATAGAGGCTACTGTTTCATCAATAAATGGTTCAATGATGGCAAGGATTGGTTTTATTTAGATAAGCGTGGTGCCATGGTTACTGGTTGGATGCATATCGATCATCGTTGGTACTATTTTAAGTCGGATGGTAGAATGGCTAAAGGTTGGGTAAAATATCGTGAAACTTGGTATTACTTGGATGAAAAAGATGGGGATATGAAATCTAAGCAATTTATTAAATCAGGAAACGGATGGTACTATCTCAAGTCTGATGGTTCGTTATCAGTAAAACCAGAATTTACGATTGAACCTGATGGTTTGATTACTACTAACTAAGAGTTTGTAGATACTACTCTTAAAATAAATCTTTAAACAAAATAAACCACCGAAGTTGGTGGTTCATGTGGTATAATATCTATTGTAGAAAAGTGAAGACGGTGGCTCCTTATACCGAAAGAGAGGTGATGCCTATGGGCAGTTCATCAAAATCTGACGGAAAGGAGGGGCACTCTTTTGACCGCATTTGAAGTTGTACAGACAATACTTGGTTTTGGTAGTTTTGCCATTACTTTGATTGGCTTGTGCTATAAAATCTTCAAAGACAAGGACAAAAAATAATCCGTCCCCACTTTTGAGCGAGTAGGACGGATTAAATCTGTTATACGAGCTACCGTCTTTTTAACGGTTCTACGTTGGAGTTGAGTTGGTAGCTCAGCTCCTTTTTCTATGTTTATTATAACATATTGCGATTAAATTTCAAATAAAAAATCTAAGCCTGGTGAAGTACATCAGGCTTTTTCTTTTTGATTTTTTCTTAAAACCGGAAAAATCTATCTTGAAAGTACCTATTTAGGTAAGAGGACAATAAAGACATTTTGTTAAAGTACAGGGTTGCTGATTACTTGACTAATATTGCGTTTAGAGGGATATATAGTGTGTAAAAACTTCTTGTAGGAGGAAAAATGAATATAAGAAAAATTGAAGCAAAGAATAACAATAGAAAAAAGAGAATTTGTGCATATGTTCGAGTTTCTACAACCAACGGAAGTCAACTTGATTCGCTAGAGAATCAAAAAGTCTATTTTGAAAAGTTGTATGCTGAACGTGATGATGTTGAGTTTTTGGGTGTTTTTTGTGACAAAGGGATTTCAGGTTCAAAGTATGATAGACCTGATTTTCAAACTATGCTAGATGCTTGTAGAAAAGGACAAATTGACGTTATCCATACTAAGTCAATATCAAGGTTTGCAAGAGATCTCATCAATGTTCTTGAAATAAGTCGAGAATTAAAAACTCTTGGTATTGATATCTTTTTTGAAGAGCAGAATATCCACACTTTATCCAATGAAGGTGAAGTTGTCTTGACTGTGTTAGCAAGTTTGGCTGAAGAAGAGTTACAAAGCATGAGCGGAAACCAACGGTGGAGTTTTCGTAGAAAGTTCCAGAAGGGAGAATTACTCATTAATGCTAAACGGTTTTTAGGGTATGATTTAAACGAAAAAGGTGAACTTGTTATAAACAAAGCAGAAGCGCAAATAGTAAGAACCATCTTTTATAGTTATTTAGAAGGAATGGGTACACATAGGATTGCTAAAAAACTTAATGAGGGCAAAGTTCCAACTGTAACAGGAAAGAAATGGTATGATAGCACAATTCGTAATATCTTAAAAAACGAAAAATACAAAGGCACTTTACTACTTCAAAAATACTTTCATGATGGTGTAAACGGTCCAAAGAAATTAAATCAAGGACAGTTGGAACAATACTATATCGAAGATAATCATGAAGGAATTGTACCTAAGGAAACATGGGAGAAGGTTCAGGTAAAAATGAAAAGCCGTTCTCGAATCCAAGGTACAAATAAAACCTATAAATTTTCAAGAATGTTAAAATGTCAGTATTGTGGTTCAACATTAAAAAGACAGGTATCTTATAAGAAAAAGATTGTTTGGTGTTGTTCCAAATATATCAAAGAAGGAAAAAATTCATGTAAAGGTATGAGAGTCCCTGAAAGGGATATTGAAGATTGGAAACTTAGTTCACCAGTAATTGTGTTAGAAAGGATCGAAGATGGAGAAAAACATTACAGTTATACCGGCCAAAAAACTTCAGCAAACAGTCAGATCTCAAACTCAGAAAAAGGTCAAGGTAGCCGCTTATTGTCGAGTATCTACAGACCAAGAAGAACAGCTATCAAGTTATGAGAATCAGGTTAATTATTACCGTGAATACATCTTAAAACATAAAGATTATGAGTTAGTAGACATCTATGCAGATGAAGGGATCTCCGCAACTAATACAAAAAAACGTGATGCTTTTAACCGACTAATACAAGATTGTAGAGATGGTAAGGTGGATAGAATTTTAGTTAAATCTATTAGTAGATTTGCCAGAAATACATTGGACTGCATCAAATATGTAAGAGAACTGAAAGAACTAGGCATTGGTGTAACGTTTGAAAAAGAGAATATTGATAGTCTAGATTCAAAAGGAGAAGTACTACTTACCATTCTATCGTCACTCGCACAGGATGAATCGAGATCCATTTCAGAAAACTCAACTTGGGGAATTCGTAAGAAATTTGAGCGTGGTGTAGTTCAAGTAAACACTACAAACTTTATGGGATATGACAAAGATGAAAAAGGAAATCTCATTATAAACCATGAACAAGCTAATGTCGTAAGGTATATATTTGATAGATTTCTAGAAGGATACAGTCCAGAATTTATTTCCAAAGAGTTAAGAGAACAGGAAATACCAGGTTGCACAGGTAAATCAAAGTGGTGCCCAAGTGCTATATGGAAAATGCTTCAAAATGAAAAATACAAGGGTGATGCTTTGCTTCAGAAAACCTATACCGTTGATTTCCTGACGAAGAAAAGAATTGATAATGATGGACAAGTTAATCAATACTATATCGAGAACAATCATGAACCAATCTTAGATAGAGAAAAGTGGGAGATTGTACAGTTAGAAATAGCAAGAAGAAAGAGATTTAGGGAACAACATAAGCTCCAGTTTTATATCATGCAGAAAGAAAACAACCCGTTTACAACAAAAGTATTTTGCGCCGAATGTGGTTCAGCATTTGGTCGAAAGAACTGGACGACAAGTCGTGGTAAACGGAAGGTATGGCAGTGTAACAATCGATATAGGATTAAAGGTCAGATTGGATGTTTAAACAATCATATCGATGAAGAAATGCTTGAGAAAGCCTTTATGAAAGCAGTTGGACTATTGCAAGAGCATAGATCTGATGTGGTAGCTAAGTGGCAAAAGCTAGAGCAAGGAGCAAATCTTCTCCATAAGCACTATGCAAAGCAGATGTATCAGATACTAGATTTAGATAAATTTGATGGAGTTATCATGAATCAAGTTCTCGACCACATCAGTATTTCAGAAGCTGGACAAATTGTAGTAACTTTCCTTGAAGGAACTGAGGTAAATTTATAAGAGACTGTTACTGGGAAGTTACAGTCTTTTTAGGGGTTTAATGGTATAATGAAATTATAAATGTGCATATTGTTTTAATTCTCTGGAGGACGCATAATGTTGAATTTAGTAAAAGGTCATCAAGTTAGCTTGGTAGAAAACCTGTTTGAATCATTTACAAAGTTAACTGAACATCATTTGACGGCGAATGTACACGCAGAAAAAATATTAGAGGTTTTTCAACACTTTATTGCGATTCATGATGAGCCCTTGTTTTTTATTTTGGAATTGCCTGTCAGTGTTGATAGAGAAAAAGTGATAGCAAAGAATATTATCAAGGAATCCCATAAGGATGTTTATTATATTGATGGCTGTTCAAGAGAGGAATGCCTAGCACTGTTGATTAGATACGGTGATTTGCTTGTTAATGATGGACTAAGTAAGTTTGGATTTGGTGGGCATAAAAGTTATAGTCACAATCTCATTCCTTATTTTTAAGACCATCTATGTTATAATGAAGTGAAGCTATTAGAGGAGGTTTATATGTCAACTCAAAGTATTTATGGGGAGTATGCTCAATATCTCCCCAAAATTTTACAAGAAATAACAGACCCCATTATTGCGGCTAATATTGCTAGCAAAAAAGAAACAGGTTTTAAACTCTATGAACATTTCATTTCACGGATTAAGGAAAGCGACTCCATGCGTGTAAAGTGTCGTAGAAAGAATTTGCCTGAGACGAGCCAGTCTGCCCTTAGGGAAATTCGTGACAGCATTGGAATCCGTATTATTTGTGGTTTTGTCAATGATATTTACAAGATCATCGAAGTAATCAAGGCTATTCCTGGTGTCATGGTCTACAATGAGAAGGATTATATTTCAACTGCCAAGCCTAACGGCTATCGCTCTTATCACCTCATTTTGCAAATGGAGACAAATTTTCCAGATGTCCTAGGCAATGATAAAGGGACCTGTCGTCCGAGATGGCAAATCCTTCGTTATGGATATTACCCCAGATATCCATGTGAAAGCCGAGGAAAAGTCTCTCTTTGAACTTGTAACTCTCCTTGTGGATAATGCTAACAAGTATTGTGACTCTGAAGGAACGGTTACGGTAAGGCTTCGTCAAGTCGGAAGAACACGTAAACGGGCTCGCTTATTAGAAGTGGCAGGAGTTGCACGCGATATTGCCGATCCGTGGTATACAGGAGACTTTGATGGGACGTACCGCGATGTGACATTGGGGTGCAAGTCGCTCTTAGAACAATTAAAAAAGGAATTATAGTATGGATAAGATTAGAAAAAATTGGGCAGTGATGATTGCTCTGGCAGCTGTTTCGTTACTTGTCGTCTTGAATTTTAGCGCCATCCTCACATGGATTTCAGAATTTATTGGGATGATGTTCCCGCTTATTTTAGGGATGATTTTGGCATTTGTGTTAAATGTGCCAATGAAGCGAATTGAACAAGGGTTGGAGAAGATGAACTTCCCGCAAAAGCTGCGTAGAAATACCGCAATCGTGAGCATTATTGTGATTCTGCTTCTGATTATTTCGCTGTTGATTTGGATTATTGCGCCAATGATTGCTAAAACCGTGTCGCAACTGAGCGATAGTGTCAATCACTTACTATTCGTGGTGGCGGATTTTGTACAACATTCAAAATTAATGCAATCCAGTGAAGTGAGTCAAATTACCGACTCACTAAGTCAAAGCAATATCGTATCGTCTGTCATTACATTCCTTGGCGGATTTACAACGAATATTTCAGAGCTCTTCTCAAATGTGTTCTCTGTAATTATGGGGATTTTCTTCATGATTAATATTCTCGCAAGTAAGGAAATGCTCGCACGTTTAACGCTTCGCTTTCTCAATGTGGTCTTGCCAAAAGATAAAATCGAGCACATTACGTATGTTGGGGAAGTCATCGTGGACACGTATGACCGTTTCTTGATGAGTCAAATTATCGAGGCGGGAATCGTTGGGGTTATGATTTTTGCTGGATACTCTCTTGTAGGGTTGCCATATGCAGGACTTGTTGGGGTGCTGTCCGGAGTACTCTCATTCCTTCCGTATATCGGGCCGTTTATGGCGTGCGGAATTGGAATGCTCTTCACCTTTACAGAAAGCCCAATTCAAGCACTCATTTCGTTAGTCGTCTTTATGATCGTTCAAATAGTGGAAGGAAATGTCGTCTATCCGATGGTTGTCGGCAGTTCCGTAGGGTTGCCAACGATTCTAACCCTTGCTGCTGCGTTAATCGGTGGAAATCTCTTTGGTTTAGTAGGAATGATTTTCTTCACACCAATCTTTGCCGTGATTTACCGTCTCGTGAAAGAATGGGTGGAGAAACATGAACAAGCTGCTTCAGTGGTAGCTGTAGGAGCTATTATTGATGAAGAAAATTAGTGACTTGAGAATTACGGGGAAAAAGCTCCTCTTTGAAGGGATTGCGTTCCTTGTTGTTGGGATGTTGCTCCTTATATATGGACCAAGTTTCCCAGAATTGATGTTACGTCTGTTTTTAACATTCTTATGGGCCCGCGAACTATGGAATTTTCTATTTCGTTGGTTTAGTAAGGCGACGGCAAAAGACCCGCTTTGGCTGAATGTAGGAAAGTTCATATTGTATGGATTTTTAGCAGGAAATCAATTCTTCCTGTCATTGCCGGTTGCGATTGTAAGCTTCTTGATGGGGCTCAATGAAGTGATGAACGCGGGAATTAGTGGTGTGACGTACTGTATTTATGTCAAAGATGCCATCCGTCCGCGATTCCGCTTGCTCTTTGATACCATTTGGCTTTCAGTTGTCGGGGTGGCCACTTTAATTGCGCTTGGGGGCGACGGCAACTTGCAAATGTTCTTCCTATCGCTTTATCTCATCGGGCATGGGATTAGCAATATTCGTGATGGCTGGTTCTTTGAGGCCGAAGTTGGAAAGAAAGTCCTTCGCAGACGCTTGCGTCGTGGGATGCCGCTTGTATTTGCTGCACTGATCCCTCGAGCAACCCTGCAAAAAATCAATGATGCATTGGAACTTGGAGAAGGCGAAACCGCTTCTGAAATTTACGACCGTGCGAAAGAAAATGCAGAACCCAACTTAGAAATGTTTATTCACGTCACAAAAGACGGATTTGGGGCAATCGGGCATGTCGACCTATGTTATAAGGGACGCATTATTTCATTCGGGAACTACGATACGAATTCCGAGCGTCTGTTTGGAACGATGGGAGACGGGGTACTTTTCAGTGCCGACCGTGAAAAATACATTGAATTTTGTAAACGCGAAAACCATAAGACTTTACTCGGTTATGGCCTGGCGTTATCTCCAGAACAACTCGCGGCCATCGATAAGGAAATCGCCAAATTGATGTCGTTGACAGTACCGTGGGATCCGCCGCAAATGGTGAAACCGAAGCGTCCTGGAATCGACAAAGGAGAACCGATGTATGCCTACAAGCTCAAACAAGAAGCCGTTGCACTCTTGTATAAATTCACTTCTTCAAAATTCAAGACGTATTTTGTCATGAGTACCAACTGCGTACTGCTAGCCGATACGATTGTCGGAACAGCAGGAACAGATATTTTAAGCGCCCGAGGGTTTATTTCCCCAGGGACGTACCAAGATTACTTAGATAAGGAGTTTGAGAGACCGCATAGTCTAGTCGTGACGAAGCGCGTCTATAAGTAAGAACATGGAACTTCAGGAAAAAGAATTCTTTATCCGAGAAGCACTGAAGGAAGCCCAGAAAGCCTATGACCAAGCAGAAGTGCCAATCGGGGCTATCGTGGTCTTGATAAGATAAGAAAAAGAAATGCTCAAATCAGATTTGATAAACATTATAACTAAGATAGACAAAGATGATATAAATTAACGTTTTGTTTGACAGGCAAGTTCTTTTTTTATTAAAATAATTGTAAGTAAAAAAAGAGTGGGTATTTTCTGGTAAATTTCAAAAATAAAACCTTGATTTGGCGCCATTTCTTTTCTGTTCTTCTCGCAGGTGCGAGAGTAACCCCCTTTTGTTGAGAATTTATACCTTTTTAAATGAAAATAATACAAGTAGGACACTTCTAAAAGTGATCTACTTTTTTTAAATAGTTTCATTCTAAAGTTTAATTTTAAACAACGACTCACTCACTTTCATTCTATAATATAGAAGTTTGCTAGCACCACATGTTGAGGCAGTAGTTTTGATGTCAAAAGTGAGCCCAGGCAAGTGAATAAACTGTTGAATATATCAGATCTTCTCGTGAACAATCGTTAAATCATATAGATAGCCTGTCACAAAGCCTTATTTAGCTGTTTTATCGTCACTGTAAGAACTGGTCAATATCTGGTCAATAACTGAGAGTTGACACTATAGGATGGTCTAACTGCATGTGATGCTCCAACAGTAACAGAACCAAAACTTCAGGAAGCAACCTTGAAAGTAATCATTCAGTCGGTACACTGTTCTGATTCAGTTCTTCAAACACTGACAAAGAATATAGAAAGTATGCTTGCAGAAGATAATTCAGAGGGAATGGAGTGCACCAATATACTTACGAAGGAAAAACAAAAAGAATTTTTTATCATAGCAGCGCAAAGATGGATTAGGGAGCACTGGCAGATGAGATTGACATTCTAAGGAAAGGAAATAGAATTTTATGAAACAAGAAATATTTAAAGAATTATATGATAAATTTGATGACAAATTTCAAATAGCGGATTATCAAAAGAATTTAACTTACTGGAAAAAATATGTGGATGAGCTCGGAGATATCGAAGAATTTCCTATAGATAAATGGATCAAACAAAATGAAAATGATAAAAGATATCTGCCTAGCTATTTGGAACATCAAGAAAAACTATTCGGACATGCTAGACCAGGGCTATCTTCAAATGGTTATATGATTTATAAGCATTCAAAAGGTGGATTTTACGATGGTTATCAGAAAAAGGACAAGTTTTTTGATGATATTAGTAAGATAGAAAATGATTATAACTCAAATATATCTAAGTTAATAATGAAGCTGATACATGCAGCTTCTCTTGAAGAAATATATGAGATTGAAAAGAGCGATGAATATAAAAATTTTTCTGGGAAACAGCTACTTAGAAAAATCTCAGTATTAATGTCTATGCTAGAAACCACAAACTATAAATATGAGTTAACATGGATTTATAGAGATGAAAGCTTACATAGTATTGCAGAAATTCTTGATGTTGATACAAATGAATGCGAGACAACGCTTCAGCTAAATAACCATATATATTCTCGAGCGAAGATATGGGCTGAAATTGGAGAGTCATCAGATTTATTGGCTCATATAAAGTTGACCGAATTTTTATGGTTCCTCACAGATACCTCATATAATGTAAAAGAACTTTCTGATATTAATGCAAACAACATAATATTTAATGGTGCTCCAGGTACAGGGAAGACGTATAGCGTATCAAATGGAATTAAAAAGCTTCAGTCAATAAACAGTACATTATATAAAGATGCTTTATTTACTCAGTTTCATCCATCGTATACGTACCAAGATTTTATAGAAGGAATCAAACCGGTAGGTATTGTTGGAGGAAATTTAGATCTAAAGGTAATCAACGGTACTTTTAAAGACTTTTGTATTAGAGTAAAAAAAGAAAATGAAAAGTATTATTCGGAGCATTATGAGGGGCGTAAAACAGATGTTGAAAAAAACATAACTTATGAAAACTGGCCACAATATTTTTATGTTGTTGATGAAATAAATCGGGGTAACTTGTCTAATATCTTCGGAGAAACATTTACTTTACTAGAATATAGAGATTATGATTTTTCTGGAGAATATACAGAGCCATCTTCTAGTTTAGTTTCTACCGCTTTATCAAGAGTGATAGAAACAGTTGATAATAATGATGAGCTTATTTATAAAAATATTAATGATAGAGCGTTCTTTGGAATTCCATTTAATATTCATTTTGTTGGAATAATGAATGATGTTGATAGAAGTATTGATCCGTTTGATCTCGCCTTAAGAAGAAGATTTAAATGGGTTTCTATGTTCTGCAATTATGAAATCATCGAAGATTTATTGATTGAGGAGGGATTTAATGAAGAGACTGTTTCCGATTATATCGAGTCGTGCAAAAAGTTAAATGACTATATATGTAACAAAGGACTGGGCTTAGGCAGAAGTTATGAGATAGGGCATGCATTTTTCTTAAAAATATTAAATGTATCAAATCAGAAAAGGATAACAAAAACTGCTAAGAATATCGTTTTTGAAAATTTCATTCTTGGTACGCTACAGGAATACATACGACAAGTAGCAGATGAAAGTGAATTGGATGATTATGTAAAAAAAGCTCAAGATGAGTTTGGTATTTAACTATGGCAAAAGTTGAAAAGTTAGTGACCAAAGTAAATACGGAATTAATTGGGAGCTTTAAATATGCTCACGATACTGTTGTAGGGCTGTCATTAGTAAAAAGAGCAAAAAGTGATGAGGATAGAGAACGTTCAGTTAATAATGCTTGTAAAAAGATTGCAGTAAAAGAAATGACAACAGAAGTGTTTGATAAAGAAAATGGATTAAAATTAATTTCGTTTTCTGAGTATCATGCACATAAACGCGATAGCGATAAAGAAGAAAAGCCACAGTTAATTTATCGTATAAATCAAAATGGTGATGACTTCGCAATAATGGCTGGTCTGTATACTGGTATTGTTAATGTTGGACAAGATAAATTAGAAATAAAAACCCAATGCTCTGATTTGTTTTTTCGAAGAATAATAAATTTTTGTTGTGGGATTTATGTCGATATCGATTCATCCAAAACAAGTAGTGACAGCAGTGGAGTATATTCTCTAATTGTTCAATATTTATTTTTAGTATCTCTTCGAAAAGTTGCAGGAACGAATCTCCCTAAAAAATATGTGTATAAAAAGGACAGAGATTATAGCATTCGAGGGAATATTGATATTGAACGTTATATAACTAATGACTTAGTATCATCAGACAAAAAAAATAGTTTCAGATATCCTGAAAGAGAGAATGCACAAAATATTATCGATATTTTATATTGTGCTATTAAAGAGTGTAAAGTTGAACAAGCTGTGCTACCTGATATTTTGAGTGTAAGAAATTATTTAGCTGAAAGTTTTTCTGGACGAAGACCATCAAAGTATACTGTTAATAGTATTTTAAAAGATAAGATTCTGAAAAATAGTTTATATGCAAATTACAAGAAGCCACTTCAATACGCTCAGTACATATTAAATCTGAGAGAGCTTAATGATGGAAATACAAACAAATATAATAGCGTAAGTGGGTATTTAGTAGATGCCTCATTCTTGTGGGAGATGTATATATATAATTTGATGAAAATTCATCTTCATGATTGGGAAGTCAATGCACAAGAAGAATTGCGTTTTTATGAGCAAACATTTTATGCGAAAAATAATTATCCGGATTTTGTATTACGTCATAGATTGACTGGAGAAATTGTAGTATTAGATGCAAAATTTAAAAATATGGAATTTAATGGATGTGATGTTGACAATGCAGACATCAGACAACTTCATGGATATTCTTATTATTATCATTTGCAATATGGAGATAAATTCAGAGGTGCAGGTTTGATTTACCCAGCGAAGGAACGTATCCCTCAGAATAAAGTAAATGTTGATTTTATGTATGGAATCGATGACTTAGTTCAAAAGTTTGGTGTATTTACTGTTAAAGATCCCTCAGGTGATGAAACAATAAATGGAAATGAAGAATATTTCATTAAAGAATTAAAATTATTTATAGGTGATGAATCATGAGTGGTGATCCAAAAGCAATGAAGTTACCACCGAAACTGAGTGATGATCCGTTACGCTAGTTTATTACAAACTTAATTCAGATAATTGAATCTTTAAATTAGAAAGAGGGAATGATGAGGAAAAAGATTGTGTAATTGGATTAGTTCAAAATGAAGAATATCATAATCGTAAAATAGAAGGATAAATAAAAGGTAGAACTTCCTCTGAATTCATAACTATGTAGCTCTATTCATAGACGTAAAAAAACTTAAATATACTCTTGAAACTTCAACGGCATTTGTATTGTTTGTTGTTGGTACAAATCCAGAAAACGAAAAGGTATACTATGAATGCGTGCAGGATTATTGTATATCGAACTCAAGTATGTTTGAAAAATTAGACGTTCAAAAAACAGATACTATTCGAGGGGGCTGTTGAACAAGAACTTTTAAGCGGTGATGAGTTATTTAAGGAATTAGTAATGATTAATTTTGTAGATTGTAATTTAAGAATATAAAGAGATATGAAGAATAAACACCTTTTAACGATAGATTTGACCTATCGTTAAAAGGTCTGTGTATAAATTTTTCAATACCAAGGTAATTCATAGATAACTGTTCTTCCATATTGAGGTGGTAGTACTTGACACAAGTAGTCAAATCATGAAAAATCCTTCATCTGAAGCAATTTATAAAAATTGGAGTTTAATGAGATAAAAATGATTTTAGAAATAGAAAGATTGATTCTTCGTCCCTGGGAAGAAAAAGACGCCAATGATTTATTTCAATATGCCAGTAATCCAGAGGTTGGACCGGTTGCAGGTTGGCCAGTACATACTAGTGTTGAAAATTATAAAAAGTTATTTTTCCGCACCTGAGATATATGCCATTGTTTTAAAAGAAACGATGCAGCCAGTGGGTAGTATAGGATTGATGATTGGCTCTGCAAGTGATAAAGGGATTCCGGATACTGAGGCGGAGATTGGTTACTGGATAGGAGTTCCCTATTGGGGTCAGGGCCTGATACCAGAAGCAGTTCGTGAGATGATGAGACATGGACTTGATGACCTGAATCTGGAGAAATTATGGTGCGGTTATTTTGACGGCAATACAAAGTCACAGAGAGTTCAGGAAAAATGTGGGTTCCGTTATCATCATACAAAAGAGAAGGTTCCATGTGCATTGGAAGGAGTTCTTTGCACAGAACACATATCCTGTCTATCAAAGGAAGAGTGGATGTCATTTAAGTAAGGCATAGCTGTTGTAGAGTAAGGAGTTTACGACGAAATTATACGTGAACAGCAGACCGCTAAGTATTAAAAATCATAGAGTCCTTTGAATGAAAGGGAGAATGAAAAGCGTGAAGGTAGCTTCTCTAATCGAATAGAGGATAAGAATCAGAGCAATAGTTCAAGTTGGGCTTCTAGATACTATAGTCTGACATGCTATCAATCTATTTCAGAAGCTGGACAAATTGTAGTAACTTTCCTTGAAGGAATTGAGGTAGATTTATAAGAGACTGTGACCGGGAAGTTGCAGTCTTTTTCAGGTTTTAATGGTATAATGAGATTATAAATGTGTATAATATTTAAATTCTCTGGAGGACGCATAATGTTGAATTTAGTAAAAGGTCACCGAGTTAGCTTGGTAGAAAGCCTATTTGAATCATTTACAAAGTTAACTGAACATCATTTGACGGCGAATGTACACGCAGAAAAAATATTAGAGGTTTTTCAACACTTTATTGCGATTCATGACGAGCCCTTGTTTTTTATTTTGGAATTGCCTGTCAGTATTGATAGAGAAAAAGTGATAGCAAAGAATATTATCAAGGAATCCCATAAGGATGTTTATTATATTGATGGTTGTTCAAGAGAGGAATGCCTAGCACTGTTGATTAGATACGGTGATTTGCTTATTAATGATGGACTTAGTCAGTTTGGATTTGGTGGGCATCAAAGTCATGATGAGATCATGCTTGATAGCTATAATGTTGTAACAATTTATAGTAAAGAACTATCGAAATTTAATGACTTTTTTGAACCTCATAATATTCAATTTGTAGAAGAACTAGTGACTGCTTGGAAAACTTTTTCTAAGACCTCACCAGGAATCTCTGAAATCTATGAAAGTAATGGAAAAACTGTTTATGACTTGCCTGAAGAATTAGCTGAATGGGGAATATATTTAGCTGAAACTCGAACAGAATAGGCATAGTTATAGATTAGAAAGAGAATATTTCAATTCCTCTAATACCCGAAATTTAACTTGAGTCAATTTATAGAAGGAAAAGCTAGATGTAAGCACACGTTGAGGCTGTATCACTCTTTGTACGATCTAAAAAAAAGTAGAGTAGATTTTTAGTATATTTATAGATGTGACATTGGACATTAGGAGGTATTTTATGTTAGGAGCAATAGTTGGAGACATTGTTGGTTCTGTTTACGAATGGAACAATATTAAAACGAAAGACTTTCCATTATTTCGTGAGGATTGTTTTTTCACTGATGATACGGTTATGACCTGTGCTGTTGCAGAAGCCATTATGAATGGCGGTCAGAAGGATGACTTTATTGATGCCATGAAAAAATATGGTAGGATGTATCCCGATGCAGGTTACGGTGCAAGATTTGGGAATTGGGTTGATGGCGACGATCGAGAACCTTATAATAGCTTTGGCAATGGCTCAGCAATGCGTGTTTCTCCATGTGCCTGGGCCATGGATTGTAGTTTCTGTGCACGAACGGGAGCCTGGCCGTCCAGAAGAGCTCTTGCACAACTTTCTGCTGAGGTGACTCATAACCATCCAGAGGGGGTCAAAGGAGCTATGGCGACGTCTGATGCTATCTTTATGTGTCGTTATTACTTTGGAGGTTATAGTGGCGACTATGGAAAACCGGTCAACGACAATCCTACGGAGTGCAAGAGACTCATCAAGGAATACATAGAGCAAGAGTATGGATATAATCTTTCTCAAACACTAGATGAAATTCGTCCTACTTATCGTTTCAATGAAACTTGCCAGAATACGGTACCTCAAGCTATCATTGCCTTTCTTGAAAGTACAGACTTTGAAGATGCTATCAGAAATGCTATTTCTCTCGGCGGAGATAGTGACACTCTTGCTGCCATCACAGGAAGTATAGCAGAGGCTGCTTATGGTATACCTGATTGGATTAAGGAAAAAGCCTATACCTATCTCGATGAGCCTTTGAAAGAGGTGCTTAGACGGTGGGAGAAAGAAGTTTCGATATCATAATGAGAACTAACTAGTTAGTATTAAACTCTGAAAAATAAAATTAAGGAAGTTGAGCAAATACTAGGGTAAAGAGTTATCACCTTTTGAGAAGAAAAGGTAGAAACAAACTTAACCAAGTCATGAGCTTGACCACTGAAAAATAGCAAAGCGACGAGATAAGAAACAATCTCGTCGCTTTTGCTTTAAAGTTAATGTTACCATGGATTCATGTTGCTCTATTCAGGTATTTACTCAGATTTTTGTTTATTCATTAGTAAAATGCATGTTATTACTGCTATACAAGATAGCAGAATCAAATACCATAGATTTGCAAGTCGAAGCCCATTATCTAACATCAAACGGTATCCCCAATAAGCCGGAAAAACATGGCCTATTACTTGAAGAAAATCAGGGAGCAAACTAATTGGAAACATAATCCCTGAAAGCATAATTGAAGGCAAAAATACAAGTTGAGCTAACATGGTCAGCTTTGCCTGGTTTTTTAAAGTAAGTCCCAGTATACTTCCAATACTCAATGATACAACAATATAGATGGTTAGCGAAAGTAAGAAAAATGGAAGTTGAGTCGGTAGACTTGCTTTAAATAAAATAGGGGCAAGTAGCAGAATCACAATGCTGGTCATCATCAAATGGACAAAAGCCGAGAGAACCATAGTTAGCAATCCTAAATAAATAGGAACTCCATTTGCATTATAAATTTTTTTAATGTCGCTTCCATAAATTTCAACCAATGAAGGTGGCAAGCCAAGAAAGGCCCCCATTGAAACACTCATGACTATCATAGACTGTATGAGTGTGGTTCCCATTCCAGGCGAAACGGAAGTAAAAATACCACCCATGATAAGAAAGAAAAGAAGCGGTACAATATAGAAAGTAACCAAGAGAGATTTGCTTCGTATATCTAATTTCCACTGTAATACTAGACTATATAAAAAACAGTTCATTCTGATTCCCTCCTTGCCATTTTGATGAAATGCTCTTCCAAGGTGCCACGATCAACCTTAATATCCAATACCTGGATTTTTTTCTGCTTGCATTCATTCAATAATGAAATTAAGGTATCCTCAATATTGGTCGTTTCAAAAGACTTCTCTGCTTCTTGAGTCTTCAAATGGATATAATATCTTCTTCCAACCTTGTCTGTCAGCTCTGAAGGAGTGCCACAAAAGACAATATTTCCACTGTTCAAAATATCAATGCGGTCACATAAGGTCTCAACTTCAGCCATATCATGACTTGCCAAAACGATTGTTTTCCCTTGTGATTTGAGATTCCGTATTTGTTCGTGGAGGGCTAGTCTTGCTTCAACATCAAGTCCCGCTGTCGGTTCATCGAGAAAAATAATATCGGGATTGCCGATAAGTGCAAGAGCGAGATGTAGTCTTCTTTTTTGTCCCGTGGATAATTGCAGATATTGTGATTTCTCAATTTCTTTTATTTTCAGAGCTTTAAGCATATTATCATCAATTTTTGTTTGATTCCATTTCGCAAAGAGCTTTATCGCTTCCATAGGTTTAATATGAGCGGGCAAAGAAGATGACTGCAATTGAATTCCCATTTTGCCGTTTACAACAATAGAGCCTCCATCATATTTTCTCAGACCTTCAATACATTCAAGCGTTGTTGTTTTCCCAGCACCATTCACACCAAGTAAAGCGAAAATTTCTCCCTTTACGATTTGAAAATTAAGACCTTTTAGGACCCCATGACAGCCGTAATTTTTATTTAGTTCACGAACCTCTATTGCGTATTTCATGGCTACACCTCCTCAAAGGGATTGGTTCCAAGTCTTGAAAAATAAACTTTCAAAGCGGGCTCTAAATATGAGTTAACGATTTTTTGCTTTTCCTCCCAAGCGTTAGTAGCGGTATCAATATTACCGACTGCCATCAACTTCGGAAGCATAGTCATATCTCCATTTGTAAACTCCATGATCAAGCCCCAGTATTCTTGAACAACTTGTTGGCATTGTTCGCTATCAGCTGGCACCTTTTCTTTTTGGAGCTTCACAATCTCATCACTCAGGTGATTAAATCTGTCCAGAAAGTCTGATCCGCTTTTCTTGTCAAATCGACTGCGTATGCGGTCCAGCGTATCATCATCAAAACGTTTAATCAGAGAGTAAGATTCATTCTTCATTTGTAAATTGACAATAATATCTGCATACTTTTTAAAGTCAACCGTCTGTATTTGTAAAACTTCAACTTTTAACTGCTCTATTTCTGACAATGATGCCTGAAGCTGTTCTATTTTTTGGCGAATATCATCTGCTTGCTCTGTAAGAGCATTTGCAACTTCAGCTGGAGTTTTCAAAGAGTTCAAACGCCCCTTTATATCCTTCAGAGAAAAACCAAGTGATTTCAAGGATATAATCTGATGAAGTATGACTAGATCTTTATCGGTATAAAGCCTACGTCCCCCCTCACTTTCTGCAGATGGAGAAAGCAATTCTTCTTTATCGTAGTATTGTAGAGTACGGACTGTAACACCCATTTTCTTTGCGACTTCCCCAACTGTCATAAAACCTTCAGGGATTGCTCTGAATTTTGCCATCATTCTCACCTCCTAATATATATTATACATCATGACGCAAGGTCATGAGCAAGCGCTTTATAAAAATTATTCTAGTGATCTCGTTTACTTAATATAAATGAAAATGCTTGTGAAAACAGCTATTTAAAGGTGACAAAAAGGAGTTGAAATAGAAGTCCCAAAACAATTACTTGCATTTAGTATATCTTTTTGCTTTGTTCAATGATTGGTGCTATAATGTAGTTAAAAAGTAAAGAAAATATAGGAGATATATGATGAAATCAACTTATATTATTGTGTTTTTTCTTGTCCTTTGGCTCTTGCTTTTTGTTGGATTTATGATTGTATATAGCAATAGAAAGAAAAAAGCTGTTAGCTTTGTTAATGATAATAGTGATAAAGCTGTTGTTCATTTATACTGTTCAAAAACTAAAATTAATGGACAGAATCTTGCTGACTTTAATCCAATAACTGGAGAAAACCTAGAAAAGGTAGTTGCTTTAGTTTCAGGGAGATATACAATTGAGGGCGTTTATAAAACGACTGAGACTCGACTGAATCAAACAATCAATATCAAATCAGAAAATATCAGTATGGATCTTGACTTGGAGGCTGGGAACACCTATTCAATAGCTATGTACCTATACTCTCCTGAAGAAAGACAAGAGTATGAGAATGGCAAAATTGATGAAGTTGTTTTGAGTGTTCCGTTAACCATTGTCGTGGGTAGTGATTTCATCAAAGCATACATTATTTGCTACAAAGAAAAATGATTATCTAAGAGGCTGGGCTTAAGTTTGTTACTGGCCTCTTTTCTAAAATTAAGTCAAGCTATGAGCAGCATCATTTTGTCAAGTAGGCTTGCTAATTAATCCGAATTTATGTGGGAGATAAATATTATGAAAAAGAGTACCTATAATCTATTAACTAAGATTCCTATATACGGAGTTTTATTAAAACAATCGAGTAAAGGTGAGATGAGGCTATGCAGTCCATTCCTTCAAGATTTGGCGGAAGAAGGGATTAGACCAATTGAAATTTATGAACTTCTAGAAGAGAAATATCCAGGTGAAGTGGTAACAAGAGATCGTTTTTATGAAGGTTATAATAAAATACTTGAATTAAAGTTTAAGCAGGAGATTAACAAAATTTAATGTCTTACTTTTATTTTTCAACAGAAGTACCACAGGCTGAGATAGTAATAACGTAAAAATGATCAGAATTAATAGAAATAGTTAAGATTAGAGGATGCTAGATGGTTATATTGGAATTGTACCAAAATGATTTTTCTAAAGATTTAGTCGTGTTTGATTCTTTAGAGGAGGGGAAAGCCTTTGTAGCTCAAATCCCTGGATATACTTTAGAAACAGAAGATGGTTTTGAAGTGGAGTATTTTAATCCTAAACACTTGCCCGATTATATAGAAATTGTCTTCAATGGGAATATTGTCCCTTTATCTAGGTTTTCGTTTAATTCTGAGGAAAATGTGGACATTATTTGGAAAGAGATTTCGAATCTATCGGTTAAAAACGATAAAGTGATTGAAGGAGCTACAAAAGTCGATGCCTATGTCGTTAATAACGATGAAGTCAAATCTTATATCGAAGCAAGAGAAACTAGGTATCATCAGGCAAAAGACTTTTTAGAGCGCAGTGGATATGAAGTCGACAGAAGCTTTTTCGGAAGTGAAGACGGTGAAGCGATTGTCTACAGAAAACGTGACACCGAAGATTGGCACTTCCTATGTCACCTAGACCCATCGTTTGTAGAGATTGAAGATGTAGAAGGATATATTAAAGAGTATATCCAATAGTCACTCAAATTTCCTTTTGAGTGTATGCCACTGCTTGCATAGACGGCTTGAACAGTAAAGGGAAACGTCTAGCCCTTTCTGGTTTCTAAAGGAGAAAGGATTTCATGAAAATGGAAATCAGGAAAACCTATCTAGTGAAAAATGATATTTTCAGTTTAAAAAAAGGTGAACTTTGGACCTTAGTTGACAAGGGCTATCAGGCTTATTTTGGTGAACATAATTTCGTATTTGTCAATGAAGAGAAAGTGAAGGTATTTGCAGTTTTGCAAGATGGTTCAGAAGAAGATATGCAACTCTACCATCATCTGGATGACTATTTTGAAGAAGTTACTCACGAAAAATTTTAAAAAATGTGAGATGAAAGTTGAGAATTTATGAGATGAGAAAATAGTGTAGGAGAGATTTAATGCTAGAGTGGCAATCTATTATTCCAGAAGATGAATATGAAGCTAGTGCAGCTTTTAGTGAAAATAATCATTACGAGATCTCTACGATATCTTTGAAGGGCAAGAAACATATGATTAAATTGAATTTTCCCTTCTGTCATTTTTACCAAATCACAGATAGAGACTTATTTGATACTCTTCATCAGATTCCTAGTTCGCCAGAGCTTGAATCCCTTATTTGTAAGCTAGAGACCAGTAGCCTGATTACAGAAGTGATTCATAGGGCGGGTGGAGTTTTGGCTGAAGAAGATTTGGTTCATTTTCGTATTTGTGCCAAGAATCTAGTCATAGACTTAGTTCTCTATAAAAATGAAGAGAGTGATATAAGGATAGAAGAGGTTGGTCAAGAATGAGGTGGATTAATATTGGTGAGGAAATCAAGTATGATTGGTATGAATTACGGTGTCAACTTTCTCAAGAAAATCAGCTGCAAATTTTTCTCGAAGGTTTAAAGAATCAAAAGTTAAAATACTGTATAGATTTTGGTAAGATTCTTTTCTGCAGGTCTATCGATGAGGGATGGGACCTGAATTTGCTCGAAGAAGATTTACTTAGTGGACCAGAATTTCCTCATTTATCAGATGGGATTTTACTTGAAATGATAGATAGTCACCTCAAAAAAAGAGTTCAAAAAATTTACTCTGTTCCAATCTATCACTACCAAGTTCAGGGAATTAATTTTGGGATAGACGTCCTTACAGTGGCTATTCCGATTATCAAAAAGATCTAGACTGAAACCAAGCTGAAAGCCATCTGGTTCAGTCTTTTTTTCTGTTAATGTAGTATAATAAAGGGTGTAGGAATTCTATTTTTTAATAGGATTTTTCCAAGTTAAGATTAGTTATTTAAGGAGTCAAAAGCTAGATCAGAGGTGAGAAAGTTGACTGAATTTGAGAGCTTATTTCTTCAAATAATCGAATATTCGAATCAGGTTACAGATGAAAATTTTCAAGAATATGCTGAATTGGGATATGATCTTTTAAGAAAAATCCATCATCTAGGTATAAAGGAGACACAAGTATATGAGAGATTTTTTACATACTATGACAGCTTACAAGATGGAATGATAAAAGAGTGGTTTGCAGAAATGCTAGACTATATTTCTGGCTGGTGTCATTCAGAAAAATATCTTTGGAATCATCAGGAATAAGGGAGACCAGATTAGCAAATTGCAGCATTGGTAGTTGAAAGTGATTTTGCATAAGATATAGGAGTTAGCTATGTTTAATGACAGTTATATTTGGGGGCGTCTTTTCATCCCCCTTATCATGATTTTCGTCTTAGGATTGATGGTATTCGTTCATAGACGTCAGGTTTTTAAGTATTTATATATCGTGAATATTTTTTTGTATCTAGTTGCGATTATTACTTATTTTATTTTAGAAAATCATCCAGTCGGCCAACCATTTCCATATCCATGGATGACAGCTATTCCGTTTGTTTGGGCCATATCTATCTTTCTAGCTTTTGGATTATCGTTCGCGTCTCTTAGTGCTTTTGTCATTGAACAGGCACAAAGGCATATCTGGGCAAGGATTATCATTGCTTTAGTTGTTCTAGCGATTATGATAGCTATCGCGATAGGTATATACTACTTTATAGAGATTATTAGAGTTATAGGTTACTTTTAATGTTTAGTCAGATGGTAAACATTTAGAAAGAGGAGCAATATGAAGCAATCACTTGAATTTTTAAGAGAAAGAATCACCGATAAGATGCCCTTAGAGGATATGGTAGCAATCTTTGAAGACTTGTGTCGTGAGCCTATTGAGGATGAGATGATTTTGTTTGAAACAGGGACATTTACAAGTATATCTGATAAGCCCTTGTTTCAACTATCGTTGGTAAGGCAAGCTCCAAATGAAGATGAAGAGTTTTATCAAGTTCACCTTGATATTTTCTATGAAGCATGTCAAGAGAATGAAATATTTCATGAATCGATCTGGGATGAAGATTTAGAGGAAAATATCTTTGATTACATTAGAGCTTCAGAGGTGTTTGCCTATGCTAAAGAACAGGAATACCAAACGGTCAAAATTTATCTGGAAGAAACTTAAGAAAAGGTAGTAATATGTTTGATTTTTTTAAGAAAAAAACACACAAAAAACTTGAAATCAATCTTCAAAACAATTCAATGATTATTAACGGAACCAGCTTATCTTTTCCTTTGTCCTTGAAAGATATTGAAGCTGTATTGGGGAAGCCTGACCAGGTTGTCAAAAAAGATGGGAAGTTTATCAAATACATTTATGATAAAGCTGGAATTGTATTTGAACATTCTTTCTCAATTAATAATCATTTAAAAAAATGTAAGACCTACATTGATGAGGAACATTTGATTTCTACTGTTTTCCTCTACTATGGCGATGTTGTAAAATCTATGACTGGAGAGAAAGAATTGCCAAAGCAACCATGTCAAGCTGTGGTATTATCAGATGGAAAATCTCCTTATTTCTTTTCTGATAGGCATAGAGTAGGGGATTTTGACCTGATTTTATGGACCCCTTACGGAACTAATTTTAATGGAATTGCAGAGACCATCACTGACACACTTTCTATTTCCTACTTTCCAGAGTTCAAACATGAACGGGAAAGCTACAAGTTAAAAGAAACTGACGAAGAACTGCTTTCCTTTGAAAATATAAATTTTAAACTAACTATCATCCAAGTTTTGATGTATGATTTACTTGTACTGAAACCCTACTTTGACATCTATGATTTTGCGGAAGAATTTAGTGAAGAGGAAATCGACACAGAAAGTATGGAGATAATTCAGCCAGCACTTGATTATATGATAAATCTTCCTATACCTAAGAAATATGCCGAACAAGTTCAAGAAATCTATATGGATGGAGGAAATGAAATTTATCTGAATTTGATACCTCAGTGGGACGGTGAAGATGATAGTTTCGATCTAAATGAAGTTAGTCTTAAAGAACTGCAACAGTTTCCAAATCTGAAGCAAGCGACTATCATAAGCAGTAATTTTGAACATGTCAAAAAAACCTTCGACAAGCAAGGGGTTCAAGTGAAGGTATTATAGTTGTTGCATTTATCTGAATAAATCATAAATGGATGGTATAAGTTCTTTAAGGATAAGGGCTAAAAAGGAAAGAAATCTGGTGATAGATAATGAACATTCTTGATCTTAATTCTAATCAGAAAGATACGATATTGTTAATTCACCCGATGTTATCATCGGCTCAAGGGATGAAGTCCCTGATTGCAGACCAGATGGGGCAAGAGTTTAGATATATCATTCCGGATTTGTCTGCACATGGGCAATCAGCTCTAGCCCTTTACGAATCGTCTCTTAAGGAAAGCCAGCTGATCTATGATTATCTAAAGGCTCATCATATAAAAGACTTGTGTTTAGCCTTTGGTGCATCCTTGGGTGGTGTTGTATTACTGCAATTATTGAATTACAAGGATATCAGGTTTAGGAAACTTGTTTTTGAAGGGGTTAGTTTATGGACAAATGCGCCCTTTCTTGATGTCTTTACTAGGTATTTATTGTTAATAAAACATAGAAAAGCTCTGAGAAATAGAGATCTTGCTGTTCATAAGATGGTTGCACTTTATGGAGACAAAGGAGAGATGATGGCGGATTCTTTCATTGCTATGGATGAAGAAAGCATCAAACATATTTCCCATGATTGTGCCTTCGTAGCTTTGCCTAACCTTACGCCAGAGGAACAAAAAAGTTGTGTTTTCTTTTATGGTTCAAAAGAATTCGACTTGATAGCTGCTAAAAAAGTTCTTCCCAAAAAGTATCCTCATGCCACATTTCACATTTGGCAAGGATATGACCACTGTTGTAAGATCACTGAAAATCCGGCAGTTTACTGTAAACTTTTAGAAGAAATGATTGTAAAGAAAAATATCAGTTTCAATGAGGTAAGACATGACAAGTAAAAAATCTAATCTTGAACATTATAGAAATATGTTAAAACAACCTTGGGGAAAGATACAATATGAAATAACCTTTGCCCAACTTGCTCACCTGGAAGGTAAGAATATTCTTGATTTTGGATCTGGATTTGGCTTGGTCAGTGAATTTCTTTCTCGCAAGAATCAAGTTATTTCTGTTGAACCTAATGAGGAAATGCTCTATGCCAACTCTTCCACATCCTATGAAAAATTGTGGGGAAGTATTGACCAACTCGCTCGTTTTACGGATAAATCCTTTGATCTTGTCCTTTGCCATAATGTTTTAGAATATATAGATCCTAATGACCGAAAAGACTATATTCTGGAGTTCAAAAGAATTTTAAAAGATGATGGCTTGATTTCAATTATCAAGCATAATCAAGTTGGAAAAGTTCTACAAAGTGTTGTTTTTGCTAATGACATCAATCAGGCATTTAGCTTACTCAATGGTGAAAATTTTGAGAGCCTATCTTTTGCAAGTGGTTCTACTTATACGATAGAGGAATTATTAGCTTTGTCTGGTCTTGAATTAGAAAACTATTTGGGGATTCGAACATTTTACAGTCTACAACCAAATGAATTTAAAAGCAAAGAAAACTGGTTAGAAGAAATGACAAAGATTGAACTTGCAGTATGTGATTTAAAACCTTATAAAGATATTAGTTTTTTACAACATTTGTGGCTAAGAAAATAATAGAAGCATAGTTTTTGTTTTAAAGTAAAACAAAAACTGATGTATATGAAGAAAGAGTGAATGAGATGATTTCTTCAGTTTGTAACTTGATAGAATTTTTTCCACAAATTTATTTTTCGAATTTTGAAAGAAAAATTCTTAGACAGTTCAGGATTGTATCTATTTTAGTTCAGTACTTTCAATTTTTGTTTTTAGAAATTTCATTATATAATAAAGTGTATCAAAAAAAGATATATTGATATCCTAAAGATGTAAATAGATATTGAGGAGAAAATGAATGCAAAAAATAATGTTGATTATCAATCCAACCTCTGGTGGCGAAAAGGCTTTAGATTATAAGGAAAAGTTAGAAAATAAGGCTAAAAAATACTTCGAGCAAGTCGATACCAGAATTACACAAAAAGCGCAAGACGCAACCAACTTCGCCACAGAAGCTTCTCGGGAGCATTATGAGGCAGTTCTCGTTTTCGGTGGAGATGGGACAGTCAATGAAGTAATCTCTGGTATCGCTGAAAGAGACTACATTCCTAAACTTGCGATTATCCCAGGAGGAACTGGAAATCTCATTACGAAACTTTTAGAAATTAATCAAGATATAGATGGAGCTATTGACGAACTCGATTTTAATTCTACGAATAAGATTGATATCGGAAAATCAAATGGAAATTATTTTGGTTATATCTTTAGTATTGGTTCACTACCAGAAGCGATTCACAACGTTGGGATAGAAGATAAAACAAAATTTGGTATGCTAGCCTATGCGATTAATACCATGAAGTCTGTCGTTACAGATCAAGCATTTAACATTCAAGTTGAAACAGAAAATGGAAACTATATTGGAGAAGCAAGTCACGTTTTAGTTCTCCTAACCAATTATTTTGCTGATAAGAAGATTTTTGATGAAGATAAGGACGGATATGCAAACGTTCTGATTCTTAAGGATGCATCAATTCTTTCTAAATTATCTGTAATCCCTGACTTATTAAAGGGTGATGTTGTAGAAAATGATCACATCGAGTACATAAAAGCTCGTCATATAAAAATTTCTTCTGATTCTGAATTAGAAACGGATGTTGATGGTGACAAATCTGATGACCTACCAGTAGAAATTAAGGTGCTATGTCAGCATATCCAAGTCTATTCTCAACCGAAAGCATAATCTTATTTACCTTTAACAACAATTTTTTTAAACAAAGGAAAGCCTATGAAATTTAGAAGATTAGCGACTATTGGTCTTTGCTCAACACTTCTTTTGACCTTAGTGGCTTGTAATCAAGCTCAAAAGTCGAGTGATGGAACTACTGAAACTTCTGTAACTCAAACACAGTCTGCTCAAGTTTCTTGGAAGGCTAGCTATACCAATATGAACAGTCAACCAAGTGCAGAAGAAGTTCGAAAAGCCTTGACTGCACATTTGGATAAAGATAGTGTCGATGCATTTTTCAACCTTGTCAACGATTATAACAATACTGTCGGTTCAGTAGGCTTAACTGGAGATTTTTCTACATTTACCAAAACAGACTATGATGTTGAAAAGATAAGCAATCTTTGGGCACCGAAGAAAGGTGATTTTGTTGGTACCAACTGTCGTATTAACAGTTATTGTTTATTGAAAAATTCTATCGAAATCCCTAAGTTAGAGAAAGACGATTCTCTCTTGTTTGTCGATAATGATGCCATTGATAAGGGAAAAGTCTTTGGTGCAGAAGACAAGGATGCTTTTGATATTTTATTCTCAAGAGTCAAGACCGAAGCAACGACAGATGTTAAGGTGCATGCTGCTAAGATGAAAAAATTCCTTTCTCAATTCAAGTTTAATGAGAATGCTCGAATGCTGTCCGTAGTCGTCCATGATGACTTGGATGGTCAATCTCTCTTTATCGGTCATGTTGGAATTCTTGTACCGAGTGAGGACGGCTATCTCTTTGTCGAAAAGTTAACTTTTGAGGAGCCTTATCAAGCTATCAAATTTGCAACCAAGGAAGATTGCTACAAATATCTAGATACAAAATACGAAAACTATACAGGAGAAGGTCTAGCGAAGCCCTTTATTATGGATAATGATAAGTGGGTTCAATTCTAAAGGATGGCATTAATATGGAAGTAGTACTGGCATTCATAATGATTGTCTTGGTCGGAGTTTGGGCTGTTTGGGTAATCAATGCTAACCAACATAAACCAAGAGAAAATGAAAAATTTATTGGATATATCAATAAATACGATAGTGATGGAGAACCCTACCAAGCTCAGGTTTGGCATGTGACAGAAGATGATAGTGATGATTAAAGGACAGCAAGCATGGATGAACATACATTAAGAGTTGTAAAAATTGATAAGGAAGCCATTTTTGAGTTGATCTATGAAACTTTTATAGCGCAAGAGCAAGAACTGCTGGACCTGTCGCCAGTAGATGTTATAAATGATTGTGCTATGGATTGGGAAAAGGGAGAGTTTATCTTTGCAGCACATCTTCAGGAAAATAGTCTGGGAGAATTTAATCCTCTTCCCAAAGATATTGATATTCAAGAGTTGCTGAAAAAACTACCTGTTACAACAGATTCCGTTCTTGGGAAAAAGAGGATTTATAGAGATTTTTCATTCGACCAATTAAAAAAATAGTATAATAGTAGTAAATAAAATAGTTATAAGGAAACACAATGGATATTAAAGATTTTACAGAAAAAGAACAAGAAATGATTAAAAAGGGACTAACTTTCTCTAAGCTGAACGATAAGGAAACTGCCGATAAGATTATCGCCTTAATTCCTCAAGATATGATTAAACGGATTCCATTTTTTGTTAGAAAACATGCCATTACACGTACTGTTAAGAGAATCTCGCTTGAGTATCCAGAATTATACGTCGTAGCTGAACAAGAAGGCCAACTTCCTGATAAGGAAGCTCAAGAATTACGCCAAATTCTTACAGATATTTTCCAAGAGAAAATGAACAAGCATAAGATTAAATAAGTTTTGAGATTTAGCAATAAGATGTCGATTGAACATTAGGAGTTGAGTATGGCTATTGATGGCGTTAAAATCATTGACAGTGATCAAGGTTATGACATTTACAATGAGGTAGTTGGTCGCTATAGAGACGGTGAACATGTGGCCAATATTATCAAGGATATCCTTGATGCGGAGAATGATTACTGCCAAACAGACTTTTTTACAGAAATTTATTGGACAGCTCTTGCCTACTCACTGTGGAAGATTGGTCACCTGACAGATGATATCAGAGATAAAACCTTGGAGCTTATCAAAAAAGGTCCAGATCCATTTTGGTCGGAAATAGACTCAAAGGCTTTGAAGCAAAGGAAAAAGGTCTTGGAAAAACTTGGAGTTCAGTTGCAAACTGAAAATCCTAGGCCTCTAAAGGTCCCTAAAGCCAAAACTAAACGCAAACCTTATTTTGAAGAAGGAGATCTCCTTGCTGTTAAGTTCCAAGATGAGTATGGTCTTGTCTTTGTATCTATGGTTGAGCAGAGTCCTAGAAAGCTTGAGTATCATTTGGCTTGCACACGCCTCTTACAAACAAAAAAGCCCTCCATAGATGATTTTTTGACCAGTCAAATCTCCTGTAAGATGGACAATACAAAGTTTGCTCTCGTTACAGATTGCTGGTTCAATCATAAAGATTTAGGGCAATTATTAGAAAATATTGAAAAAATTGGACAGGTGAAACTTAGACCTTTTAGTCTTTGGATGCTGGCACCTGCCCAAAATTTAGAAGATATTTATGAAGAAATCACTAGAGATAAAGGTTCCTCTGGCCTTCGATTCATCGAAACCTATAAGCTTGTCGACGATATTTTTCCAGTTTAATGCCTATGTGATAAAGGGGGAAATGGTCAATCACTCCCATTGACTGTGTTGGGCTCTGACACCATAACTATCTAGGGAACCATCTGAATTGAACTTGGATTCAATACGGTATCTTTTCCAGAGGTCGTAATCTGCTGTTTGGATGGTTAGGATAAAGTTGTTATCCTTATCAGAGACATTATAATCAGCAGGATTAACTTCAAAGATATCAATTAACTTTCGTGTTTGAAAATCTTGGAGCTTGAGATTTGCTAGCTTGACATGATTGATGGAAATTTCTTCTAGTTGCTTGTTATACTTAGGTGCTCTGTAATAGGTTATGACGCAGTTTTTGAGTTGATCAGTATCTCTTCCTGTAGGAGTAAGGCTCATAAAGCCATAGGACTGATTATCCCGCTTGACTTCGAGAAGCTGACCGTAGTAGAAGTGGTCGTTTTTGGGATTGGTGATGGAGCTCTCTGCGCCTTTATCTCCAAAGGTATAGCCTTGGTCTAAAAGCTCGGAAGCCTTGGTCTCCCCGATAATGACAGTGGTATCTTGAATGCTTACTGGAACAGGTTGAGCCGGAAGACCACTCATCATCATGCAAAACATAAACACATAGCTCGTTAAAAAAGCTGTCCCGATAAAAGCGTTGGTTGATGCATAGGCATGACTGTTATGAAAGTTTTTTCTTATAGCCAGTACAACAAATTTGCCAATACTTTTTAAAACCATACTAACAAGTACGATAAAAAATTGTTTTTTCAAACATTCATAAATGGCTTGAGGAAAGCTATTACCATGATAGTAGAAGACAGCCAATACGAGTAGATTTACGATTAAATAGATTAGCAAGAACCAATGAATTTCTTTAAGGGCATTGGCATCAGTAATTTCTTCATAGTCAACGTGAATTCTTCCTTGAACGGCATGGCCGAGTTTATAGATCCATTTTGGGATATCTTTCCCTTGTCTGACCGCAACTACAAGTCTAATATAGAGATAGATAGTAAAGGACAAGGATAGAAAGAAAAGAGCATAAAAACCCAAAACAATACTAGTGAACATTACTATTTCCCCCTATTTAACATTCAATAAAACAATTTCTTAGCTCCATTATAGCATTTTCTATAGAAATAGAGCTAAAAACATCAGTATTATCCTACAAGATTCAAAGGAGAAAAATCATGGGAATGATTGCCAATTATCAATATTTACCAGACAATGAATTAGAACAAATAAAAGCTCTTTCTAACCAAGAAGATGACTTGTTAGACTTTGCTGAGGACTCAGCTGATACTCATGATATCTTAATAGATATCGACAAAATGTGGGATGCCTTGGTCTTTGTCTTGACAGGATTTAGTAGTTCAGAATTTTTGGATGACAATCCCTTGAGAGAAGCGGTTTTAGGGGTGACTCCTTTAGAAGAAGTGTCTGAGTACATAGCCTATACTGAAAAAAACAAGATAGCTGAGATCGTAGAAGCTCTAGAAAGTTTTGACATGGACAGAGCCTTGGCAGACTTTAGTATGGTAGCATGCAAGAAAGCCGACTTATATCCTGATATTTGGGATTATCTTGAGGAAGAGGAAGAAATCAAGGATGAAATTCGAATCAGTTTTGTAAATATGAAAGAGTTTTACAAAAAGATTCTGGAGCTCAATGGAAATGTCCTGGTCACTATTTGTTAATCAGAATTTATCCATGTAAGAAAAGGTAGTCAGATGAATCCATATTTACAAGAATATATCACCCGGACAAGGGAATGCCATGCTAAAGATGGAAATTCTTCCAGTGTTACGGCACTCTATGATTTGGCTGATGAATTAGCTAAGTCTGAGGATTTAGATGCTAAAAAAGTCTTAGTTGACCTCTATGAACAATTGGGTCTCTACACTAGTGCCTATAGCTTATTTACCGAAATCTTAGACAAACCTGATCGAAAACAGTTAAAGAAACTGAGCCGATTACAAGAAATGAGTCAGAGTCATGGCGATCGTTTTGCCCTTCCTCGTCCTCTAAGAAAAGAAGAGGAGAAGGAGAGACAGGAGCTATTACAGTCTTTGCCACATTTTATCTATCATCCAGATCCCTTAGCTACAGGTTCATTTGTTGAAGGAGAAGCCAAGCTTTGTCCATCTTGTGGGAAAGAAAGTAATATTTATTATGCCTTGATACCTTATAGTATCGAGAATATAGAATACCTTTGCCCAATGTGCATTGCAAACGGTCAAGCAGCTAAAAAATTCGATGCAGAATTTATCCAAGATGCCGAGTGGCAGGGTGAATTGGATCCAGAAAAGAATCAGCTGCTTTTTTGTCAGACCCCAGGCTACTCTAGTTGGCAGGGAGAATATTGGCTTTCTTGTTGCCAAGATTATTGTGCTTACTTGGGTACAGTTGGAACTCGAGAATTGAAGGATATGGGAATCGCTGAGCAAGTCTTGGCAGACTATGAAGCGCGTGAAGAATATCAAGAGGTAGAAGACTACTTGGTCAAAGACGGGCCTATCTGTGGTTACCTTTTCAGATGTCTCCATTGTCAAAAATACCAGATCTGGGTTGATGCAGATTAAATCGAAATGTGATTAGCTATGAAAATTAAAGAGAAGACTATGGAAGAACTAGAATTATTTGAAGCAGCCTCCAAAGATTTATTAGACACTATGCAGGGATTTAAAGACAATCTATCTGTTCAATTTCCCCTATTAGATAGTGATAACTGGCAGTATGATAAGGGATCGATAAAAGTTTGTAAGGCTGATGAGTCAGGATTCAAAAAAAGATGTAGGGTCGGAATCAGCTACAACTTGAAAGTCTCCCTATTAAACGAAGATGCCGAGCAAATCTGGTTACTGTTTAAAGACTGGTTCAATACTAGCAGATTGGGTCAAGTTGAAAGAAATCCTAATAATGAGGATTTGGGAAGATATGTCTTCTCAGCAAGTTCCCCTCTAGGTGATCAGGTAGCTTGTTCGATTTATTTGCCTAATGAGTGGAATATCCCTCAGATTAGCTTTTCAGGCTATCTAACAGCTCGTTATAGGGCTTGTGAT
This sequence comes from Streptococcus sp. KHUD_014, assembly GCF_051106275.1. Lineage (GTDB taxonomy): Bacteria > Bacillota > Bacilli > Lactobacillales > Streptococcaceae > Streptococcus. Next base: position 1,072,712 of record NZ_CP193666.1, on the reverse strand, counting down.
CTTGATAAATTGCAAGAATAAGATGGAAGGTTTTTAGAGATGAGAAAGATTGATTGGGAAAAGATAAAGACTCGCTTAGATGCCTTGCTAGTCATTGATGAGTATCTGACAGATCCGAGTGAGGATTGGCTCAGACTCTTGAATAAGACTGAGGAAGACTATGGACTCCGCTACCTTATTGACAATGGATCTGGTGATTCTTTAGATGTGATTTTGACTGATAAAATGATCCTTATAAAAGGCTTCGATCATGAAAGTAGTTTAAGCCAGTTTGCTGCTGACGAGTGGAATCAAGATATCATCGATAGTTTTTATAAAGGACTGGACGAAAAGTATCTTTCACTTTATTCAGAAGACCAAAAAGATGAAACAACCTTCTTTATCTGGTATGACGGTCACGCGCATCAACAGACTTACCAAGATCAGGATGGTGGAGAATGGTTGCTTTCTTACCTTTTCGATAGCTTTGAGAGATTTCATGAGTTTGTGACTGACTATTATGAAATTATCGTAGATAAAGATTTACTTAGGAAACTCTACATGGAAGGCTTTCTTTCAGACTTAGAATTAAAGCAATTAATCCAGGAGGGTTAAGAGAGTAATCATGAGAGTGAACTATAAAAATACCCCTGAAAACTATCGAGCTATGGTGGAAATAATCATTCCACCCTTGCTTGATTTACTCAAAAGTTTAACCTTGTTAGAAGAGGAAATTTTTGAGCGTAACAGAGCACTGGATAAGGAAAAAGAAGCCCTTGCCATCCCAGCAAATCAAGTTCATCCCAAGTGGAATGAACTTATGGATGACTATTTTCATAGACAAATCCAACTTCTAACTGGACGCGTGACTAAAAAATGCTTGGAAGAAGGAGTTCGAAATACTTATGGCTCCCCAAGTGAGTATAACTATGTTAAAAGGAATGATTTTTCTGTAGATTTTATCATGACAAAAGCTGAAGAAGCAAGAATTATCACCCATTTTCAAGAAGCATTAGAAATGAAGCATCAGTTTGTTCTTAGATTGGTGGATGGAAATTGGCTACTTGATGAGAAATTTTACGGTTTTGAGGACGAGGAAACTTGGTATCTCGACTCACTTTGACCAAGATAGCTTTGCTTCCCAACTAATATGAAAAAAGGAGAAGTCCTATGAATTTTTTAAAAAATCTATTTGCTAGTAAGAAAGAAAAGTCAGAGAAGAAAAAACAACTGATCTTGTCCATGCCCCTCTTCAAAGGCAAGCAGGCCTATTCTTTAGACCAGGTCGTTCAGGAATTGAAATCTCATTGGGGGCTTGAAATTTCTGAAGTTTCTGGGGATGATTCTAGTGCAACCTTTGTGATTGATGGTGCTCTCGTTGCGCTAGCTTTAATGGATTTGCCTATCCCAAGTCAAGAATTTGAAGAATTGTATGCCTATTCTTACCTCTGGCAGGATGTTGAGAAGGAAACACAGGAGCACACACAACACGCCATTGTTTCTATTTTGTCTGACAATCTTTCGCCAGTAGAAACTTATTCCCTATTAACTAAAGTCAATGCCTCTATCCTAAAAACTAGTCAATCAGCTATTGGTATTTATCAGGGATCTACCACCTTGCTCTTGCCCAAAGATCTTTATCTAGACCTGGCTGACCTTTTGAAAGAAGAAATGCTTCCCCTTCAACTCTGGATTTATATGGGAATTATCAACCAGGGTGATAAAACTAGTATTTACACTTATGGTTTGAAAGAGTTTGGAAAAACTGAGATTGAAATTATCGAGTCTCCTATGAATAGCGATGACTTATATTATTTCCTCTTGTCTATTCTTCAGTATGTTTTAGGCAGTGATGTCACCTTAAAGGACGGTGAAACCATTGGCTTTTCAGAAGATCAAAAAATCAAAATCACTGAGTCAAAAGCCGTTTATTTGGAAGGAAATTCCTTGAAATTAGATGTTTAGACCATGATTTATATTTGAATGTCCTTCCTAGATTGGGGGTTTTATGAAGCGTGATATAAAAAAGTATTATCTCTACCGATTTCTGGTCTATAGATTTGAAAAACTCTCTTGTAAGAATCCAAGTCTCAAGGAAATAAAACCAAAGAAGAGAGAAAAAATCGTTCTAGAGGCTAGTCGAACTAGTCAAAAGATTATTCTAGTCCTTGGAATTCTTTATGTTTTTCTAAATTCTGCTTTGTTCATTTACCTTAAGACCAGTGATTTCCAAAATCCTTTGTTTATGATGTATACTGACTACATCGACTATTTGGGTCAGCTGATAAACGGAGAATGGGGCGGTAGTTGGCGTCAAAAGAAAGCTAGTTTTTTGATGATTGCTATACTGGCTTTACCGATTGTACTGATTGAAGGTGGCCCCTTCTTCTTGCTGGTTTTATTAGTTGGGAATTGGACATTAAAGAGAAAGATAAGATTTGAGAGAGAACTTAAAGGAGTAGAGAGCCATGGCTAGAACGGTGATTATAGGTACTTTAATTGCTTTTGCAATTTTTAATCTGCTACTAGGTCTGGGCTTTTATCTTTTTCTAAAGAAAAGGAAAGAGAATGGGAAATCATTGTACGAAACCCCTGTAAATCAACAAACTCGAACAGAAAAACTGGGTCTAGGTGAGATTTTGATCTACCTGACACTGATTGCAATCGCAGGGATGTTTGCCTTTCAAACCTTAAATAGAGGTGGAGTTGGGAATTCTATTTTAGCCAAAATGATCCTCCTACCTGCTCTAATGGCCCTTTTCAATGCAAGAAAAAGGACTGGAAAGTCATTACTTGCCCTCCTTATAACCTTGATGGTCTTTCTAGTAGGAGTCATGTTTCATCTCACGATTGGACTCCCACCTCAAGCACCGATTTTGCAAATTAATGAAAGTAAAATTACGTTAGCAGAAACCAAAGCAAGTGATCTGATGGAAGCTGGATTTGATATCTATGTAAGACAGGGAGATGGTGCTAGCGACTACGAAGACCTCCTGACAGATGGCAATTTCCAAAAGTATGCAGGAGATAAATCAGTCACTATCGAAAAAGGCTTCAGACTTGATAGCAATGCTGTTCCCTACGCTCCCTATCTCTTTGCAAAAGATGGCATAGTTCTTGGGAGTATTTCCTTTTACGGGGCAGAAGATAAGGACGTGGTTTTAGAAGATTCTAAGGTTATTCAGATTCGATTTAATAAGGAAAGCATTGAAGCAGCTAAAGAACATTCTATAATTTTGAAATTGGATGAACTCGACTTGACTAGTCGACTGGATGTTCCACTTGTTCAAGAAACTTTCAAAAAGCATCTATGGTCAATCCCCCCATCACATACAAGTGATGTCACTCAATTGTGGTATGGATTACAGTGGTCAAGTAACAGTGACTCTCTATTTTGGAATGAGTATTATAGTCTTATCCGTCTAGATGAAAATTATTTGATGACTGATTTTGAACTAGCTGCCAAAGTAGCGCGTGATGAGTAAATACAATTTTGAATAGTTGAATTTGCTTATGCCTATCTAAAGGAATTAATTTATTTAGTTCCTTTTTTTGTTTTTGATTTAAATTTAAAACGATTTCTATTTCTTGGTTGAATAAATTACACGAACTAAATAGTAAATTATTTAAAAAAAGTTCTAAAAATACTTTACAAGTCTCTGAAAACATGATATAGTAATGAAGCTTAGAAAATGAGATGATGTTTTCTAGCAAATATAAACCCGAGTAAAAAATGCCTACGGACAGGCAGGGTTGAATGCCGAAGCGTGGTTGAAAAGCCACATTATTGATAGGGTTAAAAGCCTACTTTTATAAGTTGATGTTAGAACATTAGTTCTAATTCGTATACATTTGTTAGTGTGGTGAAAGCACACGTCATCTTGTGAAACGATCAATAAAGTACGTAATATTTGCTACTAGAGAGTTAGGAAACATCAGGAACAGACATACTCAAAAGAAACAAACATAAACACGTCAGTAGATTGTAGAGCAGGTGCCAACCTGCTCTTTTTTCATAAGTATCCTTGGCGCCTAAGTTAAATTAAGGTGTGAAAAATACAGTAAAGGAGTATGTCTTTATAATGTTAAATCAGAACCAAGCTCCCATTTATGAGGGGTTAGTTAAGTTACGAAAAAAAAGGATTGTACCTTTTGATGTGCCAGGTCATAAGCGTGGCCGTGGGAATCCAGAGTTAGTTGAACTTTTAGGGGAAAAATGCGTTGGTATTGATGTCAATTCTATGAAGTCCTTGGACAATCTTGGGCATCCTATTTCGATTATCAGAGATGCAGAGGAACTAGCAGCAGAAGCATTTGGTGCTGCTCATGCCTTTTTAATGATTGGCGGGACAACCTCATCCGTGCAAACCATGATTCTTTCCACCTGTAAAGCAGGGGATAAAATCATCCTACCACGAAATGTCCATAAATCAGCCATCAATGCACTCGTTTTATGTGGAGCTATTCCCATCTATATCGAGATGAGTGTGGATCCCAAAATCGGTATTGCTTTGGGGCTTGAAAATGATCGTGTGGCACAAGCTATTAAGGACCATCCGGATGCCAAGGCTATCCTAATAAACAATCCAACCTACTATGGGATTTGTTCAGATCTTAAGGGGCTAACAGAGATGGCCCATGCTGCAGGAATGAAAGTCTTAGTAGACGAGGCACACGGTGCTCATCTCCACTTTACAGATAAACTTCCTCTATCTGCTATGGATGCAGGAGCAGATATGTCAGCAGTGTCTATGCATAAGTCTGGTGGTAGCTTGACACAAAGTTCACTTCTTTTAGTTGGGGATCAGATGAATCCTGAGTACGTACGTCAAATCATTAACCTAACCCAATCAACATCAGCATCCTATTTGTTAATGTCTAGTTTGGATATTTCACGCCGCAATCTGGCCCTTCGTGGTAAAGAGTCATTTGAGAAGGTTATTGAGCTATCTGAGTACGCTCGTCGTGAAATCAATGCCATCGGTGGCTACTATGCCTACTCAAAAGAGTTAGTAGATGGCGTGACCGTTTGTGATTTTGACGTGACCAAGCTGTCAGTTTACACTCAGGGAATTGGTTTAACAGGTATTGAAGTTTATGACCTCTTACGTGATGAATATGACATTCAGATTGAGTTTGGTGATATTGGCAATATCTTGGCCTACATTTCGATTGGTGACCGTATCCAAGACATTGAACGCTTGGTTGGTGCTCTAGCTGATATCAAGAGACTTTATTCTAGAGATGGAAAAGACTTGATTGCTGGCGAATATATCCAACCAGAGTTGGTGCTGTCTCCTCAGGAAGCCTTCTACTCAGAGAGAAGAAGCTTAACCTTGGACGAGTCCGTTGGGCAAGTCTGTGGGGAATTTGTCATGTGTTATCCTCCAGGAATTCCAATCCTAGCGCCCGGTGAACGCATTACACAAGGTCTTGTCGATTATATCCAATTTGCTAAAGAACGTGGTTGTTCTCTCCAAGGAACGGAAGATCCAGAGGTCAACCACATTAATGTCATTGAGAGAAAGGAGAAGTAAATGGATTTATGGTTTTCTGAAGTTCATACTCCAGATGTGAAATTGTCCTTGAGAACAGCTAAGCAACTTTACGCAGGTAAAAGTGAATGGCAGGATATTGAAGTTTTAGATACGCCAGCTTTTGGAAAGATATTGATTTTAAATGGGCACGTCTTGTTCTCAGATGCAGATGACTTTGTCTACAACGAAATGACAGTTCACGTTCCTATGGCTGTCCATCCCAATCCAAAGAAAGTCTTGGTTATTGGGGGTGGTGATGGTGGTGTTGCCCAAGTATTAACTCTCTATCCAGAATTGGAACAAATCGATATTGTAGAACCAGATGAGATGCTGGTTGAGGTTTGTCGAGAATACTTCCCAGAATTCGCTGCTGGTCTAGATGATCCTCGTGTTACCATCTACTACCAAAATGGGCTTCGCTTTTTACGGAACTGCGAAGATGATTACGATATCATTATCAATGATGCGACAGATCCCTTTGGTCATACGGAAGGGCTCTTCACTAAGGAATTTTACGGCAATAGTTACAGAGCCTTGAAAGAGGACGGAATCATGATTTATCAGCATGGTAGTCCCTTCTTTGACGAAGATGAGTCAGCTTGTCGAAGCATGCACCGCAAGGTCAATCAAGCCTTTCCAATCAGTCGAGTTTATCAGGCACATATCCCTACCAGTCCTGCAGGTTATTGGTTATTTGGGTTTGCATCGAAAAAATATCACCCTGTCAAAGATTTTGACAAGGAAGGTTGGAAAAAACGCCAGCTTTTCACAGAATATTACACTGCAAACTTACATGTAGGAGCCTTTATGCTGCCCAAGTATGTTGAGGACATTTTAGAAGAAGAGGAAGGAAAAAAATGAGTCGTTTACTAGTTATTGGATGTGGGGGCGTTGCCCAAGTTGCTATTTCAAAGATTTGTCAAGACAGCGAAACTTTTAAAGAGATTATGATTGCAAGCCGTACCAAGTCAAAATGTGATGACTTGAAGGCTAAATTAGAAGGTAAAACAAATACTAAGATTGAGACAGCTGCTCTTGATGCTGACAAGGTAGAAGAAGTTATTGCCTTGATTGAAAGCTACAAACCAGAAGCTGTTTTGAACGTAGCTCTACCATACCAAGATTTGACTATTATGGATGCTTGTTTGGCAACAGGTGTGCACTATATTGACACAGCTAACTACGAGGCAGAGGATACAGAAGATCCTGAGTGGCGTGCCATCTATGAGAAACGTTGTAAGGAACTTGGTTTTACAGCCTACTTTGACTACTCATGGCAATGGGCTTATCAAGAAAAATTCAAGGAAGCAGGTCTGACTGCCTTGCTTGGTTCTGGTTTTGACCCAGGTGTTACCAGCGTTTTTTCAGCTTATGCACTCAAACATTACTTTGACGAAATCCACTATATCGATATTTTAGACTGTAATGGTGGTGACCACGGTTATCCATTTGCGACAAACTTTAACCCAGAAATCAATCTACGTGAGGTTTCTGCACCAGGTTCTTACTGGGAAGATGGAAAATGGGTAGAAGTCGAAGCTATGTCTATCAAGCGTGAGTATGATTTCCCTCAAGTTGGTCAAAAAGACATGTATCTCCTCCACCATGAAGAAATCGAATCATTAGCAAAGAATATTCCAGGTGTTAAACGCATTCGTTTCTTTATGACTTTTGGCCAATCTTATCTAACTCACATGAAATGCTTGGAAAACGTTGGTCTCCTTCGTACAGATACTATTAATTTTAACGGACAAGAAATCGTACCAATCCAATTCTTGAAAGCCTTGCTTCCAGATCCTGCAAGCCTTGGCCCACGTACTGTTGGAAAAACAAATATCGGATGTATATTTACTGGTGTTAAAGATGGCGTTGAAAAGACCATCTACATTTACAATGTTTGCGACCATCAGGAATGTTACGCAGAGGTTGGTTCACAAGCCATTTCTTACACAACAGGTGTTCCAGCCATGATTGGGACAAAATTAGTTATGGATGGTACATGGAAACAGCCTGGAGTTTATAACCTTGAAGAGTTGGATCCAGACCCATTCATGGAAACTTTAAATAAATACGGTTTGCCATGGGTTGTGGTAGAAAACCCACAAATGGTGGACTAATGAAATTAGAACAAGTACCAACGCCAGCCTATGTCATTGATTTAGCAAAACTAGAAGAAAATTGTAGCATTCTGCAAGAGGTTCAGGAAAAGGCAGGTTGTAAGGTTTTGCTAGCTCAAAAGGCTTATTCTCTCTATAAAACCTATCCCTTGATTAGCCAGTATCTCTCTGGTACAACGGCTAGTGGACTCTTTGAAGCTAAGTTGGCTAGGGAAGAATTCCCTGGGGAAGTCCATGTATTTGCGCCTGCTTTCAAGGAATCAGATATGGAAGAGCTACTGCAAATATCTGATCATATTGTTTTTAACTCAGAGATACAATTACGAAAATATGGTCAACCTTGTCGTGAAGTTGGTATCAGTGTCGGTCTTCGCATCAATCCTCAATGTTCAACGCAGGGTGACCACGCGCTTTATGACCCTTGTGCTCCTGGATCTCGTTTTGGAGTGACTTCAGACAAGATACCTAGTGATTTATTGGATTTGGTTGATGGACTTCATTTTCATACCCTCTGTGAGCAAGGGGCAGATGATTTACAAACGACTTTGAAAGCAGTAGAAGACCAGTTTGGTGCCTATTTACACCAAGTCAAATGGCTCAATATGGGTGGTGGTCATCATATTACGAGAGATGACTATGATGTGGACTTACTGATTTCTGAGATTAAACGCATTCGAGAAACTTATAACCTTGACGTCTACATTGAACCTGGAGAAGCCATTGCCCTTAATGCGGGTTATTTAGCGACAGAAGTCTTGGATATTGTTGAAAACGGGATTGAGACCTTGGTGTTAGATGCTTCAGCAAGCTGCCATATGCCAGATGTCCTTGAGATGCCTTATCGTCCTCCATTGAGAGATGGATTTGAAGCGCAAGAAAAACCTTATACTTATAGACTCTCTTCAAATACTTGCCTGACAGGAGATATCATTGGGGATTACAGCTTTGAAAAACCGATTGAAATCGGCGATCGCCTCTATTTCGAAGACATGGCCATTTATTCTTTTGTCAAAAATAATACTTTTAATGGTATTGGATTGCCAAGTCTCTATCTCATGGACGAACAGGGAGACTGCAGCTTAGTCAAAGCCTTTGGCTATCAAGATTTTAAAGGGAGATTATCATGATGGACAGTCCAAAAAAATTAGGCTATCGTATGCCAGCAGAGTACGAACCCCATCACGGAACTTTGATGATCTGGCCTACAAGACCAGGATCATGGCCTTTTCAAGGTAAAGCTGCTAAAAGAGCATTTAGCCAGATTATCAAAACCATAGCAGAAGGGGAAACCGTTTATCTCTTGGTGGAACAAGACCACTTAGCTGAAGCCCAAGATTACCTTGGAGACAAGATTGTTTGTCTAGATATTCCTACCAATGATGCTTGGGCGCGTGACACAGGGCCGACCATTCTCATCAATGATAAAAGAGAAAAGTTGGCAGTAGATTGGGCTTTCAATGCTTGGGGTGGTGCTGTTGATGGTCTTTATCAAGATTATGAAGATGATGACCAAGTAGCCAGTCGTTTTGCTGAGGCCTTGGAAATGCCTGTTTATGATGCCAAACCTTTTGTCCTAGAAGGTGGAGCGATACATAGCGATGGTCAAGGAACCATTCTCGTGACTGAAAGTTGCTTGCTTAGTTCTGGTCGCAATCCTCATCTTAGTAAGGAAGAAATCGAAAATACCTTATTAGAGTGCCTTGGCGCTGAAAAAGTTATCTGGCTTCCTTATGGTATTTATCAGGACGAAACCAATGAACACGTTGATAATGTTGCTGCCTTTGTTGGTCCTGCTGAGCTTGTTTTGGCTTGGACAGATGATCAAAACGATCCTCAGTATGCCATGTCTGTAGCTGATTTAGAGCTCTTAGAACAGGAAACAGATGCAAAAGGACGGAAGTTTACCATTCATAAATTGCCTATCCCTGCAGTTCGACAAGTTGTGACAGAAGAGGATTTGCCAGGCTACATCTACGAAGAAGGGGAAGAAGAACGCTACGCTGGTGAAAGGCTTGCTGCTTCCTATGTCAATTTCTATATTGCTAACAAGGCAATCTTGGTTCCTCAGTTTCAAGATGTCAATGACCAAGTAGCCTTAGATATCCTCAGTAAGTGTTTCCCAGACCGTAAAGTTGTCGGAATTCCAGCCAGAGATATTCTCTTAGGTGGTGGCAATATTCACTGTATCACCCAACAAATCCCAGAATAGGAGAAAAAGATGAGAAATGTAAAAGTTTCAGCCATTCAGATGCAATGTGCCAAGGATGTGGCAACAAATATTCAAACAGCAGAGCGTTTAGTACGTCAGGCTGCAGAACAAGGTGCACAAATTATTCTTTTACCCGAATTATTTGAACGTCCCTATTTCTGTCAGGAGCGTCAGTATGACTACTACCAGTATGCCCAGTCGGTGACAGAAAATACGGCTATTCAGCATTTTAAAGTGATTGCCATGGAACTAAAGGTCGTTTTACCAATCAGTTTTTATGAAAAAGATGGTAATGTCTTATACAATTCTATTGCTGTCATTGATGCAGATGGAGAAATACTGGGCGTTTATCGTAAAACTCATATACCAGATGACCATTATTATCAGGAGAAATTCTTTTTCACACCTGGAAATACTGGTTTCAAGGTCTGGGATACTCGTTATGCCAAGATTGGTATTGGCATCTGTTGGGATCAGTGGTTCCCTGAAACTGCCCGTTGCCTTGCACTAAATGGTGCAGAATTACTCTTTTATCCAACAGCCATTGGTTCGGAGCCGATTTTGGATACAGATAGTTGTGGTCATTGGCAACGTACCATGCAGGGACATGCAGCAGCAAATATTGTGCCAGTTATTGCAGCCAATCGTTATGGTTTAGAAGAAGTCACTCCTTGCGAGGAAAATGGGGGACAAAGTTCCAGTCTTAACTTCTACGGTTCATCCTTTATGACCGATGAAACAGGAGCTATCTTGACTCAAGCAGATAGACAAGCTGAAGCCATCCTCTTAACCACTTATGACCTTGACAAGGGAGCGAAGGAGCGCCTGAACTGGGGTCTCTTTAGAGATAGAAGACCAGACATGTATAAAGATATTGTCAGATGAGAAAAAGCCTCTTGGAGGCTTTTTTCTGTAGATACTATAATAATTTTTTGATAATGTTCTAGGATTCTGATAAAATGGGGTATAAGAAGTTTTAAAATTTTGTATGTCAGATTTTTAAAATTGAAACATTTTGAGAGGTAAAATATGATTACAGGCGAATTAAAGAATAAGATTGATCAGCTTTGGGAAATGCTATGGACAGAGGGGAATGCGAATCCTTTGACCAACATTGAGCAATTGACTTATCTTTTATTTATGAAGGATTTGGACAGAGTTGAACTTGGACGAGAAAATGATGCTGAATTTTTAGGAATTTCCTATGAGGGAATTTTCCCAAAGGATAAACCTGAATATCGTTGGTCAACCTTTAAGAACTTAGGAGATGCGCAAGAAGTTTATCGCCTGATGTCACAAGAGATTTTTCCATTTATTAAGAATCTGAAAGGGGATACTGACGATACAGCTTTCTCACGTTATATGCGTGAAGCGATTTTTCAAATCAATAAACCTGCTACACTCCAAAAAGTAATTTCTATATTGGATGAATTTCCAACTAAAGGATCGGATACGGAGTTTTATAGTGACAAACAAAGTATAAATGATATTGGAGACATCTATGAGTATCTATTGTCAAAATTATCTCAGGCAGGGGCAAATGGACAATTTCGTACTCCTCGTCATATCATTGATATGATGGTTGAGCTAATGCAACCGACAATTACGGATATTATTTCAGATCCTGCCATGGGGTCTGCAGGATTTTTAGTTTCTGCAAGTCGCTACCTAGACCGAAGAAAAGAAGAGTGGCAAACAAATATTGACAGTGTAAAGCATTTCCACAATACTATGTTTCATGGGAATGATACAGATACGACAATGTTGAGACTTGGGGCTATGAACATGATGCTCCATGGGGTTGAGAATCCACAAATTAGCTATTTAGACTCGCTTTCTCAAGATAATGAAGAAGCTGATAAATATACTCTAGTTTTAGCCAATCCACCTTTCAAAGGATCTCTTGATTATGATTCAACCTCTGGCGATTTGTTGGCTACGATTAAGACTAAGAAGACAGAGTTGCTTTTCCTTGCCCTTTTCTTACGCACTTTGAAGCCAGGTGGACGTGCAGCTGTTATTGTACCGGACGGTGTCCTCTTTGGCTCCTCTAAAGCTCATAAAGGGATTCGTCAGGAAATCGTTGAGCATCATAAACTAGATGCAGTTATTTCGATGCCAAGTGGTGTTTTCAAGCCTTATGCTGGAGTTTCAACCGCTATCCTTATCTTCACTAAGACTGGAAATGGTGGAACGGATAAGGTTTGGTTTTACGATATGAAAACAGACGGTCTGAGTTTAGATGATAAACGCCAGCCTATCAACGAAAATGATATTCCAGATATTATTCAACGATTCCATCAATTAGAGAAAGAAGCAGATCGCAAGAGAACAGACCAGTCCTTCTTTGTTCCAGTTGATGAGATTAAGGAAAATGATTTTGATTTGTCCATCAATAAATACAAAGAAATCGAGTATGAAAAAGTTGACTATGAACCAACAGAAGTTATTTTAAAGAAAATCAATGATCTAGAAAAAGAAATTCAAGCTGGCTTAGCAGAGTTAGAAGAATTACTAAAGTAGGGAGATGCATGTATGAAAAAAGTGAAGTTGGGGGAAGTGGCAACTTTTATTAATGGTTATGCTTTTAAACCACAAGATTGGTCAACTGAAGGAAAAGAGATAATAAGGATTCAGAATCTTACAAAAACTTCAAAGGAAATTAATTATTATTCTGGTAAGATTGATAAAAAGTATATTGTTGAAACTGGTGATATTCTTATTTCTTGGTCGGGAACTCTAGGTGTTTTTCAGTGGTACGGTAAGACAGCTGTATTAAATCAACATATTTTTAAAGCTGTTTTTGATAAGCTAGATATTAATAAATCTTATTTCAAATATGTTGTTGAAAAAGGGTTACAAGATGCTGTCAAAAATACTCATGGTTCTACTATGAAGCATTTAACTAAAAAATATTTTGATAATATTATAGTTTCTTATACAAGTTTAAAAGAGCAACAGAAGATCTCAAGGAAACTAGATTTGTTGAGCAAGCTAATTTCAATGAGACAAGAACAACTTGAAGAGCTTAATCTGCTCGTCAAATCCCGATTTAACGAGATGTTTGGGGGAAATAAACAATTTGAAAGTATTGATAATCTATTTGATATTATAGATGGTGATAGAGGAAAAAATTATCCGAAATCAGATGAGTTGTTTGATGAAGAATATTGCTTATTTTTAAATACAAAGAATGTTACAAAAAATGGATTTTCATTTTTTACAAATCAATTTATTACTGAAACAAAGGATAAATTGCTTAGAAAAGGCAAACTTGAGCGTTATGATATAGTCTTGACAACAAGAGGTACTGTTGGAAATGTAGCGTACTACGATGAATCAATAAAATATAAACATTTACGCATAAATTCAGGTATGGTAATATTACGTCCTAAGAAACCAAATCTAAATCAGAAATTTATTATTCACGTTTTAAGGAATAATAATTATAGTCGAGTGATATCAGGAAGTGCTCAGCCTCAGTTACCAATTACAAAATTAAAAAAAATACTTCTCCCCCTCCCCCCTCTTTCCCTCCAAAACGAGTTCGCAGACTTTGTGGTTCAGGTCGACAAATCACAATTGGCAATTCAAAAATCACTAGAAGAACTTGAAACTTTGAAGAAATCTCTTATGCAGGAGTATTTTGGTTGATATTCTGTCATTGTAATTACGGTAATTATTTGTTATAATACTTCAAAGGAGGAAATCAGATGGTAGTAAAAACAAGAAAACAAGGAAATTCAATCACCATTACCATTCCAAGTGAATTCAATATTCCAAGTGGTGTAAAATACGAAGCGAAATTGTTACCAAGTGGTGAAATTATCTTTACTCCCGAAGAGTCTGGACATCAGATTTCTTATGTATCTGATGATGCCTTTGACTTAAATTTGGACAAAATTTTTGACGAATACGATGATGTTTTCAAAGCTTTGGTGGAAAAATGACAGTCTATCTAACAGAAAGGCAAATCGAAAAAATCAATGCTTTAGCAATTCAACGGTATTCACCTAATGAAAAAATTCAAACAGTTAGTCCTTCTGCCTTAAATATGATTGTCAATTTACCAGAACAATTTGTCTTCGGTAAACCTCTTTATCCAACAATTTTTGATAAGGCAACGATACTATTTGTCCAATTGATCAAGAAGCATGTTTTTGCCAACGCTAATAAACGAACTGCTTTCTTCGTTTTGGTGAAATTTCTACAGTTAAATGGTTATCGTTTTTCTGTAACAGTTGAAGAAGCGGTCGATATGTGTGTAACTATCGCAGTAGAATCCTTAACAGATGAAAGGTTAGGTAGCTACACCAAATGGATCTCAGAACATTCATTTAGAGCTAATGGCCAAATTTAAGCTTGGATATTTAAATCCTATAAGTAAAAAATAGATAAACAGACAGTATTAGAATTCTGTAATTCAGAAAACTAATATTGTCTCTTTTTATTAAAATAATGAAAGTGAGAATATATGGAAACAAAAGTGACAATCATCATTCAAGAAATGCTACCCCTTTTAAACAATGCACAATTACTAGCATTACGGGAGAGTTTAGAGCGTCATTTAGTGAGTGGTGTAAATCAACAGAAGTATACGAATAATTCCTTGTTAGCCTTGTTTATTACTGCTAAACAGGTGGAGGGTTGTAGTGCAAAAACCATTCGTTATTATCAAAGAACCATTGAAAACTTATTTACAAGCATAAAGCAGTCTGTAACACAACTGACAACAGATGATTTGAGAAGTTATCTAGCACAGTATCAGTCAGAAAAAGATTGCAGCAAAGCAAATTTGGACAATATCCGACGAATCCTGTCTTCGTTTTTTGCTTGGCTTGAGCAGGAGGAATATATCATCAAAAATCCTATTCGACGGATAAAAAAGATTAAGACCGAACAAACTGTGAAAGAAACTTATACTGATGAACATCTTGAAATCATGCGAGACAATTGTGAAAACTCAAGGGATTTAGCAATGATCGATCTGCTAGCTTCAACAGGAATGCGCGTGGGAGAACTTGTACAGCTGAATCGATCAGATATTGACTTTGAAAATCGTGAATGTGTTGTATTTGGGAAAGGTAAAAAGGAGAGACCTGTTTACTTTGATGCTCGTACGAAAATTCATTTAAGGAACTATATCAATAGCAGAGAAGATAATCATCCAGCTCTTTTTGTTACCTTGCTTGGAAAAGCCCAGAGACTTGGAATAGCTGGTGTTGAGATTCGATTAAGAAAGTTAGGTCAAAAGCTTGGAATCCAAAAGGTCCACCCACATAAATTTAGAAGAACACTAGCAACAAAGGCAATTGATAAGGGAATGCCTATCGAACAAGTCCAAAAACTTCTAGGTCACAGCAAAATTGACACAACCTTAGCCTATGCTATGGTCAACCAAAGTAATGTTAAACATTCCCATCAGAAATTCATCTCTTAAGTGCAAATCCCGATATTTCGAAGAGGTGGTTGCGTGAAGAAAGTGAAGTTGGGTGATCTTGGAAAAATTATTACAGGAAATACACCTAGTAAAAAAACATTAGAATTTTATGATAGTAATGATATCCCTTTTATAAAACCAGATGACTTTAAAACTATAGATGAAATTTCGTCATCAAAAGGAAATAAAAACTATATATCTGAGAATGCACGAAACAGTGCCAGAATCGTCCCCAAAAATTCGGTATTAGTAACTTGTATAGGTATAATTGGTAAAGTTATGATTTCTGAATCTGAATTATCATTTAATCAACAAATTAATGCAATTGTTCCGAATAAATTAATTTTATCTAAATATTTAGCATATTTATTGCTATATAATAAACCTAAATTGGATTTTATTTCCAATGCACCCGTTGTCCCAACAATCAATAAAACTCAATTTTCGGAGTTTGAAGTTACGTTCCATGAAGATATTGATGTTCAAGAAAAGATTATTCAGAATTTAGAGAATTTAGATAAACAGATTTTAAAAAGAAGACATCAATCTAGATTACTCTTAAGCCTTATAAAATCCCGATTTAACGAGATATTTGGGGATGTTATTCTTAATGACAAAGAATGGAAAATTAGCAAATGGAACGAGATTCTTACTATAAGAAATGGTAAAAATCAAAAGATTGTTGAAGATAAAAACGGACAATTCCCTATTTATGGAAGTGGCGGAATTATAGGATATGCTAAAGATTGGATTGTGAAAAAAAATTCGGTAATTATTGGACGTAAAGGAAATATAAATAAACCGATTTTAGTAAGAGAAAACTTTTGGAATGTAGATACAGCGTTTGGTTTAGAACCTACTTTAGAAAAAATAAACTCAGAATATTTATTCTATTTCTGTCAATTATACAATTTTGAAAAGTTAAATAAAGCTGTAACGATACCTAGCTTAACCAAATCAGATTTATTAGATATTTCCATCCCCCTCCCCCCTCTTTCCCTCCAAAACGAGTTCGCAGACTTTGTGGCTCAGGTAGACAAATCACAATTTGCTTGTCAGATGGCTATAAAACTGTGGAGAAATAGCTTAAAATCTAGTATAATATAGGTATCTATTTAGTCAAAGTGAGAGAAAAATGGGAAATTTTGATTTTCTTTTAAATAACGAGGAGTATGAATCTTTTTCGAGGCCCTGTATAGAAGCTGAAAATATGATTGGGACATCCACTGTAGCGACAGCTTTCATGGCGCGTCGTGCCTTGGAGCAGGCTGTTCATTGGATTTATAGCCATGATTCCTATTTGGAAGCCCCCTATCGTGCTACCTTGTCTTCATTGGTGTGGGATGATGACTTTAGAGAAATCGTAGATCCAGAGCTTCATAGTCAAATGGTTCTCTTGATACGTTGGGGTAATCATGCTGCTCATGGTGGGGAGATCAAGGAACGCGAAGCGATTTTAGCCTTACATCATTTGTACCAGTTCGTAAACTTTATTGATTACTGCTACAGCAATGAATTTGTGGAACGTTATTTTGACGAGAAGTTATTGCCAATTTCAGAGAATGTCAAGAAAAGAGAAACACCACAAGCCATGGTGGAACTGCAAGACAGTTTACCTGTTATGCCTGACTTTCATGAACAAATGGCTGTCCAGTCCTTGGAAGTTCAAGAGAATTATACAGAAAAACGTGAAACTGCTGCTCAACGGCAAGAGGTTTCCTTTCATATCGATCAGTTATCTGAGGCTGAGACGAGAAAACTCTTTATTGATATTGATTTACGCTTAGCGGGTTGGACATTTGAAGAAAATTGTCGAGTTGAAGTCGCTGTTAATGGACTGAAACACGGCTCAGGAACAGGTTATTGCGATTATGTCCTTTATGGTAAAAATGGAAAGATTTTAGCAATTATTGAAGCCAAAAAGGCTGCAGTTAATCCAGAAGTCGGTGAAGTACAAGTTAAGGAATATGCTAAAGCGCTAGAGGAACAAATAGGTTACCAACCGATTTGTTTTATTACAAATAGCCTCAAGCACTACATTCTTGATGGTGTAAATCGTCGCCAGGTCGCAGGATTCTATTCTCAAGATGAATTGCAATTATTGATGGATAGACGACATTTGCAAAAACCACTTGAGGATATTTCTAGTAAAATCAGAGACGATATCTCTGGAAGATATTACCAGAAACATGCGATTGCAAGTGTTTGTGAGGCTTTTTCTAACAATCGAAGACAAGCTCTTTTGGTAATGGCAACTGGTTCTGGGAAAACTCGAACAGCAGTCTCTCTTGTTGATATCCTTTCACGTCATAATTGGGTCAAAAATGTTCTCTTTCTAGCTGACCGAACATCTCTTGTAAAACAAGCCTATGATTCATTTAGGAAATTACTTCCAGATCTTTCGGTTTGTAACTTTTTAGAGGATAAAGCTGGGGCACGATCAAGTCGTATGGTGTTTTCTACTTATCCGACCATGATTGGAGCTATTAGTGATCAGGAAGAAGTCATTCAACGCCCTTTCACTGTTGGTCATTTTGATCTTATCATTATTGACGAGTCCCACCGCTCCATTTATCAAAAATACAAGGCCATTTTTGATTATTTTGATGCTAGAATCGTAGGCTTAACGGCCACACCTCGTCAGGATCTTGATAAAAATACTTATGGATTTTTTAACTTGGAAAATGGTGTTCCTACCTATGCTTATGATCTTGAAAAGGCTGTTGAGGATGGCTACTTGGTATCCTATCATTCGATTGAAACCAAGTTAGAATTACCTACAGATGGGCTTCATTACGATGATCTATCCCAAGAAGATAAAGAATATTTTGATAGCCAATTTGAAGATGATAGTCTAGAAAAAGACATTGATGCTGGAGCTTTTAATTCCTTTATTTTTAATAAAGGTACAGTAGAGATTGTTCTAGATGAACTAATGACGAGAGGGATTCAGACGGCTTCGGGTGATGAGATTGGAAAAACTATCATCTTTGCAAAGAATCATCATCATGCTGAATTTATTAGAGAGATTTTTAATAAACGATATCCTGAAAAGGGGAGCGACTATGCTCAGGTGATTGATTACAGTATTAAACATTATCAGACCTTGATTGATGATTTTAAAATCAAAGAGAAATACCCTCAAATTGTAATTTCAGTTGACATGTTGGATACAGGTATTGATGTTCCAGAGGTTGTCAATTTAGTCTTTTTCAAGAAAGTTCGCTCAAAAACAAAATTTTGGCAGATGATTGGTCGTGGAACGCGTCTCTGTAAAGATTTGTTTGGACCTGATCAGGATAAGGAAAACTTCTTGGTATTTGATTATGGTGACAACTTTGAATACTTCAAAGCAGATCCGAGAGAAGGAAATGGACGTCATATTGTTCCCTTAACACAGCGTTTGTTTAATATCAAGGTGGACTTGATTCGTGAACTGCAAGACCTTCACTATCAAGAGGATCCATTTGCAAGAGAGTATCGTCAGCAACTCGTCTCAGAACTTCATAGTCATGTAGAGGATTTGAATGAGTTAGACTTTAGAGTTCGTATGGTCTTAGATATGGTTTATACCTATAAGAAATTAGAAAATTGGCAAAATCTTACAATGATTTCATGTGAAAATCTTCATACTCATATATCTCCTCTCATGTTTGATGAAGATAAAGAAAATGAAATGGCGAGACGCTTTGATTTATGGATGTTAGAAATTCAAGTAGGACAACTGACCTCTAAGCCATCACGGACTCATATATCTCAAGTTATGAAAACTGCTCAGGCTCTTGCTTCTGTTGGCAATATCCCTCAGGTCTTTGCACAGGCTGAAATTATCAGGAAAGTTCAAGAACCTGAATTTTGGGAGGAAGTAAGCTTGTCTGAACTTGAAAAAATACGCCTTTCTCTAAGGGATTTATTGCAATTCTTAGATAAAACGAGCCGAATAATATATTATGTCAATTTTGAAGATCGAATTCTTTCTACTGTTTATGAAACCACTCCTTATTTGCAGGTAAATGATCTTCGATCCTATAACGAAAAAGTTGAGCATTATTTGAAAGCTCATTTGGATGAGGAAGCAATTTCTAAATTGTATTATAACAAGAGGTTGACTCCGCAAGATTTATTAGCATTAGAAACTCTATTATGGGAAAAATTAGGAAGTAAAACTGACTATCAGCAGCACTATGAGAACAAGGCTATTCCTAGATTGGTGCGGGAGATTATTGGTTTGAATAGAGAGGCCGCTAATCAAGTGTTTTCTAAGTTCTTGTCAGATGAAAGCCTTAATGCTAAGCAAATTTCTTTTGTGAAATTAATTGTCGATTATGTCGTTGAAAATGGTTATATGGATAAGTCAATGCTGACACAAGAACCGTTTAAATCTTATGGATCCGTACAAGTACTATTTCAACATCAAATACCAGTATTGAGGAATATTGTCCAAACAATTGACTTAATCAATAATCGAGCTGAAGAAGTAGCTTGAATATAGAAAGAGAACCACCATGCAAACACAAGAAGAAATGAATGTTTTGGTACCTGAAAAACTAGCAGAAATTGAGCGTGATTATGATGTTACTGTTTTGTGGGCAATTGAGTCTGGTAGTCGCGCTTGGGGCTTTGAGTCTCCAGATAGTGATTTTGATGTGCGTTTTGTATACAAGCACAAGCAAGATTTTTATCTAAGCTTGAACGATCATCGCGATGTCATCGAACTACCAATTGACGATACTTGGGATGTGAGTGGCTGGGATTTGGACAAGGCTTTAAAGTTGCTTTATAAGTCAAATCCAACCCTCTTTGAGTGGTTACAGTCGCCAATCGTTTACCAGCAAGACGAAGGCTTTATTGACCGTATCCGTCCGCTTGTCAGTCAGTATTTTTCCGAGAAAAAGATGCTCCACCATTACTTGAATACTGCTAGAACTCAAATGAATAAGTATCTTTCAGGAGATAAGGTCAAACCTAAAAAGTATTTCTATGCACTTCGTCCTATTTTAGCTTGTCGTTGGATTGAAAAACATCATTCTGTTCCACCGATTTTGTTTGATGATTTGGTCAAAGAACTCCTCCCTGATGAAATGAAAGAGCATGTGTCTAGATTGCTTGATATAAAGGTAAAGGGACCTGAAGGTATGGAAATTGAGCCGATAGAGCCAATTCAGGACTTTATCATCAAAAATATCCAAGAGCTGGATTACTACGTCCAAAGTGTTACAGAGGAAAAGAAAGACTGGAAAGCTCTCAATCAATTTTTCCTTGAAGAATTAAGTCGTGACTGAGGTTAATTATGGGAAAATGGACTTGTAGATGTGGTCAAGCAATGAACGACCACAAAGCCCCTGATCCAAATGCTTATTCGGTTTATTCGGATGAGTTATTAGTAGAAATCATGAATAAAAAAGATGGTAATGATACAATTTCCTATGAAGACATTTCAGAGGCTTCCTTCTATATGTGGAAATGCCCAAATTGTGGTAGTTTTATGGTCTTTGGTGAAGAGGATAATAAAGATTGTTTCACTTTTTATGAGTGCCAGACCAGTGCAAAAGCAGAACCACTTTTCGATCCTGATCAGGAGTTGAATCTCGTTGTCGTTGAGTTTCAAGAAGGTGGAAATGGGTATACTTATATCTGTGATGATCCAACTATTCAGATTGGGCATGGTGTGATTGTACCAACTGGTAAGGAAAATATTGAAAAAATAGCTCTGGTAGTCCAGAAATATCATGCTTTCCCAAGAGATATCACTTATCCCGCTGAAAAGTTAAAAAGGGTTATCCGTAGGTATTCTATTTTTGATCCCGAGACTTCAAAAATAGTTTGTAAAAATATACTTGAGCATGGAAAAATTCTAAAAGCTTGCTCGAAAAAAGTAAAAATAGAGTCTAAACAAATTTACCATGCAATCAAAACTCCTCTAGGCTATTTTTGGTTGGAGTTAAATAGAGTTCCAATTCCGATGAAAATCACACAAATTCAAGTTAAAGATAAAAAGTATCAGGTTGATGGAGCTTTTTATATAAAGCCTGCCAAGGTAAACTACAGAAAATTGTTAGAACTTGAATTATGTGCAGATTTTGATATTGACGCCTCTCGTTGGATTGACGTTCTATCAGACGAAAATGTTTGGGGAAACACCTGGGAATTAAATGGCCTTCAATTTGGAATTACTGCGGGAGAGTCTCCTGAATTTGAAGATGAAGTAGTTGCAAGAAAATATAGCCGTATCCCACTTTATTATGACTGGCATCCAGAATTTGAAGACTATTATGGCTTTAGCTTAGCATGGAAAAAATATGAGTCTGATAGTGATTTGTCGATTGATTTCTATACTACATAAGATGGAGGATTATAAGTATGAATCAAGCCTGGGAATTATTGTTTGAGGGGAAGATTGAAGAGGCAAAGAAATTAGTCTCAGAAACTTTCTCGTTAGAAACTTGCAAGGATTATAGCCTTCTCAATTTGATGGGTTATATCAAGCTCTTTGAAAAAGACTATCAAGAAGCTTTGCTGATTTATCAAAACTATCTTAAAGTAGCAATATCAAGTCAAGATAAAGAAAATGAACATATAGGCTATCACCAGTTAGCTATGGTTTATCGTGAGATGAATGACTATCAAACGGCTCTTAACTATATCGATAAAGAGCGAGAAATCATTGAAAAATCTTTTTCAGAGGATACACTCAAATCTTCTGTCAATAATTATGAGCAAGGTTATTTACGATTAAAACTAGGGGAAATAGCAAAAGCAATCATGTATATGGAACAGTCCTTAAAGCAAGCATTACAAACAGATGATCTGATAGCTCAAGCCTGTTCCTATAGAGGTTTAGGTGAGATTTATTCTGCTGAAAATTCAGAAAAATCGCAAGAGAATTTTTTACAAGCTATCGAACTTTTTGAAAAAGCAGGCGATCAGGTCGGACCCCGAGAAGTTAAAATCTTACTAAACAAGAAAAAGTAGCCCACTCAGGCTACTTTTTTAAAATTCTTTATAAACATAAGGATTCTCTGGTTTATCGATTTTTACAAAGGATTGAATTTCAAGGGTTGGGAGGACTTGGTTGAGTTCCTTGTGATAGCGATTGCTAATCTTACCTTTGACTCTCACCCAAGTGTTATTTTCATACTGATTGTTGTTTCCTGTAGTCAAAAGTCCAAAAACTCCTGAATCAGCGATACAGTGCATGATACCAAAACGAAAGACAAATTGACTATTAGAGTAATTGGGATCGTTGTAGATAAATCCAGTAAACTCGATTTCCTTACCTTCAAATTCATTTGGAAAATCGTAGATGACCTCCATGACTTCCAAGTAATTCTCATCCTTGATGACAATGCTTGATTGGGTTAAGTATTTATCAGCAGCCTTCCGAATAATATTTTCATGAGCTGTTTGTGAATAAAAGCGACTGGTATCCGGCTTAAGATACTGACTGCTGGTACCTTCACTTGCTTGGATTGCCTTGTCAGTTCCTTCCGACAAAGGGAAATAATATCCTTTTGCCGATACTGTTTGTGAATCCAGAGTGACAGTTGGAAATGTAAATCCAACTAACAAGGGCAAACTTAAGAGGACAAAACTAGCAAGCTTTGCTGAAAAACTATGTAAGTGACTATGTTCTTTCAAACGCTTGAAGTAAATATAGGCTTGAACGATGGCTAGTAACAATGACAAACCCATGCTGATATATGCAAGATAAGAGTAGTGGAGGTTTATATACTGATTGAGCTTACCTGATAGGTGCAGATAAAGGGTTAAGATAAAATAGCCAAATAAGATAAAAAATCGAATCATAGCATCACCCCGACTAGATAAGAATAGACAAGAACAACAAGAGTTACAATTGCCATGAACTGCCAAATAAAGCGAGTTTTGAGATAATTCTTCATCATGAGTAGGTTCTTGACATCAAGCATGGGACCTATAACCAGAAAGGCAAGCACTGGAGCAAAGCCAAAACTTGATAGAAGAGAAGATCCGATAAAGGCATCCGCTTCACTACAGAGTGATAGAAGGAAGGATAGGACCATCAAGAGAACGATAGCAAGGAGTGGTGTTGCACTGATAGAAGTCAGGATCCGAGTTGGTACATAGACCTGGACAATGCTGGCAAACAGACAGCCAAAGACCAAGTAACGCCCCATATCAAAGAATTCATCAATAGCTTGGATAAAGACCTGAAGCATTTTTTGACTTTTAGTCAAGTGAGAAAAATCATGATCATGGCAAGCAAGTCTATTTTCTTTTTGGATAGGTTCCTCCCAGAAAAATCCAAGAAAGACACCCAATATAGTAGCAACTAGAATTGCGCCCAAAGTTCTTAGGAAAACCATTTGAATTGAATTACCAAAAGCTGAGTAAGTCGCAAAAAGTACGATAGGATTGATGATAGGAGCCGTTACTAAAAAAGGTACAGCTGTATAGCTTGGAACCTTCTTCTCCAAAAAACGATTGACGATCGGAACAATTCCACACTCACAAGAGGGAAATAGAAAACCGATGAAGCTACCAAAAAAGATTCTCCCTAGGCGGTTTTTAGGGAGAAATTTATAGACCTTCTCAGGAGTCACATAGACTTCAATGGCACCAGAGATGATGCTACCAATTAAGACAAAGGGTAAAGCTTCAATGATAATTGATAGAAAAATAGCGCCAGTTTGTAAAAGACTAGAGGGTAGAGATTGAAAGATAGTCATCTATTTTTTCTTTTCTGCCTTATCTTTCTTTTCTTTGTCATCTGGGAAAGTCACTTGCTTCAAATCAGGGAGTTTAGCGAATTCTTCGAACATCTTATCTAAGTCATCAGTTTTTGTAAATTTAACAGCCATAAGGCATACCTCGATTCTTTTAGTTAACACTATTATACTATTATTTTAAGGAAAAGGGTAAAGTTAAAATTTCAAATTGAGTAGCTAAGAGATAATATAGCTTGATATTACCTGATATATATCATAATTGTGCTATAATTAAATAAAAAGAATATCATTATCAGAAAATTATGGGAGGTAGTCAAATTGACTTACTCAATTAGTGTTGTTTTGTTACATCAAGGAGACAGAAATAGTTTATTAGAGTCTTTGTCAATAGTGGAAAGACAAACATTAAAAGATATAGAGGTTATTATTGTAAATCAATCTACAGAGGAGATAGTTTCCATTAGCCAACAGATGGATCTATCATTTAATATTAAGATTATAGATGAGAATTCTTTTTCTGAGTTGTCTGATATGATTACAGGTGATTATATTACGTTTCTATCTTCAAATGATTCATTATTTGATTGGACATTTGAAAAGATGTACCATGCGATAAGATTATCCGATTCTGATGTTGTTCTTGGTCATTTTGCTGATTTGAATGATGGAGTATTTTACTTTTATCCTTGGGGGGATAATTGGTTGACAGAAAATTTAACGAATGTTCAAGTTTTGCAAAAGATGGATGATACAGATCATCGAATTAGAAAACAATATTGCTCATTATTTGGAAAATTATTCAATAGTAAGCTTTTACGAAAAATAAATCAATTTGATATAAACAACCTTATTTGGAGACTTTATATTCACTCTAAAACTGCAACCTATATTAATTTCCCGACATATATCTATAAACCTGTTGTAGATGTTAAACCTCTCAAAGATTCCTACAAAATCATATTAGAAAATTATGAAAATAGAATCAAAGATTGTGCCGTCTTAGAAAACTATGATATAGAAAGTTCGAAAAAACAATATATTCAAGAATTGGCAAATTTTAGTGCTTGGTTAAAAAATGACGGTGAACATTTAGATTCTGAAATTGTTTATCATAAGTTGATAGCTGCAGAGAAAGGAATTTTCCCTTTTCTTGACCTTGATAGATTAGATTTTACGATTATAAGTAATAATTGTGTTGGAGGATTAATTTATAAACAACTTGGTTTTCAATATAGAACACCTTTTGTTGGTTTATTTATTCTTCCTGATGATTATTATAAACTTACAAAGGATTTTCGGTACTATATGGAACAAGAACTTGTTTTCGAAGAGGAACTTGTTTCACCGAGCTGGACCCATGAAGTTTATCCTTTGGGGCACTTAGGAGATATAGATATTCATTTTCTACATTATTCTAGTATTGAAGAAGCACGGACTAAGTGGGAAAAAAGAAAAAAACGCATAAATTGGGATAATCTATATTTTAAATTTGATAATAAAGATTCAGCTAGTGAAGAAATTCTAAGTAAGATGGATAATCTTCCTTATTCTAATAAATTAATTTTAGTCAATCGTCCATATAAAAATTTAAAAAGTCAATGTGTTATTCCAGGTCAGGAACATCTTCCAGAACTGGCTATTATGTCTGATCCATTAAATACTTTTGATATCATGGCTTGGTTAAAAAAAGGTGGCAATGCTCTTTAAGTACCAGTTATTGCGCTATAGCATATAAATCTATTCCCTACATATTTTTTAAATGTTCTACGAGTTAATTTGAAACGTTTAGCTTATGGTATAATAGTTTCATGGATAAAAAATATGAAAAAATTTCCCAAGATTTGGGTGTAACCTTAAAGCAGATTGATACTGTCTTATCTTTGACAGCTGAAGGTGCTACCATTCCCTTTATTGCACGTTATCGTAAGGACATGACTGGAAGCTTAGATGAGGTAGCTATTAAAGCTATTATCGACCTTGATAAAAGTCTAACCAATCTCAATGATCGTAAGGAAGCGGTCTTAGCAAAAATCAAAGAGCAAGGCAAGCTAACTAAGGAGTTAGAAGAAGCAATTCTATCAGCTGAAAAACTTGCAGATGTAGAAGAACTCTATCTTCCCTATAAAGAAAAACGTCGGACCAAGGCAACCATTGCGCGTGAGGCTGGACTCTTTCCTCTTGCTCGCTTGATTTTACAAAATGTTCCCAACTTAGAAGGAGAAGCAGAAAAATTTGTCTGTGAAGGTTTTTCTAGTGGCAAAGAAGCCTTGGCTGGAGCAGTAGATATCCTAGTTGAAGCACTTTCTGAGGATCCTACACTTCGTGCTATTGCTTATCGAGAAGTCCTTGAAAATTCTAAAATCACGTCTCAGGTCAAAGACGAAAGCCTGGATGAAAAGCTAGTATTTCAAATTTACTATGATTTCTCAGAAACTATAGCAACCATGCAGGGCTATCGGACCTTGGCTCTCAATCGTGGAGAAAAACTAGGTGTATTAAAAGTTGGCTTTGAACATGAGACTGACCGAATCCTAGCATTTTTCGGAACTCGTTTCAAGGTTAGGAATGCCTATATTGAGGAAGTTATTCAGCAATCTGTTAAGAAAAAAGTATTACCTGCTATTGAGCGTCGTATTCGTACTGAACTAACAGAGAAGGCAGAAGAAGGAGCTATTCAACTCTTTTCTGATAATTTGCGCAATCTGCTCTTGGTTGCTCCGCTGAAAGGGCGCGTGGTTCTTGGATTTGACCCTGCCTTTCGTACAGGTGCCAAGCTTGCAGTCGTTGATGCGACCGGGAAGATGCTGACAACGCAAGTCATTTATCCCGTCAAACCAGCTTCAGCTCGTCAGATTGAAGAAGCAAAGAGAGATTTATCAGATTTGATTGGTCAATACAGTGTTGAAATCATCGCTATCGGAAATGGGACTGCCAGTCGTGAAAGTGAAGCTTTTGTAGCTGAAGTACTTAAGAATTTTCCAGAGGTCAGCTATGTCATTGTCAATGAAAGTGGTGCGTCTGTCTACTCAGCTAGTGAACTTGCCCGTCAGGAGTTTCCAGAACTAACCGTTGAAAAACGTTCTGCTATCTCAATCGCTCGTCGTTTGCAAGATCCACTTGCTGAATTGGTTAAAATTGACCCTAAATCCATCGGTGTTGGCCAGTATCAGCACGATGTTAGTCAGAAAAAACTATCTGAAAGTCTTGATTTCGTGGTAGATACAGTTGTTAACCAAGTCGGTGTCAATATCAATACAGCTAGTCCAGCCTTGCTTTCACATGTTGCAGGACTTAACAAAACCATCTCTGAAAATATCGTTAAGTATCGTGAAGAAGAAGGAAAAATCACTTCACGCGCCCAAATCAAGAAAGTCCCTCGCTTAGGTGCTAAAGCCTTTGAACAGGCTGCAGGTTTCCTCCGTATCCCTGAAAGTAGCAATATCCTTGATAACACAGGTGTTCACCCAGAAAACTATGCTGCTGTTAAGGAACTCTTCAAACGTTTGGACATTAAAGACCTAAATGAAGAAGCGCAAGCCAAACTCAAATCTATTTCAATCAATGAAATGGCCCAAGAATTAGACCTCGGTCAAGAAACTCTTAAAGATATTATTGCAGATCTTTTAAAACCAGGACGTGATTTCCGTGATTCTTTTGATGCTCCAGTCCTTCGGCAGGATGTCTTGGATATCAAAGACTTGAAAGTTGGTCAGAAGCTTGAGGGCGTTGTTCGTAACGTCGTTGACTTCGGTGCCTTTGTTGACATTGGTATTCACGAGGATGGCCTGATTCATATCTCTCACATGAGCAAGAAATTTATCAAACATCCAAGTCAAGTAGTATCGGTCGGCGATTTGGTAACCGTTTGGGTTAAAAAAATAGATACTGACCGCGAAAAAGTGAATCTGTCGCTTCTTGCACCTAATGAATCTAACTGATTACGTTAAACAGGTTTCTATAGAAGATTTTGGAAAACCTTTCAAACACCAAGCTCAATGGAATACTCGTCTACGGTCGACAGGTGGACGGTTTTTCCCTAAAGATGGTCATTTGGATTTTAATCCCAAGGTATATCAAGAGCTTGGTTTAGAGGTTTTTCGGAAAATCGTTCGACATGAGCTCTGCCATTATCATCTTTATTTTGAAGGTAAAGGATATCAGCATAAGGATTTAGCCTTTAAGCAACTTCTAAAAGAGGTCGATGGTCTCCGCTTTGTTCCTCCCTTATCAAGTGCCAATCAAAAGCCAAGCTTAGTCTATACTTGTCAGACTTGTCACCAAATCTATCAAAGAAAGCGAAAAATCGATATCAAGCGTTATCGTTGTGGTCTCTGTCGTGGAAAGCTCCTCTTGTTAAATCGGCCTAAGGACTGATGTAGCAAATCTAGCTTAGTGCTATACTAAGATTAAGAAATCCGAAAGAGGAATAAATTATGAATACAAAATTTTATAAAATGAGAAGAAATCGCATGATATCAGGTGTTCTTGCAGGTCTATCTGATAAGTGGAATCTTGATGTAACCCTAGTTCGTTTCCTTTTTGCAATCTTTACAATCGCAAACTTTGGACTCGGAATTATTATCTACATTATCTTAGCTTCTATCCTACCAACAAAGGAAGATATCGAAGCTGAAATGTATGGAACAGGCCCACGCAAGATTAAAGAAGCTCAACCTATCAATGATGACGAAGGTTGGTTTTGGTAATTTAAATTAACTGTCTATATTTTGATAGCAAAAGAGGCTGGGACAAAAGTCCTAGCCTCTCAATTGTCTTTGGATTGCCGAGCAAGATGCAGTGGTTGAGTGGGCTCTACTACACTGATTTCATCAGCTTTTACAGCCCTACCCAACTGTGCGGAGGGGGGACGACGAAATCGAATTCTAACGAATTACCGATTTCTGTCCCACTCTCTTTTTTAAATACTAAACAATTGTCCAAACAGATAGGTCACTCCCATGGTCAACAAACCGATACAAAGGTTACGAATCATAGCTGTTTTGGTTGGGGCTTTCCCGAGTTTAGCACTGGTGTAACCGGTAACTAATAGAGAAATCGCAACGATAAAGACAGTAGCAGGGATTCGGTAGTCACTTGGAAAGATTATAACGGAAAGCATTGGTGGTAAACTACCAAGAACAAAAGCGATGAAGCTAGATGCAGCAGCATGCCAAGGATTTGTAAACTCTTCATACTCGATTCCGTATTTTTCTTCAACCAAGGCTTTAAGTGGATTTTTAAGAAAAGCTTTATTGACTAAAAGTTGAGCTGAAGTTTCACACTCACCATTTTGAAGATAAGCAGCATAGAGGGATTTTTTTGCAGCTTCGAGATCCTTATCCAAAAGTAATTGTTCACGCGCTACAGCGGCTTCCTCAGTGTCTTTTTGAGTAGATACAGAGACATACTCGCCTCCAGCCATAGAAAAGGCACCAGCTAAGATTGCTGCTAAACCTGAGAGGAAAATAATCCAGATATTGCTGGTTGCACTGGCAACCCCGATAACAACACCTGCAATGGAAATAATCCCGTCATTAGCTCCAAGAACACCAGCACGTAGGATATTTAAACGACCAGCAAAGTTTGTATCTATTTCATGTTTATTTTCTGACATAGTATTCTCCTTTATATCTAGTATAAAGTATAGGAGAAGTGAAAACAAACATTTTTAACTATCTGAAAAAAGTTCTACAATTCTAATAAAAGATTGCTATTTTTCTCAATCAGGCATAGCCATAGCTATTGCTTATGCCAATATATAACAAAGTTGTATTTGTAACTGACTGTCATAGATGATACAATTAATTTAATGAAATCTTTGGAGGTCTGATAATGACTCGCGAATTTAAATTTGAAACTCTTCAATTGCATGCAGGACAAGTGGTAGACGCTACTACCAAGTCTCGTGCTGTACCAATTTACCAAACAACATCCTTTGTCTTTGAAGATACACAAGAAGGTGCAGAACTTTTTGCACTTCAGAAGGCTGGTAATATCTATACTCGTATTACCAATCCAACAACTTCAGCCTTTGAAGAGCGTATTGCAGCTCTTGAAGGTGGTGTAGGAGCCCTCGCCACAGCTTCTGGAATGGCGGCTCTTACTTATACCATTCTTGGACTAGCTCACGCGGGTGATCATGTTGTTGCCGCTTCAACTATCTACGGTGGTACCTTTAACCTTTTGAAAGAAACCCTTCCTCGTTACGGAATCACCACAACTTTTGTTGATATCGATAATCTAGAAGAAGTAGAAGAAGCGATTAAAGATAATACCAAACTTGTTTTGATTGAAACCTTGGGAAATCCAGTCATCAACATTCCTGATATTGAAAAAATAGCTGAAATTGCTCATAAACACCAGATTCCATTGGTTGCTGACAATACATTTGCAACACCTTACCTCATCAATGTCTTTTCTCACGGTGTAGATATCGCAGTTCACTCGGCTACTAAGTTTATCGGAGGTCACGGTACAACAATCGGTGGTGTTATCGTTGATAGTGGGAAGTTTGACTGGGTAGCTTCAGGGAAATTCCCTCAATTTGTCAATGAAGATCCAAGCTACCATAATTTGAGCTATACTCGAGATGTAGGTGCTGCAGCCTTTATCGTTGCTGCTCGTGTTCAATTGCTTCGCGATATGGGAGCTGCCCTTTCACCATTTAACTCATTCTTGCTCCTACAAGGTCTTGAAACACTATCTCTCCGTGTTGAACGCCATGTTCAAAACGCTGAAAAAATCGTTGATTTCCTTGTTAACCATCCAAAGGTTGAAAAAGTTAACTATCCAAAATTAGCTGATAGCCCTTACCATGCCTTGGCGGAGAAATATTTACCAAAAGGTGTTGGTTCAATCTTTACCTTCCATGTTAAAGGTGGAGAAGCAGAAGCGCGTAAGGTGATTGATAACTTAGAAATCTTTTCAAACCTTGCCAACGTAGCAGATGCAAAATCATTGGTCGTTCATCCAGCAACTACAACTCATGCCCAGTTGTCTGACACTGATCTAGAAGCAGCAGGAGTAACTAAAAATCAAATCCGTCTTTCAATCGGTCTTGAAAATGTCGATGATTTGATTGAAGATTTGCGACTAGCTCTTGAAAAAATCTAAAAATAACTAGTTTTTATTGAATTATAAATCCTTCTCACGAATAATAAAGTGAGGAGGATTTTTATGTATAGTATTTCATTTCAAGAAGATTCGCTCTTGCCAAGAGAACGCCTGGTGACAGAAGGAGTAGAAAGTCTGAGTAATCAGGAATTACTAGCTATTTTACTCAGAACAGGAACTCGTCAATCTACTGTTTTTGAAATCGCTCAAAAAGTATTGAATCAATTAAGTTGCTTAACTGATTTGAAAAAAATGACCCTACAAGAACTACAGGGATTATCAGGTATTGGTAGAGTGAAAGCTATTGAGTTGCAAGCCATGATTGAACTGGGCCATCGTATTCATAAACAAGAAACCATTGAGGCAGAGAGTATTCTCAGTAGTCAAAAGTTGGCTAAAAAGATGCAAGCTGAGCTGGGAGATAAAAAACAAGAGCACCTGGTGGCGCTCTATCTTAATACTCAAAATCAAATCATTCATCAGCAAACTATTTTTATCGGGTCAGCTACTAGAAGTATTGCTGAACCACGGGAAATTCTCCACTATGCTCTAAAGCATATGGCAACATCTGTGATACTGGTTCATAATCATCCATCTGGTGCTGTCATGCCAAGTAGAAATGATGACCATGTTACGAAGCTTGTCAAAGAAGCCTGTGAATTAATGGGTTTGGTCTTATTGGACCATCTAATTGTCTCACACTCC
The DNA here is from genome assembly GCF_051106275.1 of Streptococcus sp. KHUD_014. Classification (GTDB taxonomy): domain Bacteria; phylum Bacillota; class Bacilli; order Lactobacillales; family Streptococcaceae; genus Streptococcus. The sequence goes on along the minus strand of NZ_CP193666.1, from coordinate 1,040,904 downwards.
GATTATTTTAGTTATCGTGAGAAGACAGACCTCATATAAAATAATTTAGACAAAACTCATCTTATGGAAAATAATTACATAATAAAAAGCATCATTTCGAGCTTTTTGAACACCTGAAATAATGCCTTTTTCTTTTTTAAACCTTTTTGCTCCAGCCACTTACAATTTATTAACGACATAGTCAAAGAGCTTCTTATCCTTAGGACGATTTTCATAGAGACTCTCAGGATGCCATTGAACACCGAGAAAGCGAATCTGATCAGTTGTCATTACTGCCTCGATGATGTTATCTTTTGGATCATAGGCGATAACCTTGAGATTAGGAGCCAAGTCCTTAATGCTCTGGTGGTGGAATGAATTGATATGGGAGATTTCCCCGTAAATCTCTCTAAGAATGTTATCTGGCTCTGTTGCCAAGCGCTGAGTGGTGTATTCGGCAGTAGAGTCTTGCCAGTGGTCTTCAATATCTTGAAACAAGGTACCACCCATAGCAACATTAAAGAGTTGAGTCCCACGACAAACAGAAAAAATGGCTTTATTTTGCTGGATAGCTTCTTTTATCAGAGCTAACTCAAAGATATCTCTTTGTAAGTGGTAGTCATCACTATCAATGGTCTTTTCTTCATCATAAAACTTAGGATCGACATTTTGCCCACCAGTAAGGATGAGCTTATCTACCATTGAAACATAAGCACGAGCCATGTCTTCATCACCGATGGGTAAAATAAGAGGTATACCACCTGCTTCTTTGACACCTTCGACAAACCCCTTGATACAATAACTCATCATCAACTCATCATCAGGATGAGTTTTTTCATTTCCAGAAATCCCAATAATTGCTTTGGTCATATATGCTTTCGCTTTCTAATCCTCTTTTCGCATGAAATAGAGGAGAGTTTGCAATTCACTCGTTAAATCAACATACTGGACAACAACATCTTTCGGTAGTTGGAGATGAACAGGTGAAAAGCTTAGAATCCCTTTGATACCAGCTTCAACCAGGAGATTAGCTACTTCTTGTGATTTGACGCTAGGAACAGTTAGGATAGCAGTTTTTACATCTGCATTTTTTATTTTATCTTTGATTTGGGAAATTCCATAAATTGGAATACCATCAGAAGTTTGAGTTCCAACTTCAGGATGATCGTCCAAATCAAAAGCCATAATGATTTTCATTTTATTGCGTTCATGGAAACGGTAGTGGAGTAGGGCATGTCCCATGTTACCAATACCAACAAGCATGACATTTGTAATCGAATTATCATTCAGAAGATCAGCAAAAAAGGTCATTAGCTTTTTAACATCATAGCCAAAACCACGACGACCAAGTTCGCCAAAGTAGGAGAAGTCTCGTCGAACAGTAGCAGAATCAATTCCAATCGCCTCGGCAATTTGTTTTGAGTTTGCTCTTTCAATCTTTTCGGCATTAAATCTTTTGAAGATACGGTAATAAAGAGAAAGTCTCTTTGCTGTTGCTTTAGGAATAGTGGACTGTTTTTCTTTCACAAAATCACAACCTTTCTAACTACTATTTTATAGAAAGATTGTGAAAAAATCAACAAAAACAAGAAAAAACTAAGAAAAATCTTAGTTTATCTTGCTTATATCATTTCGAGATAGAAAGTGATAGAGATTTCCTAGAAGTCCCTGATAGATTTCTTTTCCATTATAGGTGAGAGAAGTAATGACTGTCGTATCAGGCAGAGTCACACATCCTGATAGCGAAAGCATGAGTGCCTCGTAATCTTCATATTCTAGGACACGGTCAATTTGATAAGAATCCTTATAAGCTAGACGGAACATGTTTGTATCCTATCTTTCGCTTTTAGTAAAGACGCCTCGTTCTACTAAGCTGTCCATTAGGAAGTAGAACTTTTCTTGGTGAATGTGGTGGTCTTCAGATTTAAAGATATCTACCAATCGTAAACCAAATTTGTCGGTAATATTGATTTTTGCACCATTTAGCTCTTTATTGATAACGATTTTAAGTTGAAAACCTTCACCACTATTAGGAACCTTTTCGAGAAGACGAGTAAGTTCGTAATTACCAACCTTTGTTTCAAAGAAAGTGTTATCTTTAAGAGTAAACTTTTTAACAGTTGGACTGATTGTATAATCGTAACGGCAATTTTTGAGACGAATTGTTTGTTCGAATGCCATTGAGTTAACCTCCGATAATTTCTTTTAGAGTTTCTGCAAGTTGTTTCATTTCTTGAGTAGTATTTTGAGGGGAAATGCTGATGCGAACAGATTCATGTAAGCGATGGGATTCTGGTCCATAGAAAGCTTCTAGGACATGACTAATTTGGACAATACCAGCAGTACAAGCTGAACCAGTCGATATTGAAATTCCAGCAAGATCTAGTCGAAGAAGCAATAAATCATTTTTTTGACCTGGAAATCCAATATTGAGGACATAAGGCAACTGGTCCTTTCCTTGGTTAAGATAATAGTCAGCCCCAGTCATTTCATGTAGAAATACATTTTTTAGTTCTTCCACCTCTTTGAAATGCTGCTCCTGTTTTTCAAGTGCCTCTTTGAGTGCTGCTACCATTCCAACGATTGCAGGAAGATTTTCAGTTCCTGCTCTTTTCTTTTGTTCCTGATCTCCACCATGAAGGTAGGAGTCAAAGTCCATAGTAGCAGAGTAAAGAAAACCAATGCCTTTAGGTCCATGAAACTTATGGGCAGAAGCGCTTAGGAAATCAATTCCCAAAGCCTCAGGTAAAATCGGAACTTTTCCAACTGCTTGGACTGCATCCACATGGTAAGCTGCCTGATGCTGTTTCAGAAGTTCTCCAATTTCTGAAATTGGTAAAAGAGTACCCGTTTCATTGTTGGCATACATAGTTGAGACAAGGATAGTATCATCACGAAGAGCTTCTTGAACTTGTTGGGCAGTGATTTCTTGATTTATGGGTTGTAAAATTGTTACTTCAAAACCAAAATTCTCCACCAAGTATTCAATGGGCTCAAGGACAGAATGATGCTCAATAGCAGTGGTAATGATGTGTTTGCCCAAATATTGGTGACGGAGACAGTGACCGATAATAGCAGTGTTGTTACTTTCAGTCCCGCCCGCAGTGAAGAAAAGATGTTGAGGTTTAGTTCCTAGTAAAGATGCCAAGTCTTGGCGCGCTTCACGCAATAATTTTCCCGCTTGGCGACCATGACTATGAATACTAGAAGGATTTCCATAGGTTTCCTGCATGACTTGAGTCATTGCTGAGATAGCAATTGCTGACATAGGAGTCGTAGCAGCATTATCCAAATAAATCAAAAGCTCACCTTATTTCTATTTAAATAGTGGACTAACTGGTTTTCTTTCGTGAATACGAACCATAGCATCACCAATCAATTCGCTAGCAGTGATGTATTGTACGTTTTTAGGTGTTTTCCCTTTAGTTGCAACAGAGTCTGTTACCAAGATTTCCTTGATATCTGCTGCATCTAACAATTCTGCAGCACCTTCAACAAAAAGTCCGTGACTTGAAACAGCATAGATTTCAGTTGCGCCTTCGCGTTCCACGATTTTAGCTGCTTCAGAGAAAGTACGTCCAGTGTTAAGAATATCATCGATCAAGATTGCTTTTTTACCTTCAACATCACCAATGATATAGCCTTGGTTGCGTTCAGAATCATCTTGCGCATAGTCGATAATCGCAATTGGAGCATCAAGATATTCAGCAAGGCTACGAGCACGTTTTACACCAGAGTTTTTAGGGCTAACGACAACCACATCTGAACCAACGAGTCCTTTATCACAATAGTGTTTTGCAAAAAGTGGAATTGTGTAGAGATTATCAACTGGAATGTCAAAGAAACCTTGAACCTGTACAGCGTGTAGATCAAGAGTCAACACACGACTAACCCCAGCTTTAACCAACATGTTGGCAACAAGCTTGGCAGTAAGTGGTTCGCGAGAAGAAGCGATACGATCTTGACGCGCATAGCCAAAGTAAGGAAGGACAACGTTAATCGTATTTGCACTAGCACGAACACAGGCATCAACCATAATCAAGAGCTCCATCAAGTGATTGTTGACAGGGTAGCTGGTTGATTGGATGATATAGACGTCATAACCACGGACACTTTCTTCGATGTTGACTTGGATTTCACCGTCTGAAAATTGACGGGAAGACAACTTCCCAAGTGGAACACCAGCAGCATCAGCAATTTTTTGAGCAATTTCCTGATTGGAATTGAGAGCGAAAAGCTTCATGTTTTTTGTATCTGACATTGATAAACCGTCCTCTATAAACTATGTGAAACTGTGTAGTAAACTATTTTTCTTAAAAAATCCTTGTCTCTTAGTCTGAGAAAAGTATATTTGAAGAAAGCATTTGCGACACAGATTCTATTATTTTTTATCTCTTCTATTCTATCAAAAAAAGAAGATTATTTCAGTATTTTTTCATATTTTCTATAAAACGAACTAATTTTGAGGGTGCTTTTTGGTAATTGATGCTATTTGCCTCTAAAAAGTCCTTAAAATCAAGCTTTCCTTGGTCGCCATTTTCTACCTCCAACTCAAATTCGTAGTCAACAATATCGAAGTAGTGGCTTTGATCAAGTGCCATAAGACCAATAGGTGTCGCCTTTTCGTAACGAATAGTCGTTAAGCATCCTAAAACAGTCCAATCTCTTGGTGAAATTCCGCGGGAGAGGAGTTCTTCAAGAATCATTCCTTGAGGGAGTTTTCCTGATTCAAGGCATTTGGTGGCTTCTTCTAAGCTTAAGGCTTGATTATATTCCATATTTCCTACGGTTTGTGGGATTTTGATAGTCAGTTCAGCACTATCCTCAAAAGTACGAATGCGCATGGCGATTTTATTCTGACGGAGATAAAAATCTGGTGTGTCTAGGTAATAGTTTTTCTGTGTTATCGGTAAAATTTCCGAAAAATTTGCTTGTAATCGGAGATACTCTTCCTTAGTTAAAAGAGTTTTCATTTCAATTTCCAAATGTTTCATTTTTTTAACCTTTTCCTTATCTATGAAAGCGATTATATGGTATAATAAGCATTGTATTTATTGTATATGATTTTTTCTATAAAATCAAAGACTAGATAAATCTAAAGTGTATAGAGAATTGGACACAAGAAATATATGATTACAGAATGGGAAGAGTTTTTAGATCCTTACATTCAGGCTGTTGGAGAGTTGAAGATTAAACTTCGTGGTATTCGAAAACAATACCGTAAGCAAAATAAACATTCTCCAATCGAGTTTGTAACTGGTCGCGTTAAACCGATAGAAAGTATCAAGGAAAAAATGGTCCGTCGTGGAATCGGCTATGATACACTTGAGCAAGACTTGCAGGATATCGCAGGTTTGCGCGTTATGGTTCAGTTTGTAGATGACGTGCAAGAAGTTGTCTCTATCCTTCATAAAAGACAGGATATGAGAGTTGTTCAAGAACGAGACTATATTAAGCATCGTAAGGCGTCGGGTTATCGTTCATATCACTTGATTATCGAGTACACTGTTGACACGATTAAGGGTGCTAAAACGATTTTAGTTGAGATTCAGATTCGAACCTTGGCTATGAATTTTTGGGCAACAATTGAACATTCGCTCAACTATAAATATCAGGGAGATTTCCCAGAGGAAATCAAGGAGCGACTTGCCATTACTGCGAGGATTTCTCACCAGTTAGACGAAGAAATGAGCAAGATTCGTGATGATATTCAAGAAGCACAAGCTCTCTTTGATCCCTTACATAGAAAGTTAAATGACGGGGTAGGAAACAGTGACGATACCGATGAAGAATACAGGTAAACGAATTGATCTAATCGCTAACCGCAAGCCTCAAAGTCAAAGAGTCCTATATGAGTTAAAAGATCGACTCAGGAAAAATAACTTTATATTAAACGACAAAAATCCAGATATTGTGATTTCCATTGGTGGAGATGGCATGCTCTTGTCTGCCTTTCACAAGTATGAAGACCAGCTGGATAAGGTTCGCTTTGTGGGAGTTCATACGGGGCACTTGGGTTTTTATACGGACTATCGTGATTTCGAACTGGATCAACTGGTTACTAATTTGCTATTAGACAGTGGAGCACGTGTATCCTATCCGCTTTTAAATGTAAAGATTTTTCTAGAAAATGGTGAAGTGAAAATTTTCCGTGCCTTGAACGAAGCAAGCATTCGGAGAACTGATAGAACCATGGTAGCGGACGTTGTTATCAATCATGTACCGTTTGAACGCTTTCGGGGGGATGGTTTAACCGTCTCGACACCAACTGGAAGTACAGCTTATAATAAATCTCTTGGGGGGGCTGTATTACATCACACTATCGAAGCTCTACAATTGACAGAGATTGCAAGTTTGAACAATCGTGTTTACCGAACCCTCGGTTCGTCAATCATTGTACCTAAGAAGGATAAGATCGAGTTGATACCGACTCGCAATGACTATCATACCATTTCAGTTGACAATAGTGTTTATTCCTTCCGTAATATTGAGCGAATAGAGTACCAGATTGATCACCACAAGATCCACTTTGTTGCAACTCCAAGTCATACCAGTTTTTGGAATCGTGTCAAAGATGCCTTTATTGGTGAGGTGGATGAATGAGATTTGAGTTCATTGCTGACGAACACATCAAGGTAAAGACCTTTTTAAAAAAGCATGAAGTCTCTAAAGGTTTGCTAGCCAAAATCAAGTTTCGAGGTGGAGATATTCGCGTAAACGGTCATCCACAAAATGCAACCTATCTCTTGGATATAGGAGATGTGGTTGTCATCGACATTCCTCCTGAGGAAGGTTTCGAGACACTGGAAGCAATAGATTATCCACTGGATATTCTGTTTGAGGATGATCATTTCTTAATTCTAAACAAACCCTTTGGTGTGGCCTCGATTCCTAGTGTCAATCATTCCAATACCATCGCTAACTTTATCAAGGGCCACTATGTGAAACAGAACTATGAAAATCAACAAGTCCACATTGTAACCAGACTAGATCGAGACACTTCGGGCTTAATGCTTTTTGCTAAACATGGTTATGCTCATGCTAGGCTAGACAAACAGTTGCAAAAGAAAGCCATTGAAAAGCGATACTTTGCTCTGGTTAAAGGAGATGGTTTTCTGGAACCTCAAGGTGAGATTATTGCACCGATTGCCCGTGACGAAGATTCAATCATTACTAGACGAGTGGCAAAAGGTGGTAAGTATGCCCATACTTCCTATCGTATAGTGGAGTCTTATGGCAATATCCATCTAGTTGATATTCGACTGCATACAGGAAGGACACACCAGATTCGTGTCCATTTCTCCCATATTGGTTTCCCATTGCTTGGTGATGACCTATATGGTGGTAGTCTTGAACATGGCATAGAGCGTCAAGCTCTGCATTGCCATTACCTATCGTTTTATCATCCTTTTCTTGAAGAGCAGTTGGAGATGGAAAGTCCACTGCCGGATGATTTCAACACCCTTATTACTCAGTTATCAAATAATAATTTATCTTAAAAGGAGTAAAAACTCATGGAAGTTTTTGAAAGTTTAAAAGCCAACCTAGTTGGTAAAAATGCACGTATTGTCTTGCCTGAAGGTGAAGAACCACGTATTCTTCAAGCAACAAAACGCATCGTAAAGGAAACAGAAGTTGTTCCTGTCCTACTTGGAAATCCTGATAAAATTAAAATCTATCTTGAAATCGAAGGAATCATGGATGGTTATGAAGTAATCGATCCTGCACATTACCCTCAATTTGAAGACATGGTAGCATCACTTGTAGAACGTCGTAAAGGAAAAATGACTGAAGAAGAAGCTCGCGAAATCTTGGTTAAAGACGTGAACTATTTTGGTGTTATGTTGGTATACATGGGCTTGGTCGATGGAATGGTTTCGGGAGCTATTCACTCTACTGCGGCAACTGTTCGTCCAGCCCTTCAAATCATTAAAACACGTCCAAATGTTAGTCGTACTTCAGGTGCCTTCCTTATGGTTCGTGGCACTGAGCGTTACCTATTTGGTGACTGTGCCATCAATATCAATCCTGATGCTGAAGCTTTGGCAGAAATTGCGATTAACTCTGCTATCACAGCTAAGATGTTCGGTATCGAACCAAAAATTGCAATGCTAAGCTATTCAACTAAAGGTTCTGGTTTTGGTGAAAGCGTAGATAAAGTAGTTGAAGCAACTAAGATTGCTCATGATCTTCGTCCTGACCTTGAAATTGATGGGGAATTGCAATTCGATGCTGCCTTCGTTCCAGAAACAGCTGCTCTTAAAGCACCAGGAAGTAAGGTTGCTGGACAAGCAAACGTCTTTATTTTCCCAGGTATTGAAGCAGGGAATATTGGTTACAAGATGGCAGAACGTCTCGGTGGCTTTGCAGCGGTTGGTCCAGTATTGCAAGGTTTGAACAAACCAGTTAATGACCTTTCACGTGGATGTAACTCAGACGACGTCTTCAAACTTACTCTTATCACAGCAGCCCAAGCTGTACACCAATAAAATAAAAGATAGCTCCTTTTCTGTTAAAGGAGCTTTTCAAGTATGAAGTAATTGAAGAAGCCTTATGATTTTACTGAACTTTGGGGCAAGTTAGCTTAAAGGTTTAAGAGTTCAATTTCTTTATCTTCCAAATACAGAAAGGATTTTATAGATTGAAATACAAATTTCTATTCTTCGACCTCGACCATACCTTACTCGATTTTGATGTTGCAGAAGATATTGCCTTATCGCAACTCCTAAAAGAAGAAGGAGTAGAGGATATCCAAGCCTACAAAGATTACTATGTACCAATGAATAAGGCTCTTTGGAAGGATTTAGAGCAGAAAAAGATTACAAAATCAGAATTGATCAATACACGTTTTGCAAAATTGCTTGCTCACTTTGGCATTGAAAAAGATGGGTCCTACTTAGCAGAGCGCTACCAGTTTTTCCTATCAAAACAGGGACAGACTTTCCCAGGTGTCGAAGATTTATTAAGAAAATTGATAAGTCAGGGCTATGAGCTCTATGCTGCGACAAATGGAATCACCTATATTCAGACAGGTCGTTTGGAACAATCTGGAATTGCACCATTTTTCAAGGAAATCTTCATTTCAGAGCAACTCCATACCCAAAAACCAGATGCTGAATTTTATGAAAAAATTGGAGCTCAAATCCCTAATTTTGATAAAAATCAGACGCTTATGATTGGTGATTCTTTGTCAGCTGATATTCAAGGTGGGCAAAATGCAGGAATTGATACTGTCTGGTACAATCCTCAACATTTAGAAAATACAACACAACTGCATCCAACACACGAGGTTCATTCTTATAAAGATTTGCTGAATTGTTTGGGGAAACTTTAAAGATTCTAAAATAAAATTAAATAAAAGGAGCATAAAATTATGGGAACATGGGATGCAACGATTTTTGGAAATGACACCTCCTTAGATATTAAAGAAGAATTTTTCGAGAGATACAATCAAGGTGAAGATGTAAATACAATCAAAAATGACTTAACATTGGATTTATACGAAGACGATATGTATGATGTCTTGTTCGCCTTAGCACACTGTTTATGGGAAGTTGGGCAATTAGATGACGAATTCTTGCTTGAAATTAAAGAAATCATTATCAACAAAGAGGATTTAGAACTTGCCCAAGAATTGGGTGCAGATAATGAATTTTTAGAACAAAGAAGTGAGAATCTAGATAAGTTTTTAGAAAAGATAAGTGTCAAAAAAGAAAAGCCCAAAAAGAGAATTTCTCCGCCTGTACCTGTAGAAAGCAAATATAGGAACGGTGCTGTGATGGTGTTTCAGTATGAGGATGGTATGTATGGTGCTTTGATAGCAGTAGATGGAGCCTTTTTCGACAAGGAAACCTATTATGCTTATCTACTGACTGATATTAAAATTCCTAGAAAACCCACCATGGAAGATGTACGATCAGCACGGATTCTTGATCCGAGTTTTCATAGTGTAGAATTCAATTCATTTCGTGACTCTAAGTATTACTACACTTTTGTAAATTGTATTTCAGGTTATTTAAAAAGTACAGCAACTAAAAAATTTGAAAAATACAACGATAGTGTTTTTGAAATAATAGGCTATCTTTCAGATTGGGGGAGTTGCTGTAGCGCGGCTTCTGGAGGATTTGATTACTATAAACAAAAATCAAGTGATGAGTTTAGGATAAGCGTTGCAAAGGAATTGAATAAAAGTTTTAATGAAAATCTTAATACTCGAACAGAATTGACTATTGATGAAATCGACAAAGAATTTATCCTTTCTAATACGAGAAAAGGTGTTGAATAAAGGCTCTCTAGTATAAATTCTCTATAAAACTTCTCAAATCTCAATAGATACTTTTAAAAGTGGTTTAGATAGCCACTTTTTGCTATAATAGAGGCAGTATTAACGAAGGAGTTGGCTATGAAACACTCGTCTTGGCATGCTTTAATTAAAGAGCAATTACCTGAGGGTTATTTTGGGAAAATCAATCACTTTATGGAGCAGGTTTATGCTCAAGGAACTGTATATCCTCCTAAAGAAAAGGTTTTTCAGGCTCTTTTGACCACTCCTCTGGAAGAGGTTAAGGTTGTGATTCTAGGCCAAGATCCCTATCATGGGCCTGGTCAAGCTCAGGGCTTGAGTTTTTCAGTTCCAGATTCTATTCCAGCACCTCCTTCTTTGCAAAATATCTTGAAAGAACTTGCAGATGATATTGGAGTTAAGAATTCACATGATTTGACTACTTGGGCCGAGCAAGGTGTTTTGCTTCTTAATGCTTGTCTTACAGTTCCGGCAGGACAGGCCAACGGTCATGCTGGTCAAATATGGGAGCCTTTCACGGATGCCGTGATTAAGATTGTTAATAATTTAGATAGACCAGTAGTATTTGTCCTCTGGGGTGCTTATGCACGTAAGAAGAAGGTATTGGTAACTAATCCTCAACATCTGATTATTGAATCAGCTCACCCGAGTCCCCTTTCCGTTTACAGAGGATTTTGGGGTTCCAAGCCTTTTTCCAAGGCCAATGCATTCTTAACAGAGACAGGACAAGAGCCGATTGATTGGCTTAGATAAGGAGAGAATATGCCCCAGTTAGCGACGATTTGCTATATTGATAATGGAAAAGAGCTACTCATGCTCCACCGCAATAAAAAGCCTAATGATGTCCATGAAGGAAAATGGATTGGTGTAGGTGGAAAGTTAGAGCGCGGAGAAACTCCCCAAGAATGTGCTGCCCGCGAGATTTTAGAAGAAACAGGATTGAAGGCTAAGCCAGTTCTTAAAGGTATAATCACCTTTCCAGAGTTTACACCAGACCTTGACTGGTACACCTATGTATTTAAAGTAACTGAGTTTGAAGGTGAGTTGATTGACTGTAATGAAGGAACCTTAGAATGGGTTCCTTACGATGAGGTTTTAAGTAAGCCGACCTGGGAAGGGGACCATACCTTTGTAGAGTGGCTTTTAGAAGATAAACCATTCTTTTCAGCAAAGTTTGTTTATGATGGTGATAAGTTATTAGATACCCAAGTGGATTTCTACGAATAAAGGAGAAAGCAGATGCTACTAATTAAAAATGGTCGAGTAATGGATCCTAAATCTAGTTTGGATCAAGTGTGTGATGTCTTGGTTGAAGACGGTAAAATTGTCAAAATCGCACCACAAATTAGTGAAAAAGATGCAGAGGTCATTGATGCAACTGGTCTTGTAGTTGCGCCTGGATTGGTGGATATCCATGTTCATTTCCGTGAACCTGGTCAAACTCATAAAGAAGACATTCATACAGGAGCACTTGCTGCCGCTACAGGTGGATTCACAACTGTTGTGATGATGGCTAATACTAATCCAACGATCTCTGACGTAGAAACCTTACAAGAAGTTCTTCAATCTGCGGCAAAGGAAAAGATCAATGTCAAGACTGTAGCAACAATTACCAAGAACTTTAATGGCCAAGATTTGACAGACTTTAAGGCGCTTTTAGAAGCTGGAGCTGTTGGATTTTCTGATGATGGGATTCCACTTGAAAGCAGTAAAGTTGTCAAGGAAGCCATGGAAGAGGCTAAAAAGTTAAACACCTTTATCAGTCTGCACGAAGAAGATCCTGGACTGAATGGTACGCTAGGTTTTAATGAAAATATTGCTAAAGAACATTTCCATATCTGCGGTGCTACCGGGGTTGCAGAATACGCTATGATTGCTCGCGATGTTATGATTGCCTATGCAACAAAAGCTCATGTCCATATTCAGCATTTATCTAAAGAAGAAAGTGTTAAGGTCGTGGAGTTCGCTCAAGGTTTGGGAGCAAACGTAACAGCAGAAGTAGCACCGCAACATTTTTCTAAGACTGAAGCTCTTCTTTTGACTAAAGGAAGTAACGCTAAGATGAATCCACCTCTTCGCCTTGAGTCTGATCGCCGTGCTGTTATCGAAGGTCTGAAATCAGGAGTCATTTCTGTGATTGCGACTGACCATGCGCCACACCATGTAGATGAGAAGAATGTCAAGGATTTTACTAAAGCACCATCAGGTATGACTGGGCTCGAAACTTCCTTGTCACTTGGTTTAACCTACTTGGTTGAAGCTGGCGAGTTGAGTTTGATGCAGTTACTAGAAAAAATGACTGTTAATCCAGCTAAATTGTATAATTTTGAAGCAGGTTATTTGGCTGAAAATGGACCTGCAGACATTACCATTTTTGATGATAAGGAAAACCGTATCGTAGGATCACATTTTGCTTCTAAAGCGTCTAACTCACCATTTATCGGTGAAGAGTTAAAAGGGCAGGTCAAATACACCATCTGTAAGGGCCAAATCGTTTATCAAGCAGAGTAGGAGCTTGAGGATGAATTATTTTCGTAAACTTAGAGATAGAAAACGAAAGGCTTGTCACGGTGTGTTTTGTCCTGCTGCCAACCGTACTAAACTTCAATATGAAACCAAGGAAAAAGCCGACCACGCCGTAGACTATGATAATGGAGGCTTGGTTAGGAGCTATTTTTGCGACACTTGTAATTGTTGGCACACGACATCAAAAGCTAGTAATCCACCATTAAGCTTGAAAAAATACGGCTTAAAGCTTTTTGGCTTGGATGAAAAGGAGTAGAAAGAGAAGGTATGTACTCAACTCAACATCTCAAAGATAAAATTATCTTATTTTTAAAAATATTCTTTCCGATATTGATTTACCAATTTGCTAATTATTCGGCCTCCTTTGTTGATACAACAATGACGGGTCAGTATAATACACTGGATCTGGCAGGAGTTTCCATAGCTACAAGCTTATGGAATCCTTTTTTCACCTTTCTGACAGGGATTGTATCAGCTTTAGTACCTATTATCGGACACCATTTGGGCCAAGGACAGAAGAAAGAGGTTGCTTCAGATTTTTATCAATTTATTTATCTATCTTTAGCCTTATCCCTTATTCTTTTTGTACTAGTCTTCTTTTTAGTACCAGTTATTTTGGGATATATGGGATTAGAGACAGCTGTAGCAAGTGTAGCAACCCGTTATTTGTGGCTACTAGCTATTGGTATTATCCCGCTCTTACTTTTCAGTGTGATACGTTCTCTACTTGATACACTCGGATTAACGAAATTATCCATGTATCTCATGCTTCTCTTGCTTCCTTTAAATAGTGGTTTTAACTATGTATTGATTTATGGAGTATTTGGAGTACCTGAACTTGGAGGTGCAGGTGCAGGCCTTGGTACCTCACTTGCCTACTGGGTTTTGTTATTGATTTCTATCCTTGTCTTGTTAAAGCATAAAAAGCTTAAGGAATATCATCTAGAAGTACCAATGCCCTTGCGAATAGAAAAAATCAAAGAAGCTATTCGTCTTGGGTTACCAATTGGTGGAACTGTCTTTGCTGAAGTAGCCATTTTTTCAGTAGTCGGCTTGATTATGGCAAAGTTTTCATCTCTCATTATCGCCAGCCATCAGTCTGCCATGAACTTCTCAACTCTCATGTATGCTTTCCCCATGAGTATTTCGACTGCTATGGCTATCGTTGTTTCCTACGAAGTAGGGGCTAAACGTTTAACCGATGCTAAGCAATACATACATATTGGACGTTTAACAGCTATGATTTTCGCGATTTTGACACTTAGTTTCCTTTATATTTATCGTGAAAATGTTGCTAGTCTCTATGGTCAAGATCCCGATTTTATTCAATTAACAGCTTCTTTTATGACCTATAGTTTGTTTTTCCAATTAGCTGATACCTTCGCAGCACCTCTGCAAGGAATTTTACGTGGCTACAAGGATACGGTTGTTCCCTTCTATCTTGGACTTCTCGGATACTGGGGTGTAGCCATTCCACTGGGATTAGTCTTAGATCACTGGACAGGATTAGGCGCCTATTCTTATTGGATTGGTTTAATTGTTAGTCTGGTGATCAGTGGTATACTTTATCAGTGGCGTTTACAAGTTATTATGAAAACAATCAAATAATTTGATGAAAAAAACTGGAAAAACTGTTTGTGAAATAGTTATTTTATGTAAAGAAAAGTCTTGATTTCATTGGCTTTTCTTTTTTTACATTGTGAAAAATTATCAAGCATAATCTTTGACTCTAGTTAACCTATCAGTTAGAATAGAACTATAAGAATTTAAACTTAGAAAGGCAAGATTATGTCAACTTTAGATAAAAATCTTTTGCTTGAGATGTTCCGTAAGATGGAAGAAATTCGTCGTATGGATTTAAAAATTGCTCAATTAGTAAAAAAAGGTAAAGTGCCAGGTATGACGCACTTTTCTGTTGGTGAGGAAGCTGCAAACGTTGGGGCTATGTTAGCTCTAAACGAAGATGACCTCATCACCTCAAACCACCGTGGTCACGGACAAGCCATTGCTAAAGGAATCGACCTTAATGGTATGATGGCTGAAATCCTTGGTAAGTATACTGGAACTTGTAAAGGTAAAGGTGGATCAATGCACATCGCCGACCTAGATGCAGGTAACCTTGGTGCCAACGGTATTGTTGGTGGTGGTATGGGGATTGCAGTAGGGGCTGCCCTTACTCAACAAATGAAAAACACTGGTAAAATTGTTGTCTGCTTCTTTGGTGATGGAGCGACAAACGAAGGTGTATTCCACGAAGCTGTCAATATGGCTTCAATTTGGAATCTTCCAGTAATTTTCTACTGTATCAATAACGGTTATGGAATCTCTGCTGATATTAAGAAAATGACAAATGTCAAGCATATCCATGAGCGTAGTGCTGCTTACGGTATTCCTGGAATGTTTATCGAAGACGGTAACAATGTTATCGATGTCTACGAAGGATTTAAGAAAGCAGTTGACCATGTTCGTTCTGGTAAAGGTCCTGTCTTGATCGAAAGTGTAACTTACCGTTGGCTTGGTCACTCATCATCAGACCCTGGTAAATATCGTACACGTGAAGAAGTCGATGAGTGGAAAGAAAAAGATCCAATCGAAAACCTTCGCAAGTACCTTGTTGAGAATAAAATTGCTAGTGCAGAAGAACTCGAAGAAATTCAAGCGCAAGTTAAGGAAGCAGTGGAAGCATCTGTTAAGTTTGCAGAAGAAAGCCCATTCCCTCCACTAGAATCAGCTTTTGAAGATATTTACGCAGACTAAGGAGAAGTAGAGAAATATGGAAACAAAATTAATGTCTTTCCGCGATACCATTATCCTTGCAATGTCTGAGGAAATGCGTCGTGATGAAAATGTACTCTTGATGGGTGAAGATGTAGGTGTCTTCGGTGGAGACTTTGGTACATCTGTAGGTATGCTTGAAGAATTTGGACCAGAACGTGTACGTGACTGTCCCATTTCTGAAGCAGCGATTTCTGGTGCAGCTGCTGGTGCTGCTATGACTGGACTTCGCCCAATCGTTGACATGACTTTCATGGACTTTTCTGTTATTGCCATGGATAATATCGTCAACCAAGCAGCTAAAACTCGTTACATGTTTGGTGGTAAAGGTCAAGTGCCTATTACAATCCGCTGTGCTGCTGGTAACGGAGTAGGTTCTGCGGCACAACACTCACAATCATTGGAATCTTGGTTTACTCACATCCCAGGATTGAAGGTTGTAGCTCCAGGTACACCAGCTGATATGAAGGGACTTCTTAAGTCTTCTATCCGTGATAACAACCCAGTCATCATCCTTGAATACAAATCGGAATTTAACCAAAAAGGTGAAGTTCCTGTTGATCCAGACTATACTATCCCACTTGGTGTCGGAGAAATCAAACGCGAAGGAACTGATGTAACAGTAGTAACATACGGTAAAATGCTTCGTCGTGTCATGCAAGCAGCTGAAGAATTGGCTGAAGAAGGCATCTCAGTAGAAGTAGTAGACCCACGTACTTTGGTTCCACTTGATAAAGACATCATCATTAATTCAGTTAAGAAGACTGGAAAAGTAGTTCTTGTCAACGATGCTCACAAGACAAGTGGTTTTATCGGTGAAATTTCAGCTATTATCTCAGAATCAGAAGCATTCGATTATTTAGATGCACCTATTCGCCGTTGTGCAGGGGAAGACGTACCGATGCCTTACGCACAAAATCTTGAAAATGCAATGATTCCAACAGTTGAAAGCATCAAAGATGCAATCCGTAAAACTCACAACAAACAATAATACATAAAATAAATTATGTAAACAAATTAATCAGACGAGAAGCTTTGTATCTATAGATGCAAAGTTCTCTACGTCCTTAGTATCTTAGATTAGAGCACGGGCTAAAGTCTGTGTGAAAAAGATAAACTTTCCTAGAAACTAAAGTCTCTTCGTCAAGTTTCCTATTTTCACTTTGACTTTTAACGCCCTTTGCATCATGTAATTGAATTCGGACGGAGGTCTGTGAAAAAAAGATAGATTTCCTTGTGTTCATCGAACACATCGTCAATCTCCTATTTTTTCATTGTCCTCTTCGTCCTTAATATCTTAGTATAGAATAGGAGAGGTCATGGCTGATGATAAGCTAAGAGCGACTCCTGCAGCTAGAAAATTAGCAGATGATTTAGGAATTAATCTCTATGACATTTCTGGCTCAGGCGCAAACGGTCGTGTCCACAAAGAAGATGTGGAAACATATAAAGACACTAACGTGGTTCGCATTTCACCACTCGCAAAACGAATTGCATTAGAGCATAATATTGCTTGGCAAGAAATTCAAGGAACTGGTCACCGTGGTAAGATTATGAAGAAGGATGTTTTGGCATTCCTTCCTGAAAATATCGAGAACGAAACAATCAAGTCACCTTCTCAGATTGAAAAAGTGGAAGAAGTTCCAGATAATGTAACACCTTACGGTGAAATCGAACGTATTCCAATGACACCAATGCGTAAGGTTATTGCTCAACGTATGGTTGAGTCATACTTGACTGCACCAACCTTCACGCTTAACTATGATGTCGATATGTCTGAAATGCTTGCCCTTCGTAAGAAAGTCCTTGATCCAATCATGGAAGCAACTGGTAAGAAAATAACTGTTACAGACTTGCTTTCACTTGCGGTTGTTAAGACTCTTATGAAACACCCATACATCAATGCGTCATTAACTGAAGATGGTAAGACAATTATCACTCACAACTATGTCAACCTTGCGATGGCAGTTGGAATGGATAATGGTTTGATGACGCCAGTTGTTTATAATGCTGAAAAAATGAGCTTGTCTGAGTTGGTAGTTGCCTTCAAAGATGTTATCGGACGTACTTTGGATGGTAAACTAGCTCCTAGCGAGTTGCAAAATTCAACCTTCACCATCAGTAACTTGGGAATGTTTGGTGTTCAATCATTCGGTCCAATAATTAACCAACCGAACTCAGCAATCCTTGGGGTTAGCTCAACAATTGAGAAACCTGTTGTAGTAAATGGTGAAATCGTGATTCGTCCAATTATGAGTCTTGGTTTAACAATTGACCACCGTGTCGTAGATGGTATGGCTGGTGCTAAGTTTATGAAAGACTTGAAAGCTTTAATTGAAAACCCAATCTCAATGTTGGTTTAGAGAATTTATTTTTAGAAATATAGATAAAGGAAGTAAGATATGGCCTTAGAAGTAATTATGCCAAAAGCCGGCGTGGATATGACAGAAGGACAAATCGTCCAATGGAATAAAAAAGTCGGAGAATTTGTAAAAGAAGGAGAAATCCTTTTGGAAATCATGACTGACAAAGTCAGCATGGAATTGGAAGCAGAAGAAGACGGTTACTTGATCGCTATCCTGAAAGGGGACGGCGAGACTGTTCCTGTTACTGAAGTTATCGGTTATCTTGGTGAAGAAGGGGAAAATATCCCAACAGCTGGATCAGCTACACCAGAAGCTAGCCCAGCACCTGCAGCAAGTGCTTCGAACGATGATGGTAAGAGCGATGATGCTTATGATATCGTTGTTATTGGTGGTGGACCTGCTGGTTATGTTTCTGCCATTAAAGCAGCTCAATTAGGTGGTAAGGTTGCTCTTGTCGAGAAATCTGAACTTGGTGGAACTTGCTTAAACCGTGGATGTATCCCAACTAAGACTTACCTTCACAACGCTGAAATTATCGAAAATATCGGTCATGCAGCAAATCGTGGTATTGTGATTGAAAATCCTAATTTCACAGTTGACATGGAGAAACTTTTAGAAACAAAATCAAAAGTTGTCAATACCCTTGTAGGTGGTGTGGCAGGACTTCTTCGTAGCTATGGAGTTGATGTTCATAAAGGTATCGGTACTATAACAAAAGATAAGAATGTCTTGGTAAATGGTTCTGAATTGCTTGAAACTAAGAAAATCATTCTTGCTGGTGGTTCAAAAGTAAGCAAAATCAACGTTCCTGGTATGGAATCATCTCTTGTGATGACTAGTGATGACATCCTTGAAATGAATGAAGTACCAGAAAGCCTTGTGATTATTGGTGGTGGAGTTGTCGGTATCGAGCTTGGGCAAGCCTTCATGACATTTGGTTCAAAAGTTACTGTTATCGAAATGATGGATCGCATTGTTCCAGCAATGGATGCTGAAGTATCTAAAAACCTTCGCTTGATTCTTGAACGTAAAGGTATGACTATCTTGACAGGTACTAAACTTCAAGAAATCATTGAAGAAGATGGCAAACTTCGTATCAAGGTTGAAGGAAAAGATGATATCATCGCAAATAAAGCCCTTCTTTCAATCGGCCGTGTTCCAGATCTTGAAGGAATCGGAGAAGTTGAGTTTGAGTTAGACCGTGGTCGTATCAAGGTTAATGAATACATGGAAACTTCTGTTCCAGGTATCTATGCACCAGGTGATATCAACGGTACTAAGATGTTGGCCCACGCTGCCTTCCGTATGGGTGAAGTAGCGGCTGAAAATGCCCTTAAAGGAAATCACCATGTTGCTAAATTGAACTTGACTCCTGCAGCTATTTACACACTTCCAGAAGTAGCAGCAGTTGGTTTGACTGAAGAACAAGCTCGTGAGAAATATGATGTCCAAATCGGTAAATTCAACTTTGCAGCAAACGGACGTGCAATTGCATCTGATGCTGCTCAAGGATTTGTTAAAGTCATTGCCGATAAGAAATATGGTGAAATCCTTGGAGTCCACATCATAGGTCCTGCAGCTGCAGAATTGATTAACGAAGCATCAAGCATCATCGAAATGGAAATCACTGTTGAAGAAATGCTTAAGACAATCCACGGTCACCCAACATACTCAGAAGTGATGTACGAAGCGTTTGCGGATGTTCTTGGAATGGCCATCCATTCACCTAAGAAAAAATAAATAAGTCTTTCAATAAAATTTTCTTAAAGTAGTACGGACGGCAGCGACCTCTATTAGGGTTCCATGCCTAAAAATTGAGTCTCTTGTCTCAATTTTTCCGAGAAATGTAACGTGTTATCGTTACATTTCTTTTTACCACTTTAGAAAATTGGATTGTTATGAACAGAATTTAAAAACTAGATTTTTGGAAATACTATGAAATACATTATCAATCATTCAAATGACACTGCCTTTAATATCGCCTTGGAAGAATATGCTTTTAAATACCTTTTGGACGAGGATCAAATCTTCCTGCTTTGGATCAACAAACCTTCTATTATTGTAGGACGTCACCAAAATACCATCGAAGAAATTAACCGTGACTATGTACGCGAAAACGGTATCGAAGTAGTCCGTCGAATCAGTGGTGGTGGAGCTGTTTACCATGATTTGAACAACCTTAACTATACAATCATTTCAAAAGAAGATGAAAACAAGGCCTTTGACTTCAAGAGCTTCTCTACTCCAGTTATCAATACTTTGGCGGAACTTGGTGTTAAAGCTGAATTTACAGGTCGCAATGACCTTGAGATTGACGGTAAGAAATTCTGTGGAAATGCACAAGCCTATATCAACGGACGTATCATGCACCACGGTTGTCTTCTCTTTAACGTGGATTTGTCAGTCCTAGCTAATGCACTTAAGGTTTCTAAAGATAAGTTTGAATCTAAAGGTGTTAAATCAGTTCGCGCACGAGTAACCAATATCGTAGACGAATTGCCAGAAAAAATTACTGTAGAAGAATTCCGTGACTTA
The DNA here is from genome assembly GCF_051106275.1 of Streptococcus sp. KHUD_014. Taxonomy (GTDB): domain Bacteria; phylum Bacillota; class Bacilli; order Lactobacillales; family Streptococcaceae; genus Streptococcus. The sequence continues at coordinate 1,020,420 of NZ_CP193666.1, read as the reverse complement.
CTTTTGGAATACATGAAAAAAGAATACCCTGAAATGACAGAGTATGTCTTCTCAGATGAGGAATTGGCTGAAATCAATCGCATCAAAGAAACTAAGTTTGGAACTTGGGACTGGAACTATGGGAAATCACCAGAGTATAACGTCCGTCGTGGAACTAAATTCCCAAGCGGTAAGGTTGAAATCTTTGCTAATGTTATTGAGTCAAAAATTCAAGACATCAAGATTTACGGTGACTTCTTTGGTATCGAAGACGTAGCAGCAGTAGAAGATGTCCTTCGTGGCGTTAAATACGAACGTGAAGATGTTCTTAAAGCCCTTCAAAGTATTAACCTAGGCCGTTACTTCGCAGGAATCACTGCAGAAGAAATTGCTGAGGCAGTTGTTGAATAAAAAAAGAAGTTGGTTTTAGGTAAGCAGTCTTGTCTATGGGATTAAGTGAGTAGAACAAATCTACTCACTTTTTTTCATTATTCAAACCAAAACTCCTCATACTCTATGCTTTTAGACCGATCCAATCGACAAAAATACTCTTCAGCTCGTTCGAGATTTAAAAATTTACAAGCTCCATCTTTATTCAAAGGAATTTTTGTTTCAAATATTGATTTCGAAAACATATCTTCAGGAACATAATCGTGAATTTCACCAAAAGTAGTTAATTGGCATGTTTCGATTTTAGATCGTTTAGACTATTGCTCATTCTGACTTTCTGGACTATGTCTAAAATTTTTCATTGCCAACTCCTTTACTTTTATTTTTGTCTGTCTGATGATAACTCTGAATATCTAAAGAGTCAAGTGTAAAATCCAGAAAAACAAAAATAGCGACCAAAATCGCTATTTAAGGGGGTATAGGTATTTATTATTTTGACTACTGGGTGACTGGTTGCCTTGGACTGATCTCTGATATATGGTATAATAGAAAAATAAAAACTGCTAATCAATGCTCTTCTTGTAAGAGAGAGACAAAAGAGTGATTAAGAAAGTTGGAGGTGTTTGTTGGTAAAGAAATTTTTCTTAGACATAAATTATCGTAGGGTAACCACCTATACATTAGTTACATATACAATCCTTGGTTGTTTGTTTAAAATTAATATATTACAGCCGTATTCTGGATATAAGATGATTTTTGCTGTAGTGGCAATATTGTCCTTTTACTTTTTAATAAATGAGAAGAAGGATGATTTTTTATTTGTAACCATATTGTATGTACTGCTCCAGCCCGTATTGGATTGTCTAATTCCCATAGCTAATATCGATTTAAATGTACTACTAATGGCTATTGCCATATTGAGTGCTGTGAGTTGGCGGATAGATTCTATCAATAAAATTAATACAGAAGCAGACAATTCTCAATCAAGTATAGACTATTTCAACTTAGTGTATCTGAATTCGGCTAAGTCTTATGAGATTGCTACCCTAATCGATGATACTATCAAGACAACTATTCAGAAAGAAAATAGCAATATAATAAGTCGTAAAAACTCTTTTAAAATTGGAATGAGGAATAGTTTTTACTCAGGATATGAAAATGACAACGAATTAACTGCAGAAAGCAAAATCAATGAGAGTTTTGAAGTTAAAAGTACTAAATCTACGATTTTTAGAAAAGTCTATGAAATGTCTAAAAATTTTCAAGCTGAGAACCTGGAGCAAGGAGATTTAATAAAATTTGACAGTGTGGCTCTTAATCCCGTAAACGCACAAGATATTCCACTTATATTGCAGGTATTACAGGCTAGCAAGTTGGATAATCCTAGCACCGAGGGAATCGAATTAAATATGTCAAATCTACTTTCTACTTTTTTGACTGACTATACGATTGATTATAGCTTCCAACAAGATGGTGAAGAATTCTTGGTTCGTTTCCCTTATGGAGATGTTGAAGGTTTTGAGAATGGATATAGACATAGCGATTTTCAACTTGGAAAACTTAGCTTAGTTGGAATAGATAGAGGCAAGGTTGATTTTTCAGAAGTGGATACCATATCAACAAGATTTTTAGAGTTTATGAGTAAGCAAGCCAAGAAGAATAATGTGATAAAAAATGTAAAAGATATTATCCCAAAATCCTCATTATCTGAAAAGAGCGATAAATCAGGGGCGGAATTCGAAATAGATTTCAAGTATGAAAAATTAAAAGGAACATACCATTTGATAGATGTGATTGCTGTCGTTCAGAAAATCAATGTGGAGAGTGAATCGTGATTTATTTATATGATGTTGCAAGAATAGATGATTTAAAAAAACGCTTCTCAGAAAGTAAAAAGATTGATATCACTCGTATTTTATCTCACGATTTCTCTAATTTGAGTGAAATAGAGGATATATGCAAGGAATTTGACACTGTAAAAGGATTAGTTATAGATTTATCTGCCTTGATGAATTTAAATGCCTACAATAGCCAGTATATAGGTCGGCTTTTCTTTTTGTTAAGTAAAGTACCTATCTCCCTTATTTTTTGGCTAAATAAGTTAAAATATGAAAGTGTACTAAAAGAGTTGCCACTTCTATTTGAAGATGAAGAAATAAATGAAGATTTTGCTAATCCAGAAGTTCAAAATTTTAATCCTGATGATGTCATGAAAGATAGGAGCAATACTGAATTTAGAAATAAAATACAGGAGGCTGCCAGCAAGCTAATCGGTCATGATTTATTTAAGGAAGATTTTGTACAGAAGTATGCAAACTTTATACTACTCGAAAAAATAGGAGTTAGAAAGATTTTTTCTGTGTTTTTAATTGGTGAATCTGGAATAGGTAAGACAGAATTTGCTAAGATTTTATCAAAGTCGCTCTATCCAGATGAGGAGCTTATCAAAATTAATTTTGGAAACTACTCGACAGAAGGAGTGTTGAATAGTTTAATAGGTTCTCCACTCGGATATGTTGGAAGCGATGAGGGTGGTGAGCTTATTATAAAAATTAATTCATCAAAATCTAGAGTTATTCTTATTGATGAATTCGAAAAAGCAACACCAGCTGTATTTAATTTCTTTTATGAGCTACTGGAAGATGGTAAATTTACGGATAGACATGGTGTTGCTCACAATCTTAATGGATATACTATTGTATTTACTTCAAATATGACTTCTGAACATTATACTCAGTATATTCCAGCTCCACTGAGGTCTCGGTTTGATTTACTTAGTGATTTTCAAATTCCCAACCTTGACGAAAAACGACTATTTATCCAAGAACAAGCAAATAATTTGGTAGATAAGCTTAATTCTATCAAAGAAGGAACCTATGCAATTGATGACGAACTAACGGAAAAAATTATGAGATTCTCAGAAGAAAATAATCTTCGTCACATAAAACGCCTTGTTCAGGATACAATTGCGGAAGATTTCAGAAGAAGATATGAAGGAGAATGAGTTCCGCATTTTTGGGGTGAGTCAAAATAAAAATCATGGAACCGTGATTTTTTAAGGTTATAGGCTTTTGCTAATTTGAACTGCTGGGTGACTGATTACTTATCCAGCTTCTTTTGTACGATAACATTCTACATAATTTATGTTATGTATTTTACAGACTATCCAAGGCATTTTTCTGTTCATCATTGACAATATGGGTATACAAGTCAGTAACTTGTGTGCTGGCATGGCCTAGTTGATGACTGACCAAAACTTGGGATTTGGTGGCATCATAGAGACGGGTTGCAAGAGTATGGCGTAGTTTGTGGGGAGTTACCCGAACTTTGAAGTCTTCCGAATACTTAGCTACCATCTTTTCAACACTAGAAGCATCAATCCGGTTTGGAACCCCTCGATACAAGGTTAGAAAGAGGGCTGTATCGGTCTTTTCTGTCTTATAACGTTTGTCACGAATGGCAAGATATTGCTCTAAATAAGGTCTTGCAAAGGCAGCCACATTGACTGAGTCTCTTTTTCCACCTTTTCGAGTGACGTCAATCACCATCATCTTAAGATTGAGATCTCGAAGATCAAGGTTAACTGCTTCGGAGAGACGAACACCAGAAGCGAGAAGGAGTGCAATGATGGCTAAATCTCGCTCCTTATTCTTGTTAAAGGACGATAAGGCTCGATTTGAGAGAGTTTTAGGGTATTCCTCATCTATATAATTCAAAAATCCCTCTGTTTCATCACCTAAAAAGAGCTTTTGCTTGATATTTTCAGCTCGGGCCGCCAAGGTTTCTTTCTTTTTCTTGGTAGCAACCTTCTTCATGACATTGCGATAGAAATAAGGTTCACCTTGTTCATTTTCAACTTCCTCAGTCAAATACTTATACAGACTAGAAAGTGCCGAAAGGGTACGGTTAATGGTTGTTTGAGAAACCCCGTTTTTTGTCGTATTGGCATTGAGCAGAGGACGTTCACGTAAGTAAAGAATAAAGGATTCCATGTCTTTCTTGGTCATGTGCTCCAGAACTTCTAAGGGAATATTGGCCATGGTGTCAGCATCTGATATACCAGATTCCAAGACCCAGTTGAAAAATCGATCGTATTCCTTTAAGTATTCGTACAAGGTCGTAAAACTGTATGGTACAGCCAGTTTCGATTGATAGTATTCAAGAACATACCAGGGCATAACTTGTTTAAGTTTATCAATCCGTTCTAATAAGATCTCGCGTTTCATGTTTTTCTCCAAATATTTCTATACTAGTAGTATAGCATAGCTATATATATTTTTCAAGAAAATTATAGTTTTTCGGAAAGATGTTATAGGGGAGATTTAGGAATAGATAACTTAAAAGACATAACCAAAAATTTTTTTAGAGCTAATTATTCTTAATTATGTACTTTATTCAAGTGAATACTGGAAATCTTAAAATCTATACATCTACTGTAATATGTACTTTGTCTAAGTGAAAACTAAAAACTTTTCAAATGTACATTTTGACAAAATAAGAACACTTTACTTAAAGTGTTCTTATTTTTTTATATCTTTTTTAAACTGTATAAAATGTTCTTGCTTTCTTCTGTAACCTTTGCAAATCGAACATGCCTTTTTATTTCGTTTTCTGTATGCCATTCTTTCTTTAAGTTGAATTTTATAACGATGTTCTGGATTTTCCTGACATATCCACCATACAGACATATTACTCAACTCTGTGATTTCAGTTGGGCTTGCTATTAGAAGGTTATTTAAATAATCCCACTCATTCATTAGACTTTGTTGAGTTGTTGCCAAGTCGTTAAATCCTTTTAAAACTTTTTGATTCCTGCAATATGGACAAGAATTTTCTCTGTAAAATTTTTCTTTAATGACTTGCTGATATTCTCCAGTGCATACAGGACATTTCCACCATGCGGCGGTATATGTTGAATTAACTCTTACTGAAGACATTTCTTGTTTATTTAATATAGACCATTCTTTAATTAACCAAGGATGTGTTGTTTCAAGATCGTTATAACCTTTTGCAGTCTTTTTAAATGAACAATATGGGCAACATTGATCCGTTTTCGGAGCGTTCAGAAATTTTCGCTTTATAACTCCTGTGACATTTACGACAAATCCAATCAACTATTATATTTGAATCATAAAAGAAAGTGTCAATATCTCCGTTAAGTTCTTTCACCCATTCATTGATTAAGTACGGTTTAGCGAAGCTTATTTTTTCATTTGGTTTAGGGATTTTTTTATTACAGTAAGGACAAATAGAGTTAAGATTATTAAAGTCACTGTTGGTAAATACATCTAAAACAATCCCTAACTTTTCATTGAATTCTAATTCGCAACAATCACAAATCCAAGTAAATATTTTATTTTCGGATTCTACTGATGTTACCTCTTTGATTAATGCATCCTAATATTGAATATAGGACTCCTGAATTACTTCGATAAAAAAGTTAACTACAGAAACAACGGAATTAAATTTGTTTTTTGCGCTAAAATGATGCGCACGTTTAGAATAAAACAAGTATTAAACTTAATACAATTTTAACATAGCGGAAAAGAGGTGTAAAGAATAAATACTCTGAAAAGCTTGTATACATTTTTGATTCGTGCACAAGTATGTAAATATTGTAAAACAATTTCAAAATGTGGTAGACTAGATATGAATTTTGATGGACGATAATTAGGTCAGAGAAAAGATTACAGATGGAAAAATTAGTTTTTATCGGAATGCTAGTGTTCTTGGCATTTGTGTTAATTGGAATATTGTTTTGGCTGCGTTTTAGAATGAAGAACACCTTTGAGAACGGTGTTCCAGTGTACGATGCCCCAGCAAATAATCAGACTAGGACGAGTAAGCTAAGCGTAGGAGAGTATGCAGTGCACATAATTTTAATCCTAATTAGCGCTGTAATTGCCTTTAAGGTCATGAGCATGTTCCGTCATGGGGGGGGCGGCGCCAATTGGTGCTGCTATAATCACGCCTTCTATAATGTCGCTTTTCAATGCACGAAGGAGAACCGGGAAATCTTGGATGAGTATCGTTGCAGTACTTATGATATTCGTGTTTTTGATGTTTGTATATATAATTATAGGTCTACCTGATAACGCACCTCCACTTAAAATTGACGGAACTGAAATTCATCTTACAGAGACTAAGATTTCGGATTTGATAGACAAGGGATTTGAAATTTATGTTTCAAATGGTAGACATGATTATCCTAATTATAACGAGCTTTTGACAACGGGAAGCTATACTAAATACCAAGGAGCTGGGGTTAGCGTACCAAACGGCTTTAAGTCATATGACTCAGCAGTTACGAGATCTACCTATCTTCTTGTAAAGAAGAATGTAGTTCTCGGATGTATAGGTGTTTACGGAGATAAGAGGAAGAGTACGGAGCTGAAGGACTGTGTAGTTACGCAGGTTCGCTTCAATTCTGAGTGCACAGCTGTTTCCAAAAAATATGGAGTTTCATATAATATAGATGGTATAGATTTGCTAAAGAAGCTTGACGAAAACGAGTTCACGAAAGTATTTGGGAAAAAAATATGGCTGACTCCAAGCGAGCCAAGAGATGAATATTTGGGTCATTATGGCGTGCAGTGGGGAGCAGGTAACAATGAATTCTTTTGGAATCATTATTTTATGAATTTAGACCTTGATTCGAATAATGATATAGTTAATTTTAATTTTAGTTCTAATATTGCAGCAGAGCGATAGAAGAATTTGGCAGGGATAATTAGGCAAAATGAAAAAGAAAAAAGTACTAAGTAAGACAAAGTATGCTATTTATCTTCTAGTGGTCCACCTTATATGCATACTTTTCACTATAAGCAAAATAGTGATACCTTCATGGGGTCACTGGTTAGAGACGACAAGCTTTCCTACCTATGTATGCGTGTTAGTAGCCGTTTTTCCAATGGTATGCTTTTGGCCATATTTGATTAGTGCAGATTTTAAGCCGGGTACAGCAAAGACCTTGCTTGCGACTTTTGGTCTAATAGTAGGTAACGTGACTCTGATTTTGATATATACGACTATTTTGCACAAGGTATTATAGGTATAAAAAAATCCCTTTATAGGGATTTTTTGATTGCTTCAAGTAGCTCGTCATATTCTTCAAATGCTGGAACCTCTGGGTGATCCTTCTTGATTGATTCGGTGCTTCTAAACATGATATTAGGGCAGTTGATGACTTACTAGAAAATTGTTCTCAACCCTATGTTTTAGCTGATTTAGCTTATCTTAGCTATGAACTCAGAGAACAGTTGAAACAGAAAGGTTACCATCCTTGGACGCCTTTACGTCAAAAATATGGCAAGAGCTAATCAACATAATCATTGGAAACTAATGGCTATGAGACGGACTATTGAAACTCGATTTTCAGAACTTTGTGCTTTTTTTGATGTCGAACAAACACTAGCTAGCTAGAGGCTTAACAGGATTGCAGTTGAGAATGGAGCAAATTGTACTGACTTATAATCTGACATACTTTGAGATTGACTAGCACCACGAGTAAAAATCTATATCTTACTATCAATAAGACCTTAAATGAGTAGCAAAAAATGTACAATTGAACCACTACTTCTTCTGGCACCTATTAGAGTAAAAATGTACAAATCAATTCCTTAAATCAGATGATGTTATGAACTAGAAAATATACAAAATAACACTTCAAAATAATGTACAAAATAAAAATAAAGTACACTCCTTAAAGAATGTACTTTATGCTTCTAATTCAGTTGTATCAATAGTTTAGCTCACGTTAAGTCAATTGTACATAAACTTTTAGTTTTCTAAAAAACGTCTAGATTGGCTAACTGAATTATTGATCATTGATTTATTGACTTAAAAATTTCTAAAGCTTCTACAGTTTATTAGAATAAAATATAAAAACTCGATACCATTATTTAGGAATCGAGTTTTGATTCATATGACTCGGTCTATCATTTTAATTACTAATTTTAGACCAACCATATACGAGACATAATATAAGTTATGTAAATAACCAATCCTACAACAACAAATCTTTTACTTTCCCAATTTCACTTTTTGGAATAACTAGGTGAATCATATCACCTAGATACATCCTTGTAGATCCATTAACTGTCTTACTTTTTCCGTTATGAACTTGGGTTGTGATAAGTACGTTATGTGGTAAATTGAGTTCATGTACTTGTTTACCTGCTATTTTATCTGAAACTGGAATTTCAATAAGGGTAACTTCTCCGTCGTCACTTGCGGTTTCAGGTAACATTTTTTCCAGCATGGCTTCATAGACAGGCGCTCCTTTGAGCAGATCCATGATAATATAGGAAACTAAAGTCACCATGCCTAAAGGCATGAGATTTCGGATGTCACCAACCATTTCAGTTACAAGTATCATAGCTGTCAAAGGTGCTTTTGAGATAGCCCCAAAATAACCACTCATTCCAAGAATCACAAAGATAGGAAATTGCTGCTGGGTAACAAGGCCAAGATTGACACAAATAACACCTACCAGGGCACCAAGTAAGGAGCCTAAAGCTAAAATTGGCAAGAAAATACCACCTGGCAGTCCACTACCATAACTGATCATACTCCAGATAAAGCGAATAATAAAGTAAGCCAAGAGAATTTGAAAACTAAAATCCTGTTCTGTTAAGGATAAGACAATCTGATTGCCTCCACCAAGTATCTGTGGCAGGAATATTCCTACTGGAATGATAAGAAGAAAGGCTAGAATCGGATAATAGGCCTTATCCAGATGAATCTTTTGACCAATCCAATCATATACTTTTCCAACGTTAAGAACGGCTTTTTCATAGAGAAAACCTGAGAGTCCTAGAAAAATTCCCATCACCAGATAAATCCAATATTGGCTCAAATTCATGAGAGGAATATTGTCCGGCATATCAAGTACAGGTGTTAAGCCAAAGATCAGAAGGGAAACAAAGTTTGCTACTAGACTGGCTGCCAAGGTAGAAACCCAGAAAAATCTTGAAAAATGGTGATAGACTTCTTCTACTACAAATAATAACCCCGCAATCGGTGCATTAAAGGCTGCAGCAAGTCCAGCAGCAGCTCCGCTAGCAATCAAAGATCTCTCCTCGACAGGACTAGACTTAAGCCACTTAGCAATCCCTTTACCTCCAGCGGCACCTAGCTGAATACTGGGACCTTCACGACCGAGCATAAGCCCACTCGCAATGGCCAAAATACCTAGAATGTATTTCTTCCAGAGGATACTCCACCAATTGAGAGACATGAGACCTTTTAACTCCGCTTCAACTTGAGGAATACCAGAACCTTTGATATCTTTTTCTGAGCGTGTTAATTTGGCACTAAGTAAGCAAATGAGGATATAAAACAATAAAATGATCAATAGATTCCGTATCAGATTCTCTTGGTCTTGATAAAATCCTTGAACGATATGAAAGCCTTTTTCGATCAAAAATCGAAATGATCCTACAATAAGTCCTACGACTAATCCAACAATAATACCTCGCCCTACTTGAGCTAAGATCGTACTGGACGCGAAGGCAAATTCTTTCTTGGAACTAAGTATTTCCGACTGTTCCTCCATAATTCTCTCCTTTAATTATCTTTTACTAGTTTCTGAAACGATCGTTTTAATCGGTTCAAAACTGGTGCGATGAATAGGTGTGACACCGTGCTTTTCAATTCCTTCTAGATGCTTAGCAGTTCCATAGCCAGCATTTTGAGCAAAATCATAGCCTGGAAATTCTTGGTCATAGTTAGCCATGATCTTATCTCTTGTAACCTTCGCAACGATAGATGCTGCTGCAATAGAGAGTGAATTAGCATCACCCTTAATAATGGATGTCTGAGAAATCGGCAAATCCAATTTCATAGCATCAATCAAGAGGTGTTGAGGTTGTGGGTGAAGTTGCGAAACAGCGTCATTCATGGCTAGTTTTGTCGCTTCGTAGATATTGACTTGGTCAATGACATGATTGTCCATAATCCCGATACCGATTGCTAGGGCATTCTCTTTGACAGCCTGAAAAATCTCCTCGTGTTTTTTCTTAGGAATTTTTTTGCTGTCATTCAAGCCTTTAATCTTACAATTTTGAGGTAAAATCACTGCAGCAGCCACCACTGGACCAGCTAGCGGACCACGTCCAACCTCATCTACACCTGCAATTAGGTTAATCCCCTGAACGTAAAGCTCTTTTTCATAGCTAAGCATGGCTTCTAAGCGGAGATTTTCATCAATGTCAGCTTGAAGGGCTTTTTTCCGCTTTTGAATTTCTTTTTGGACACCTGAACGAGAATCTTTTTCAAATTCCTTGAACAAGGGACTTTCAAGTTCAGTTATCTTTGCTAATGCTTCTTTTATTTCTTTAATCGTTGCCATTGAGATCATCCAATGTATCTAAGGTGTAATTACCCAGTTTTCCATCACGAACTTCCTTGACAAAGAGATTGTAAAATCGATCGTAATCATCACGGAAACCAAGGATACGAGTCATATCCATAATAATTTGAGGAGCTTCATCATCCAGATTCATTTGTTTAAAACGTTCCTGTAGCTTTTCAGGATAATGGGTTTTAAAATAATTGAGACCGAAAATCGTCACTTCATCCATCGGAAGCAACTGGTCTTTGATAGCTCCAGTCAATGCGAGTTTAAGGGCAACCGTTTCATCTTCGAATTTTGGCCAAAGAATACCAGGAGTATCCAAGATTTCCAAATCTTTATTGGTTTTAAGCCATTGTTGGCCCTTGGTGACACCTGGTTTGTTACCAACTACAGCAATTTTCTTACCAGCTAAACGGTTCATAAGAGTAGATTTTCCAGCATTTGGAATGCCGATAATCATAGTTCGCAAAGTTTCGATTTGAATACCACGTTCTTTTTGACGAGCAATCTTATCTGCCATAAGCTTTTTGGCTGCATCTGTCACAACTTTAACTGTAACCTGCTCTTTGGAGTTAATAGCTAGGGTTTGAATCCCTTGTGATTCAAAGTGCTGACGCCATTCTTTCGTTTGAATTGGGTCTGCTAGATCTGCCTTGTTTAAAATCAGGAGCCTTGGTTTATCTCCTACAATTTTAGTTAACATCGGATTTTGACTAGACAAGGGCAAGCGGGCATCCACCAAAATCGTCACAAAATCAACAAATTTTAAATTTTCCTGAACCTGTCTTCTTGCCTTGGACATGTGGCCAGGAAACCATTGAATAATAGCCATAATGTAAAATTCCTTTCTTTTATTGGATTTGTATCTATTTTTTTATTTTCTCGAGTAAGCAATAGATAGCATTTTTTTAAAATAAATCACTAATTTCTATTATATCATGATTTCTCCTATTTGACTCTCTATTCAGTCTATTGGTTCCTCTAAAACGATTGAAAAATAATAGTGTTTACCATGATTTTTTACATAATCTCTTATATACTTTTCTGTTTGAAGAATGGATTTGCTACAATCGCTAGTCGAATCTTGTTTCTCATAATGCCAATTGTCATAAGTATGTGTCAATTGAGCATTTTTGTAGCAAAAAACATCTCCACCTAATATGGTCAGATTATTCGCTTGGACAATAGCAAGTAAGTCTGTTATAACTGAGTAGCTATAAGCGTATGCATTAATCCCTAAGTGGTTTAGATTTATTCCTCTTTTGTGAATATGTTCAAAATTCATCTTCATAATGAAAAGTCCTCAAGTTTCTCTTGATAAGCAAAATCGATAACCACTTTTCAGTCGTTATCGATTCTAATGATTTCTAGTCTTTTTCGCCCAGCTTACTGTTGATTGTCATCATAATACTTGCAATCTTTTCTCCCCAATATGGGTCTGATGCGTAAAGGACATTCATTCCGGAAGCTTTATTTCCAAGATGGGTTCTACCTTCATCATAATAATTCTCGCGAATCCATTTAGCTGCACCTAAGATACCCTTGTCGACATTGTCAAAACTTTTGGCTGAATCATATGGTGTTGTATCATAGGCTGCAATACCAAAGAAGTTATTCTTATCCTTGGCAATCTGGCTACGTCCCCATGAACTTTCTAGAGCACTGTGGGCAATCAAGTAGAGGGCATTGATTTTATAACGTTCTTCCGCTTCTTTAAAGACTGCACCTTTACCTGCCAAACGACTTCCTTGAATATTCATGATAGAGAAAATTTTATCCAACTCTGCTGCTGTATAATTAGTTGGTTTGCTTAAATCTCTAAACAAGAAAGGATTTTCAACTGTAAAGTTGTCAAAGTTAGCTCCATCAGCTGAATAATACTTTTTACCAATGGTCATAGCCGAGCTATGTGGTGCAACTCGAATACTAGCATAAGGTGATAACTCGTGGTAGAGATATTTACCATCCGTAGTATAGTGAGGAATGAAGTCACTTGCAGAACTAACTGCTACAAGATCATTCTTGTTCATATAACCTGAAAGGCCAGAGATTTTGACTGGAAGTCGACCGCCTTGAGCTTCTGCTCCAGTAACTGAAACAATGCTACCTTGTGAGATATAGCTGAGTCTATCACCTGAAGCGCTGTAGACATAAGCTGTAATTGGAGCTACCTTATAGTAAGATGATGGATCAGAAATCCATTTTCCATTACTTTGGAAAGAATAGTCTTTACCTTTGATTTTGAAAGTCCCAGTTACATAAACTCCATCTTCTTTGAGGTAATACCAAGCGTCATAGTCCTTATCAAAAATCCATTCATTCTTAGCCATATAGCCGCCAGGTTTTAGATAGTAAGCTCCCTGCCACTGATTTTCAGCGTAGCTACCATCAGCTTTGATATAGAACCAGCTATTGTGTTTCTTATCAAAGATCCATTCATTCTCAGCCATTGCTCCACTATCTTTAAGATAGTATTTCTTTTTCCAGGTGCTGCTTTCCATTACACCTTCGGCATCAAAGTGGTACCAGCTATTTTTAATTTTTTCCCATTTGTTTCGTGTGATTTTACCAGATACGTCGGCGTAATACCACTTATCTGCAATTTTAACCCACGAGGATTCGGCTAGAGCCCCATCTTTAGTGAAAAGATAGTCTTTGTAAATCGTTTCACTAAGCATGCTACCATCTTTGTTGAAGAAATACCAGACATTCTTGATTTTTTCCCATTTATCACGAGAAATCTTTCCTTCTTGATTCCCATGATACCATTTGTCACCAATTTTAACCCAGCTATTTTCTGCTAAGGCTCCACTACTATTGAACAAATAGTCATTGTGGATAGCATTACTGAGCATGATGCCTTCTTGATTAAATCGATACCAGACTCCAGAAATTTTTTCCCATTTATCACGAGTAACTTTTCCCTCCGCCGTAGCATAATACCATTGATTATCGATTTTTGCCCAAGAAGATTCTGCTAAAGCACCGCTATTATTTAACAGATAATCATTAAAAATAGTATTACTGAGCATGATGCCTTCTTGATTGAAATAATACCAAACACCAGCTATCTTCTTCCAATTTAAAACAGGCTTATTATTCTCATAATAGCGCCATTGACTGTTTTCTTTTTGCCAACCGTCTTTGTTAACCTCTTCTACTACTGCTTCTGTCGAAGACTGCTCCTTGGTGTTAGTAGTTTCTTGCTTTGGGGAAGTTTGAGGCTCGACTGTTTCTGACTTGTTTTGAGTTTGGTTCAGATTGTCATTTCCTGCTTGGCTTCCTGTAGCCTTTTCAGAAGTTTGAACTTTATTGGTAGCTTGAGATTCCTCAGCATAGACAGTCGTTTTCGCAATACCTGCCATAGAGAGGGCAACCGTACTTGCCAGCAATACTTTTTTCATTCTTTTCTCCTAACAAATACCAAGATTGGGATTTGCTTTTTCCTAGATATTGTATTAAAAACGCTAATTATCAATTTTATTATACAATATTCTGTTAAATATAAAAGTAGTATCTTTCAGAAGAAAAGAACTTGTAATATTTTTAAAATATTTTAGAAATAAAAGTCAATAAAAAGTAGTCGAACATCAGCTGAACGACTACTTTTTTATAACATTATGCCTGCCCATAGACTTCTTTGCGTTTTGTTTTAGTTGCTTTAGTAGAATTATTCCAAAGGTTTGGATTGATGAAAATAGTGACGATCGCTAGTATTGCAAAACCAATCCCAACATACCAGTAGGGTGTATCCAAGGTTGTAGAGCGTCCTGAAAGATTGACAATTCCTCGGAAAAGTGTACCCGCTGTAATAATCGCTACTGCCGAATTCCATAGATTTAGACTGATACGAGAGAAATGTGGAAGAACTTTGAGAAAGATTGCAAGTAGAATTCCCCCTACAAGAGGTGCTGCAAATAAATAGTGCATATGAACAGAAATTTCTCCAAAACTAAAAGCTTCATAAATTCTAGAAAATGCAAAGAAGAAAATAGTGATTAGTGTATAAGAAATGACTGTTTTTTTAAACCGTTTTTTGCCAAAATTAGTAACCGATGTAGACAATGTCACTCACCGCCCTTTCTGAAATTTTGTTTCCACCAGTCGTTGGTTTATTGATAACCTGACCGTTGAAATAAAGTGTAGATGATCCACCGCCATCAAGATTGTAGGCAGTCTTTGCACCATAAGATTTCATGACCTCAGCTAGCTGATAAAGAGAGAGTCCTTCACTTTCTGATGTACGTCCATCTGAAACAACGATGATATAGTGGTTTTCATCGATAATACCAATAGCTGTACGAGGATTTGAAGCCATTGCTTGTCCTACTTCTGTATTGGTATCAACTGCAATTTCACCATTTTCGACCAAGGCTGGTCCAAAAGCCAAGAGATTGACGACACCGTCATTAACTAGTTGCTCAGCTGAGATCTGATCTTCGTAAATAATCTTGAAAGAGCCGTCTTTATAAATAGCTAAGTCGCCATTACTAGAATCTTCACGAACAGTATCACGATAAACAACTCCATTACGGATAACATAACCTGTAGAGTTAGCACCATAGTAGTCCCCATTTACCGCTAAAATAGAATTGTTATTAGCTGCGGTCTCTGAGGTTTTTGCAGTTACGTTTGTTCCATAGGCATTTTGTGCAAAGGCAGTTTTCAGATAATCTGATGAACTCAGAGTAATATCTGCAACGTAGACTTGCGTATTATTGACAGTCGTTTCAGTCAAATTAATGGAGATATTGTCATCTTTATAACTGGAGTCTGTGACGGTAGCTGTCTTAGCATCTTGACTTGCTGCTGCAGCATTAGAACTTGTGCTTGTTGTAGCGACTGTTGATATTGTCTCAGCCAGGACAAAGGTCTTTAGCATTGAGTAACTAAAGGATCCTGTCAAGAGTAAGCCGAGAACTGAGGCGTAAGCGTAGCGTTTCTTTAAAAATTTCATAGTACAGTTGATGTCCTTTCCTTAAAGATGAATTTCTTCTGCACTGTCCAAGAGACAGCAAAGAGAAGGATGCCGACAATAACTTTGGCGATCAGAGGGTTGATACCAAAGACTGTAAAGAAGAGACGAATCAGTAGCGTGTCTAAGACAAAGAGTCCGACTGCTAATCCAAAGTATCCCATCCCTGTTTTCATAAGGCTATCGTCGTTTTTAAAGACGAGTTTTTTATTTGTAGAATAGTTAAAAATAGAGCTAGTCACACGAGCGACTCCGTTTGCTAGAAAGATTCGTAGACTCGTCGGAACTGTCGGCAAAATCAAGATTGCTAGGGCGTAAACAAGATAGTCTACAAGAAAGCTACTGAGAGATGACAAGGCAAATTTAAAAATATTTTTATAGATCATGAGCCCGTCTTGGATTGGGCGGAAGTGTGAAGCCTCATTGTCATTAATATAGACAGTTTCAATAGGAACTTCTAAAATCTCGTATTCTTTCGTTGCTTCGAGCAACATATTCATTTCATATTCATAACGTTGGCCTTCAATCTTAAGCATAAACGGTATCAAGTTTGTAGTAAAAGCACGAAGACCTGTTTGCGTATCTGTTACTCCTACTCCTGTTTGAAGCTTAAAGAGAGCTTTGGTTAAGCTGTTACCAAAACGGCTACGAAGGGGAACTTTTCCTGAAAAGGCACGTACACCCAAGATTAGCTTGTTTGGATTTTCGGAAGCTTTATTAGCCGTGCGGAAAATATCCCATACCTTGTGCTGTCCATCCGCATCTGCTGTGACAACCGTACCATAAATGTTTTGTTCTTGGATATAAGTAAAGGCTGTTTTTAGAGCCTGCCCTTTACCTTGGTTCACTTGGTGACGGATGACAGTAGCATATTGTTCTGCTTTGTCAAAGATTTTTTGGCACTTTGATGAACTGCCGTCGTCGATAACTAGAATATGAAAATCACTCTTTGCGTGAATTTTTTCGATGAGTTTGATAAGTTGCTTATCTGGTTGATAAGCTGGAATGACTATGTAGTTCATATCGATACCTCTTTCTTTGATGATGGTATAACTATACAGAACATCGCTTAAAGATACCTTATATCAGTTTTCTTTAAGATTAGGTTTAAAAAACTTTAAGCTTAAAGAAAAGACTTATCAATTAATAAGAAATATGGTTTGAATTTTCAGATAAAAATAAATATACAAAATCCAAAAAATAAAATCTGTTTGGTACAGACTCTAACTATAGAAATATAGGAGACTACACTAAAAAGCCATCCAATTTGGATGACTTTTTTTAAAACTATTTACTTAGTTCTCTGATTTTTTACTTTTTTTGAAAAGTGAAATACCAAAGATTCCAGCTAAAATAGCAAGAAGATTCATAGCTAATGGCGAATCAGAAGTTCCTGTATTTGGTAACTGAGCTTTTTCTGGAGCTGATTTTTGCTCAGTAGATTGAACATTTTCTGGTTGAACAGGTTTGGGAGCTGGCTCTGGATCCGGTGTTGGCTCTGGATTTGGAGTTGGTTTTGGATCCGGAGTTGGTTCTGGATCTGGTGTTGGCTCTGGATTTGGAGTTGGTTTTGGATCCGGAGTTGGTTCTGGATCTGGTGTTGGCTCTGGATTTGGAGTTGGTTTTGGAGTTGGTTTTGGATCAGGAGTTGGTTCTGGATCCGGTGTTGGCTCTGGATTTGGAGTTGGTTTTGGATCCGGTGTTGGTTCTGGATCTGGTATTGGTTTTGGATCTGGTATTGGTTTTGGATCTGGTGTTGGTTTTGGATCAGGAGTTGGTTTTGGATCCGGTGTTGGCTCTGGATCTGGAGTTGGCTCTGGATTTGGAGTTGGTTTTGGATCTGGAGTTGGTTTTGGATCAGGAGTTGGTTTTGGATCCGGTGTTGGCTCTGGATTTGGAGTTGGTTTTGGATCCGGTGTTGGCTCTGGATTTGGAGTTGGTTTTGGATCCGGTGTTGGTTCTGGATCAGGAGTTGGTTCTGGATCAGGTTTTGGCTCTGGATCAGGAGTTGGTTTTGGATCTGGAGTTGGTTTTGGATCTGGAGTTGGTTCTGGATCAGGAGTTGGTTCTGGATCTGGTGTTGGCTCTGGATCAGGAGTTGGTTCTGGATCTGGTATTGGTTTTGGATCAGGAGTTGGTTCTGGATCAGGAGTTGGCTCTGGATCTGGTGTTGGTTCTGGATCAGGAGTTGGCTCTGGATCTGGTGTTGGTTTTGGATCTGGAGTTGGTTTTGGATCTGGAGTTGGTTTTGGATCCGGTGTTGGCTCTGGATCAGGAGTCGGCTCTGGATCAGGAGTTGGTTTTGGATCTGGTGTTGGTTCTGGATCTGGTTCTTTCTCATACTCATAAATAACATGAGTTGTACCTTCTTTTAACTGACCTGTTTCAGGTGCAGATGTTGAAGAAACACCAACTAGATTGTATTTTTTACCATCTACAGTGATAGAAGACGGACGCTCATCTGCGTTTTCAGCAGCATTATAGGTCACAAGATTTCCATCAGATCCATAAATAGAAGTTAATGGTGTGTCTTTATAAGTTTCCTTGATAGATTGATTTGTTCCCTTGATAACATAATCCACCACTACATCTCCATAGTGAAGCGTAGAAACATCCTGGTCAGCCATATCTTCAAATTCTGAAGCATAGTATTTAACAGCAGGATTGGCTTTCAAAGTAAACGTTTTAACATAACTAAAGAAGGTCTCAGGATTAATATTAACATCATGAGGAATAGTTTTCCAGTCACCGTTATTTGGTGTGATATGAGTAGTTGGGTTTGAAACTGACCTAATTAGATGGTCATTCTGAACATAAGTATCATCTACTAAACTTGGATTACCTAGAGCACCATAAGTCGTTTCCCCATTGTTGTCTTGATAATATGGTTGAATTCGATGATATTCTTCTAGACTTTGGCAACCTTCTTCATATGAACCATACCCACCACCATCTTGAGAACATTTCCAAGCAAATCTCGCGTCGATTGGTAAGTACTTGATCTTCTTAGCTTCCTCCAAGGGTACGGTCACAGAAACTCGAAAAGCTGTTGATCTAAATGTATTTGAAACAACAGTATATAAATTAACTGTATCACCATAAGCTGAAGGAAAGGCTGGATCAGGGGAATAACCGTCAGCATCCTTCATATTAACAACGGAAGGTTTCTTACCAGCTGCTAGTTCCTCAGCAGTTGGAACATTCCCCCTTTCATCATCAAGAGGTTCATCATACGAAACCTCTTTCATTGGAACATTAACATCTACAGGATTTCCATTGGCATCATATGTTCCGATCAAAGTGAAATTAGCTTTTGCACCTGAAATCTTAGGAATACGGATACGAACACCGCGAACAGCTTGACCTTGATCACTTGAGTGCAATTCTTTGAAGGCTACAGTGTAATTGTAGACTACACTTTTACCATCTTCACTAAAATGTGCTGGAAGTCCTTCAACATTGACGAAACCACCTTCATCAATGATATTGCTACCATCTGGTTCGCAACTAGCGCCCGGGTTAGAGCCTGGTAAAGTCCCTGCAGGACAGGTTGGCTTATCTTTATCTGTGGTTGCAGCTTCACCATTACTAGTTCCCTCTGCAACATTATTGTCTTCCGGTGCAGAGTTTTCCGAACCTGTTGTATTCGGAACCTCTGGAGCAACTAAAGTTTCTGCTGGTTCGCTATTAGTTTCATCAGCTTGAACCACTGATTGTGATACCAGATTTAGAGCAAAAACAGACATTGTGATAATGCCAAATTTAGTGAGTTTTTTCATACACTTTTACTCCTTATATGAAAGGGATCATGCATAAGCAAAATCCTATTCATTGATATTATTTTCACGTACATTATACTATGTAAACGCTTAGTTTGCAAACAATTATCTAATAAATTAAGAAATTTTACATATTTTTTTGAAAAAATATGTAAAATTCACCAATAATCTATCATAAAAGACAGAAAAAACCGAATAAAGACTCCTTCATTCGATTTTTTCTTTTAACTTTTCAACAAAGAGATAGGCTGCGGGGCAGGTTAGAGTATTTTTAATAGTAAGATTATTGATTTGGTAAATCTTCTTACGGTCAGTATGTGGAAATTCACGACAGGCTTTAGGACGGACATCGTAGATGGAACAGAGATTATCGCCTCCTAGAAATGGACAGGGCATCGATTTGAAGACCTTATCTCCATCTTCATCTACTTGCAAAAACTCAGATTCAAAGGCTGGCAATTTCATTTTAAAGTATTTTGCGATACGTGTGATATCTGCTTCTTTAAAGTCTGGACCAAGACTCTTGCAACAGTTAGCGCAGGCTGTACAATCAATTTCAGTAAAAACTTCTTGATGGATTTCAAGGGAAATTTTATCCAAATTCTTAGGTGCTTTCTTTTTCAGATTTCCTAAAAACTTCCGATGCTCTTTTTGTTTTTGCAAGGCTAGTTGGTGATAATATTCGATATCGATTTCTTTTGACATAGTTTCTTTCTATTTTTTAATGTTGATACAAATATTTTTAGTTTATACATAAAATAAATTATGTAATATCGCTTCAAGACATAATTTTAACAATAATGAATCTCTCCATGCAGGACGAAAACTACCGCTATACTATCATTCTTTCTAAAAAAGGTTTGATGCAGTTGGTTAAAATGCCTTCTATCCAAGATTTTTGAGCGGACGATAGGTTTTCCGCATCTAAACATTCCTTTAGAAAATCCCGTACCTGATCAGGTGCTATTTCAAACTCAAAAGCCTTCATTTTGTAGAAAAAATCAAATAGATTATGAGATAGGTATTCTCTTGAAAATGGGATTTCTCCAGTTTTTCGATACATGATGAGAAGTCTAGAAAATCGAGCTTTTTCTTCGGGTATATCCTTAAAAAACGAGTTAAGCAACCAGACTTGCTTTTGTTTTCTTTCAAGAGGGTCTTGACTAGCAATGCGTTGATCCTTTTCAAGTTCTCTTTGATACTGTTTTGATTTTATAGAACGTTCTGTCCGATTTTTACCAAAGAGAATTTTTTCCCACTGGCGCTCCTCTAGTGTCAGTGTTTCTCTCAATCCAAAGTAATCCTGATAGGCACGTTCAGCTGGTCCCATTGCTAGAACCAGGTTATCCGCATATTGTTTAGCAATCTTGTCTCGCTTCTTTCGTTCCTTTTCAGCTTTGATGCGAAGTTCTTGCTCATAGTCAATTTTTTCTTTTCCCAGTTTAACAAGATAGAGTTGATCGTCAGATTTTCCAAGTAGAAAGGGTTTGATAAATTTTTCAAGGACTTCTTCCATACGAGCTTTCTTCAAAGTCTCTGCCTTAGTCCAACTTCCACCTTGAAATACCTCCAAAAAGAGTTGATAATCCTTTTCTGGTGAGAATTGATTACCTCGATTTGACTTGAAAGCTCCCTTTTTCCATAGCCAGTTGATCAGTCGCTCATCAAAATCTGTTTTATTAACTCGAATGGCTTCTTTTTTCTGGGCTTATCTGGTCAGATTTTCAAGCTTTCTGAGAAGTTTTTCTTCCTCTTCTAGCTGTTGATCTAGGCTAATTCTTTGGAAATGACGCACACAGTCACTCCCAATGGGAAAGAGACGTTTGCCAGTAACTCCGTTAAATAGTTCATAAGCATACTTAATAGCATTACCGCAGACACAATTGCTTCGACCGATTCCATTAAAAATCAAGGAAACTTCACTCCATTCTTTGGTAGCTTGTTCCCAGGTATCGGCTTTAGAGGCCTCTAAAACTGCATCATATAAGTTTTTTCTAACAGGAATGGACATGATGCCTCCTTTCTTTTTATACTTTAACGACTTCTACTTGGTCTTTACCAAGTAAAATCAAATATTTCTCAACTAATTCTATCTGATAAGAACGAGATAGAGCCTCTGCATAGAGAGATAATTGACCTCTATAACGTTCAACAAGCTGACTAGCATGCTCATAACGGTCTGTCTTGTAGTCAAAGAGAACAATTTTATCATCGTAAACTAGATATCCATCTAAAATTCCACGGACAACAAAATCTTCCTGACTCTTAGCATCTCTTTTCAACATTGAGAAAGGTTGTTCTCGATAGAGTTTATCTTGATTTGCAAGAATCTCTTGACCTAGAGCTGTATCAAAGAATGACAAGATTTTTTCTAGATTAACTTTATCTTTAACAGCTGAAGTTGCCTGAACTTGCTCCAAGGCTTCTGCCAAGGTTTCCAAAGTAGGTTTCTTAGCGAGATTGATTCGTTGCATCAATTCATGAGTAGCACTACCAATTTCAGCTCCAGTGACTTTTTCTGTCTTGGAGAAGTCTGGAAGTTCAAACTGAATCATAGTTTCTTTTGGTTTAGATTGACCAGCTACTACTACACCTTCCATATCCATGACTGGTTCATAAAACTTCTTAATCTGACTTGGGGTCTGAACACTCGGAAGATTAATCGCTGCACGGTGGATTTCATTATACACTTCCACTTCTTTCAGCATTTGTAAAGCTTCCTTAATGGTATCAGACTGACGGTTGCTTGCCTGAGAAAGATCTTGGAGCTGGCTTTTAGTTTCCAATTTACCGATCGCTTCTTCTGTCAGTTGTTCTTCACCCTCAAAACGAACACTAAAGTGTAAGTCCTCTTTAGAAAAAGCTTGATAGATGGCCCAAATCCAGTCCTGGAAATTTTGAGCATCTAGTCTCGTTTCTCGAGTCAAAAGACCTTTTCCATTTGTCAGATATTCTTTAGACTCTAACTTTTCGCGAGATCCTTTTCCAACTAGATAAAGTTTTTTCTCAGCACGAGTCATGGCTACATACAGTAAACGCATTAACTCAGAATAGCTTGCTAATTGGAGCTCCTCCTCATTTTGACTATAAGTCAAGCTTGGGATGGATAGCTTAATCGTAGATGGAACATATTCCTCTTTTGCATTTGTAGCTACTCTAGCAATATACTTGAGACCAAGGCCATTTTTTCTACTTAGGATAACTTCAGACATGGAATCTTGCTTGTTAAATTGCTGATCAATATTGAGAATAAAGACATAAGGGAACTCAAGCCCCTTACTCTTATGAATACTCATAAGCTCCACAGCATCCTTAGGTGGAGCTACAGTGACACTGGCAAGGTCGTGCTTGGCTTCCAAGACTTGATCAATCATAGTTATGAAACGTGATAAGCCTTTAAAATTACTCTTTTCAAACTGGTCTGCTCGTAGTGCTAGGGCATAGAGGTTGGCCTGTCTAGCCTGACCATTTGGTAAAGCACCAACATAATCATAGTAAAAACGTTCGCTATAGATTTTCCAAATAAGTTCATAAAGCGAATGCGTTTTTGAGAACAAACGCCAAGCATTAACAGTTTCCAAGAAAAGGTTAAGTTTTTTATGGAGTTCAGGCTTAATTAAATCCTTTTGAATACTAGTTTTTGTTTGAGTATTGACTAGTTTTTCATAAAAATTCTCTTGAACCTTATCCTCAGAATTTTGTAGAGCTAGACGAGCCAATTCATCCTCATCAAAGCTAAACATCGGAGACTTCATTAAAGCTACTAACGCGAAGTCTTGCAGAGGATTATGGATAACACGAAGAGTATCCAACATAACCTGCACTTCTAAAGATTGCAAATAATTGTTTTGAGCGCCATCCGTTTTAACTGGTATCCCATATTCCGACAAAGCAAGTAAAACCTGGTCATTCCGGCTTCTGCTGGCGGTCAAGAGAGCAATGTCATTGAAAGGAACCCCTTTATCATTATGAAGATGCAATATCTCCTTAATGACCATTCGCATTTCACCAGTTAGTTTGTTGGTCGAAAATTCTTCCTCTTCCTTAGAATCACCGTCAACATCCTTATCATACAAGAGGACTTCTGCCTTGTTTTCTGGATCAGGGTGTAAATCAGTATTTCCGAAAACAAGTTGATGCATGCCGTCATAAGAAATCTCTCCAACTTCCTCATCCATGAGATGCTTAAAGACGTCGTTGGTAGCATTTAGTACTTCTGAACTACTACGGAAGTTTTCCTTGAGCAGTATTAACTGACCTTCTTTGCTATCCTGAGCAAAACTATGGAATTTTTCATTGAAGATTTGGGGATCTGCCTGTCTAAAACGATAAATAGACTGCTTGATATCTCCCACCATAAAACGGTTATGCCCGTTAGAGAGGAGCTCCAACATTCTTTCCTGGATATGGTTGGTATCTTGGTACTCATCGACCATGACTTCGTGGAAACGTTCCTGATACTCTTTTCGAACTTGAGGGAAGTTTTCCAAAATCTCAATGGTATAGTGACTAATATCCGCAAATTCGAAGGCATTCTCTTCGCGTTTACGATTTCGATAGGTATCAACAAAATCACTCATAAAAACTTGAAAAATCTTTGCTAAGTCCCAAGACTCTTGATGATATTTTTCCTGGAATTTCAATAAAGTAATTTGGTCATTTAGTGCAATTAGCTTTTCAAACTTATCTTTTCTCTTTTGGTTGTATGCTTCTTTCAGTTCTAGGAGTTCAGCCTTGCGACTAGCATTTGTGAGAGCACGGCCACCCTTATCTTTAGAAATACTCACAACTCGCTCTAGAACTTCTTGATATTGATTAAAAGTTGATTCGTGAGTTAAAGAACTGATTTCATCAAGAACTTGTTGGACAGATTCTAAGTAGGCTGCTTTTCCAAATTCCTTGGCATCATTCTCTAAATGGTAACGGAAGAAACTTTCTAAATCCCAAAGTTTTTCTTTTATAGCATCTGCGAGTTTTTCTTTGGAAACTGTAAAATCAGCCTCTTCAAAGCCTTTTAGAAAAGAATTTTCTAGCCAAGCCTGAGGATTACTTGTAGATTGCAAAAAGTCATAAATCATGTAGACCTGTTTACGCAATCCACGTGCATCCTTGCTTTTACCCGCAAAGTTCTTGACCAACTGACTAAACTGTTCTTGTTCCTTACTTTGGTAGTGTTTTTCAAAAACCTGCCGAAAGACTTCGTTTTTTAAGAGGAGTTGCTCACTTTCATTCTGAAGAATGCGAAAATTTGGAGAGAGGTCAAGGAGATAACCGTGCTTGGTCAGGAATTTCTGGGTAAAAGAGTCCATGGTCCCGATCGCAGCATTGGGTAAATCAGCTAGTTGTCTGCTGAGGTGTTTTTTTAATTCCAGATCTTGAGTCTCTTGGATTTGTTGGCTGATTTTCTTTTCCAAGCGTTCTTTTAACTCGGTTGCTGCCTTTACCGTAAAGGTTGAGATAAAGAGTTGGCGAATTTCTACACCACGCGCTAGTTGATCAAGAATTCGTTCAGCCATGACAAAGGTTTTCCCTGAACCAGCTGATGCTGAGACCAGAATATTTTGACCAGAACTATAGATAGCTTGAATTTGCTCAGCAGTTTTCTTGGGTTTCTTGTTAGACTGAGCTTCTGCTACTTGCAAGGCTGCAATCTCTTCTTGGGATAAAAATTTCATCGCTCCAACTCCTCTCTGATCTTATTAAACCATGCTTCCTTGGCACTGCTCTTGGCAACCTTATCTAACAATCTAGCTTGACCTAGATGATAATTGGCTTCAAAACCTGTAATAGCTTGATATTGTTGAACATATGGGGCAATGCTTCTACCGTTTTCTGTATAAGGGTTGATCGCAAATTCACCAGATAAAATCTTCTCTGCCGCCTTCTTATAGATAAGGGCGTTATAGTCCAGCAATAACTGGAATTCCTCATCAGACAACTGATAGGTTTTGTT
Organism: Streptococcus sp. KHUD_014; assembly: GCF_051106275.1. GTDB lineage: Bacteria > Bacillota > Bacilli > Lactobacillales > Streptococcaceae > Streptococcus. The sequence goes on along the minus strand of NZ_CP193666.1, from coordinate 994,987 downwards.
TTTATTATATAGTTCCCCAAGGTTCTTTATCTCTTTTTCGAGAAATAACCCTTGATATTTCATACTCTTTGTCGTTTCTGCCAAAGCCTTTGAAAGAGTTTTAACAGATTGTAAGGACTGAACTGGCTCAGCCATCTCTAAATACATAGCACCAAAGAAATCGGTATTTCCTTCTTTCTTAAGAGCAGCTAGATAGGTTGGTAATTGTGAATTAAGGCCGTTATAGAAGAGAGGAAAGTTAAACTGAGTTAGTGAAGATTTGTAATCGACAACACCAATTGCATCACTGGTTTTTAAGCGATCTATACGGTCAACTTTACCACGGACATAGACATTTCTGCCGTTTTCTAACTGAACAAAAGCTTGTTCCTTACCACCAAAGACTGCTTCTTCCTGAATTGTTTCAATTTCAGAATTGTGACGAAGTATATGCCCGGTTGCACGCGCAACGTCTAAAAGAACTTCCTTGGTTAATTGGGCTTCCAAACTTTCTTGATAAATGGCTTGAAACTCACGTTCTTGACTGGTTTCAGAGATTGCTTGTTCTAAACGTCGGTCAAAAGGTGTATCAACAGGAAGTTTCATAGCGCGTTCAAAAATACGATGCAAGAAATTTCCATGACTTCGTGCATCAGGTCGTAGACGCAATTCTTCCTGCAAGCCTAAGACATAACGAAGGAAATAACTGTATTCGTTTCGATAAAACTCTGTCAATCCAGAAGTTGATAGATAGAAATCTTGATCTTGAGGATACAAGGCTTCTAAAGTTTCAGTAGCTAAGGTCTTACTTTTTGGACTTGTCGGTAGGACAGGATTTTCAAGACCTTGATCTTCTAATTTTCTCCCCATAACACGAGCTAGAACCTTAATAAAGGTTAAGTCCTGCTCACTTGTCTCCGTATCACCTTGCTGGTGATAAGCAACAAGACTAGACAAAAGACTGTGATAAGAACCAATATCATCCTTTGATAGGTTTCTTCGATCGATTCTCTTTTCAATCTTGCTAAAACCAAAATCCTGCAATTCTTTCAGATAAACTGACTCTTTGCTCTCGTTTTCATTGAGTAAACTTGGCGCTGATAATACCAATTGCTTCTTGGCAGAATTGACCAAAGAAAGCATGGTATAGCGATTCTTCTTAAGGTTTTCATAGCTAGCAATCAATAATTGAGAACCCTCTTCAGTACCTTGGTTTAAAACTTCTCTTTCTTCATCACTCAAAAGACTAGTATTTTGGGTGATTTTAGGTAGATGATCCTGGGTTAAGCCAAGTGCATAGATGTAATCAGAAGTTAAAGGCGAGATCAAATCATAACTTTGTACCAGAACCGTATCTACCGTTGCTGGGATTGTACGATAATTTGATAAGGACATCCCTGAATGAAGAAGAGCCAAGAAATCATCTAAAGCAACCTGAGTCCCCTCAAATACGGTCGCAAATTGCTCCATTACGTGGCAAAATGCTTTCCATACCTCTTCTTGTCTTTCTTGCTCTGTCGCATCCATCGTTTCAGACAAGGATTGTAATTGCTTGGTAACAGATGCATCCTTCAAAAAATTGTTCCATTTTGTAAGGATATTTTCAGTCTTTTGCTTACGACTGGATAATAAAGTTTCTAGTGGGTTTTGAACACGAACACGAAGCTCATTTAATTTTTCTAAATCAAATTTTCCATGATGATTTTTTGTAAATTCTTGTTTAAAGTTAGAAAGTCCATCAATACCTAAATAGCGGATATATTGTTCAAAGCTATCAATTTCCTCTTGACTAAGGTCGGTATACAATCCAGTGCGTAGGAGATTAATCAAATCTTCCTGACGGAAATAGTACCGTTTGAGACGTCCCACAGATTCTACAAATTGAGTTAAAGGATGATGAGCCATAGACTCGCTTCTCCCTAGATAGAAAGGAATCTGATATTGATTAAAAATTGTCTCCAAGGACAGTTTATAAGACTCTACGTCTCCTAGTAAGATACGAAAATTCTTATAGCTAAGTTCTTGCTCTTGGTGCAATTTTTGGCGAATGCTACGAGCAACTAGCTCCAGCTCTTCTTTTTGTGTCAGACAAGACCAGATTTGCAAGTCTTCTCTATCCTTAGCATCCACTTCTAAGCTAATTTCAGAATAATCATAAGCACTTTCGAGAAGTCTTGACGCCTTGGCAAAAGCATCCAAGTTTTCATGTTCTTGACAGGCATCTTCTGCCTTGGTCTGATATTTATAAGCTAAATGACGTAAAAACTCAACACTGGCTTGATAGAGATTCCCTTCACTAAAAGGGCTAGTGTAGGCTTTCTTAGTCGCATATACGCCTATAATAATCTCAACACCCTTACGATGAAGCAAATCCACTAGGTGTTCCTCTTCTGCAGAAAAACGGGTAAAACCATCAATGACTAGGGCAATCTTACTAAAATCACTACTTACCTTGTTTTTTTCGATAGCATCAATCAGATAGGATAATGGACTTCCTTGTGAAACTTGACCTTGATTTAAATACGCTGTTATCTTTTCAAAAATCAAGAGTAAATCAGAGCGTTTATCAGCATCTGTCAAACTTTCCAAGTCCAAAAAACTCATCTTTGCAGTTGAAATTTCATGATAAATCTCAATCAGTTGCTGGATGAATTGCGAATCTTGTTTAATAGCCCCGTAAACACGTAAATCCTTAGGGTCAATCTCGGACAGACATTTATAGAAAGCCATACCAAGACCGATATCATCGAGACTTGACCTCTCAGGAATATCATTTAAAACCAGATAACGTGCCATTTGAGCGAAGCGCGTGACTGTGATAGCAAAAGAAGCCTGCTGACTCAAGCACTCCAGAACGGCACGTTCCTTTTCAAAAGAAAGAGAGTTAGGGGCGATATAAAAGACTCGTTTGCCTTGGGCAACCAGTCCTTGAGCCTCCTTGGTTAGGATATCTGTCAAAGAAGTCCGAATATCGGTATAAAGTAGTTTCATCTCTGCCTCGTTTGTTTTTTCATTCCCTTTTATTATACCATTTTTTAGGGTATAAACCTTTGATTAGGGTATTCTCTTTAGGGAGTAATTGATTTTATATTGACTGTACGAGGACATAAAAAACTATCCTTATTATTTTAAAGAATAGTTATTTGATATAACTTAGTAACATTTACTTCTTCATTATTTTACTTGCAAATGAGATTGGAGGATCGTTCCTATACTATCACTTAGGAAAAAAATGCAAGTAAATAAGCAAAATTAGGTTTGGTTAGTGGACAAAAAAGCTAGAAGATATTTTTCATCTTCTAGCTTTTTCTAACAATTAAAATAACTCTTTATAAGAGGCAACTATTTCTTCCAAGGTTGGCATGAATGGATTTCCTAGAGCTTTAGCCACATTACAAACGAAAACTTGTAGTCGCTTGGCACTATCACGTTCAACGACAGGAAGCGCACAACAAACGCAATACGGTGGGTGGTAAACAGCACCTAATTGATGAGTCATGGAGTGCACATACCCCATTTCCGCCTCATATATTTGTATCTCTAGTCCAGATCCAAGAAACCTTTATGAGGCGTCATGTTAAAGAAGGTCGCAATGTCTTGTAATTCTTGATCTGTAATTTCTTGTTTAATGACTCCACCTTGAGCACCAATTTGTGAAAAAATCATAGCAGCTTTTTCAATAACTTCAATCATTCCATAAGTCTCATCTAGTGAAGTACCCGATGCAAAGAGACCATGATGAGGCCAAAGAACAGCCTGAAATTCTGCCATTTTTTCTGCAGTTGCCTTCCCAATTTCAGTTGTACCTGGAGTCATGTAAGGTATGACCCCGATTCCTTCAGGGAAGACGACAATCGATTCCGCTTGCATTTTCCAGAGAAGTCGTGATAAGTGACGCTCATCTAATGGTTGAGTAAATGATAGAGCGATTAAGTTTGTTGGATGACAATGGAAAACCACACGCTGATTAGGATTTACTTTCATACGTTCCATATGACTCATTAAGTGACTTGGAAATTCTGAAGTTGGTTTTCCTCCATCATTAAAGCCCCACACCAATTCTGCATGTTGACCGTCATCTGTGATGCGGACTAAACCAAGATCATTTTCTGGATTTCCTGCTACATTTCTAAAGTAACGGCCAGTTCCTGTTACAAGATAATAATAGCCAGCCAAAGGGGAAGCATCGAAGCTGAGATCAAGTACTTCTTTTACTTCTGTCACATCCTCAAAAGAGGAAATTTCTTCCCCTGTCAATCGAAGGGAGACATTTCCCCCATTTCGTTCGTCCCAATAGCGTTCATAAGATTCTCTTGTCACTTCTCTCATTTTAGTGACATAAATAGATTCTACAAATTTTGTCATTGTTTTCTACTCCTTTATAATACTTTATTTTTATCCACGTATATTTAAAATTCTAGCTTCATTGTATCAAACATTTTTTCACAAGTTGCATCAAATCGGAACCTTGTTCATTATACAGAAGTAACTCCAAACATCACTATATGGGAACTTCTTCAAATCTTATGTATAAACTAATCGAGATGTGAAAACAAAGTCCAATTCCATTTGTTTATATTAATAACTTAGCTCCAACATTGCTTTCAAGAGAGCTTTGGGGCTATTTATAGTTCCAACTACTCAAGTAATAGTAGGATGGAAAGTATTCCAAAAATGTATTCCCGTTTTCTGTTAGATTTCCATAGCAAGAAACTTATGAAAAAAAATCTCAATCACTTCCCCAGTTCATTTGTCGCGATATGTGATAGAGCTCTTCCATCTTTCACCAACATATAGTCTACCATCAAAGTATCAAATGTCTACTCGATGCTACAATATCAATCTCCAAAAGGTAGATCGTTTTCACCCTCTTTTCCGATTCCTTTCTAACTTTATTTAACTATTTTTAAAAATATGTTACAATGTCTCTAAAACAGTAGAATAGTATCAAATATACAGGTGAGTTCAATGCAAAATCTAACTGAGTTTCTCCACCAAGAAACAGAGATTGAAAAACAACAGAAAAAAACTCAAACATTCATTTCAGAATTTTCTGAAATGAAATCCCAAGATCCCCATTTGCTCGATGATCTCTTTTTTCAAAATCGAGATATTTACATCAGCAAACAGAATCGCTATGCTCCTTATCCTCTTCATTCACATCAATTTTTAGAGCTAATTTATATTCATAGTGGGTGTTGTGAGCAGATCATTAATGGTCAGGTTTATACTCTTTTTCAAGGGGATATTCTCTTATTGGATGCGGGCGTTCAACATCAATGTAAAAGTTTGAATGAAGGGGATATTGTCATCAAACTACTCATCAAAGATAGTAACATTTCCTTACATGGTTTAGAAGAGATTCAAGGAAATAATAGTCTCTTGTATCATCTACTTCTTAGTCGGTATAGCCATCTAGGAATTACTGAAAATTTTATTATTCTTCGTTCCCAAGAAATCCCAAGAGTACCTCAACTACTTAACCGTATGATGGAAGAATATTTTTTCCAGAATGATTTTTCCCAGGAAATTCTCAAGCATTCTTTGAGTATCTTACTCTTCGAATTAGCACGTTCTATGCCAAGCGCACAAGAAAAAATCCTTCAAACTAGAAAAGAACCCTTTCTACAAGTCCTTGAATTAATTGATAAAGACTACAAAAAGATTACCTTAGCGAAAGCTGCAGATCAATTGAATTTTAATAAAAACTATTTGAGTAACCTTGTGAAGGAAAAAAGTGGCCATACCTTTACTAAATTAGTACATCAAAAGAAATTAATGACTGCGAAATTACTAATTCAATCAACGGATTTTTCTATTGAAAATATTTGTCAAACCGTAGGATTCAGCAACAAAACTTATTTTTATAAACAATTTGCACTACTGTATGGAATTAAACCTTCAGAAATGAGAAAGAGGTAAAAGAAAGTTACAAATTTTTAAGATCGTCCATAAATCCCAAAATGCTGTAATGTTAATCATGATATGGAGCAAAATGGGATAATAGAGAGAATGAGTTTTTCGGTAGAGGAATGCATAAATTGCTCCTCCACTTGCATAGGTGAAAAAGGCGAGTGGTGTTAAACCTGAACTGACATGCACATAGCCAAAGACACAGGCTGATAGTAAAACATCTCCATACCAAGGTGAATCTTTCAAAAATGTATTCATCAGAACTCCTCGGTAAACCATTTCTTCTGTAATTGGTCCTAGCAGACAAACAATAAGTAAAAGATAAGGTAACTCTTGTCGCCCTGTCATCTCAGTCAATTCATTTAAAGCGATTTGATTGGACGTTGCTGGGGTTAAAAAGGAAAACACAATACCTGAAAGATAACTGACTCCATAAGCAAGAAGCAAATAAACTGGATATCTCCATTTCCACTTCAACTCAAGAATTCTTCTACCTTCGAATACTAGTAAATAAAGAATAGCTAGAAAAGTAACGCTAAACTCTAAAAAAGAAAGAATTTGAAAAAATTCTCTACTAGCAGGTACAAACCTACCTGCAAAATGATTAAAAATCCACCAAAACCAAGTCTTCCTATAAATGATTACCAATAAGGCTAGTAAAATCTGTACTACTCTTTTTTTCATGCCAAGTCCTCTGCTTTTTTATCCATTATCAGTGCAATATTAAATATATTACTAGTTTAGTATATCATATTTTTGTTATCTATCTACTAAAAACCTAAATAGAAATGGCATTTCACTTAGCTTTAGACTTATTTGCCTCAAAATATGCTATAATATAGGCAAAACACGTAAAAAGGAAATACTATGATTAAATTACTTGCCCTAGATATGGACGGAACTCTTCTCAACGAAGCCAAGGAAATTCCTCAAGCTCATATTGATGCCATTCATAAGGCTATCGAAAAAGGTGTCAAACTGGTTCTCTGTACTGGACGACCTCTCTTTGGGGTTCTTCCCTACTACAAGAAACTCGGTCTTGATTTGCAAAATGAATACGTCATCGTCAACAATGGTTGTTCTACCCACCAAACCAGCGACTGGAGCCTTGTTGATTGGAAGGAACTTAGCAAATCTGACATCGAATACCTCAATGACCTTGCTGAAAAGAGTGAGGTTCAGTTAACTCTCTTTGATGAGGAACACTACTTCGTACTCGGAGGCAAACCAAATCCTATCGTTGAATATGATGCCACACTTGTCTTTGCTGACCTGACTGAAATCTCACTGGAAGAAGCTACTAGTGGTAAATATCGTATGTTCCAGGGAATGTTTTTAGGGACAAAAGAACAAACAGATGACTTTGAACAACGATTTGCTGATGAACTTTGTCAAAAATTTAGCGGTGTTCGATCTCAACCAGTTATCTATGAAGCAATGCCACTCGGTACGACCAAAGCTTCTGCTCTTTCTCGTTTGGCTGAGATTTTAGATATCCAACCTTCTGAAATCATGGCTATGGGTGATGCCAATAACGACATTGAGATGTTAGAGTTTGCTGGGTTGGGGATCGCCATGGGTAATGCCAGCGACCACGTAAAATCTCTCGCTGATGCCGTAACTGCTAGCAATGAAGAAGACGGCGTTGCACGAGCTATTGAAAAATATATTTTGTAGAAAATAAGCCCAGTCAACTAGTATTTCTAGCCAACTGGGCTTTTATTTTTTTAAAATTTAAAAACTTTAGAAACTCTTTAGAAATGCTTGACGATTCTTTGATATCTTTGCTTTATACTAGAGTTATAAAAATAAAACATCTTATACTCTTCGAAAATCAAATTCAAACCACGTCAGCTTCGCCTTGCCGTACTCAAGTACAGCCTGCGGCTCGCTTCCTAGTTTGCTCTTTGATTTTCATTGAGTATTAAAGGTTAAAGGAGAAAACTATGAAAACAGTCCTCGAAATCCATGGCTTGTCCAAACAATTTGGCAAACAACCCATTCTACAAGATCTTAATCTCTCAGTTAAAGAAGGAGATATCTATGGACTTATCGGAAAGAATGGGGCTGGTAAAACAACTTTGATTAAAATCATTACCCAATTATTATCTGCTGACCATGGAACTATTTCCCTCTTTTCTAGTCAAGGGTATAAGGAGTGCACGAAAGCCCTATCTCGAGTAGGTTCAGTCATTGAATCCCCAGTAGCTCACAATCATTTAACAGCCTATCAAAATCTAAGATACTATTGTACTATTCGACATATCCCAAATGCCGATCAAGTCATTCAGGAAACATTAAAGTATGTGGGGTTAACAGATACAGGAAGAAAAGTTTTTCGAGACTTCTCTCTTGGGATGAAACAACGCTTAGGCATTGCGATTGCCCTCCTATCAAAACCAGACTTTCTCATCCTTGATGAACCTATCAATGGACTTGACCCAATCGGTATCAAAGAGTTTCGTCAAATGATTCAACGTCTGAATCAAGAACTAGGAATAACAATTCTCATCTCTAGTCATATCTTGTCAGAACTCTATCTGGTTGCCAATCGCTTTGGAATATTAGACCAAGGGAAAATCATTCGAGAAATCAGTAAGGCCGAATTTGAGACACTGAATGAAGACTATATTGTTCTAAAAACAAGTGACAAAGAAAAAGCTAGTCAAATCTTAAAAGACAAAGTGCATCTTGAATTTAAAGTTGTTAATTCTGACAATGAGATTCATATTTTTAGTCATGAACAAGATGTCAAACGCATTCTCAAAGAACTTACTCTAGCAGATGTTGATGTGGATGAGATTTACTATGCTCGTCAAAATCTTGAAGAATACTTCACACAATTAGTAAAATAGGAGAAACACCATGATACACACAATTCAAGCAGACTTTTACCGTCTTTTCCGTTCCAAAGGTTTTTGGATTACAGAGCTCGTTCTCTTTGCTCTCATGTTAATGGGGGCTACTTTCGGAGCTACAGGACAGCTCATATCCGTCAATACAAGTACAAACGTAGAAACCGAACTGCCAAGCAAGGGATGGGATGGGATACAAGCCCTTATTAACACCTCTAGCAATAGCTCAAACCTAGTTTTCCTCTGTATTATCCTTGCTTGCTTAGTTCTAGGAGTTGATCTTATCGGAAAACTCTATAAAAATAGTTTGACAGTGGGTGTTTCTCGCACAGAATTCTTCCTAGCTAAGTTTGTAGTATTAGCAAGTATCGCTCTAATGCAAATTCTTGTTAGCCTAGTCATCGCTTTCGTACCAGCAACTATCCTAAACGGCGTTGGAACGATGCCAGAAGGATTTATTGGCAATCTCCTTCTAACAATTACTCTTCAATTCCTCTGCCTTCTAGCTTGGCTATCTATTGTGTCCTTCATTCTCTATGTGACTCATTCTTATTTGGCTGTTTTCATAGGCTATTTAATCAGTTCTATCTTGCTTTCAACGCCGATGCTTATCTTTCCAGATATCGAGATTTTACGCTATTTATCCTTGAATTTTGCCTATGCCATGACTGCCTATAGTCAAGCTGTTCTATACACCATTATCGTTACAGTGACTGTTATCCTATTCTTCACCATTAGTGGACTTGCTGTTTTCAAAAAGAAAAGCTTATAAAAATGACCTCCTCTGTTCAAAAAGAGGAGGTTGCTTGTTTTAAAAGAGTATCTTAACTGTAAACCAAGCACTATCAGTACTTAGTTGTAGTTCTGCACCAAGGAGATGGGATAATTCTTCTGTAATATAAAGACCTAAACCAGAGGATTCTTCTGTATCTGAGAGGTTTTCAGAGTAAAATCGTTGACTGAGATTTTCAATTTTACGAATGGGTTGTTTGACCAGATTAGCAATTTCCAAACAGATATGATTGTCCACTTCCTTCAGAGAAAATCTCGCTTCATCCTTACCATGTTTTAGAACATTGCCAATAAGATTTTGTAACATACGGTCTAATAAATCTGGATCTGTTAATAAATAGAGACCAGGTTCTACTTGCAAATCAAGGTTAATCTTTGCCGTCTGAAAAGAATCATAATAGGTCAGCAATTTTTGCGTCATAAATGTCGAGACTTCTAACTCAGATAAGTCAGGTTGAACTGCTCCTTCCATTAATCGACGATAGTCCAAAAGAGCCTCTAGACGTTTTGAAACTTGATTGAGATGATGAGCAATTTTTTTCAAGCTCTCAGACTCAGGATTTTCTGTTTTAAGCAATTGCTGAGTGTAACCCGACGCAATCGTTAAAGGCGTCCGAATATCGTGGGCAATATTGCTAATAGCCATGTCCAAAGTCTGCTTCTCTCGCTTCATAATCAAGCGTGACTGCTCAACTTCTTGAAAGAGATGATTGATTTGTTGGTAAAGATGTAAAAAATCCTTTGAGAAAGTTGACACTCCGATTCTCTTCATACTTCCAGTATGAATCTTGTCTTCAACTTGTTGGCTCAAGTTCACGAGTGCTAGATGATAGCGAATCAACCCTATCGTCAATAGGATGATGACCAGCAGCAGCAAAGAAAGTAAAATATAGATCATTGCTCATCTCCTTTTAACCGAACACCAACTCCCCAGATAGTTTCAATATACTCTTGCTCTGGATCCAGTTGGCCTAATTTTTTACGGAGATTACTTAAATGAGTGTTGAGAGTATTGTCACCTGGTAAATAAGTATCCTCCCAGACTAATTCATAGAGTTCTTCTTTCGTGAAAATTTTCTTAGGATGTCTCAGCAAGGTTTGGAGAATCAAGCATTCTTTCTTAGCTAGGCGAATAGTTTCCTGGCTATTTTTGATTTCAAAACTATCTGCATCAAATTGAATATTTTTTAACTGTTGAATCAACTTGTCTGGATGTTCGATTTCAGCTGCTTGCTTGTCACTTTTTTGACGTAATTGTACCGTAATCCTGGCAAAAACTTCATCCAAATCAAAGGGCTTTACAATATAATCATTAGCACCATCTAAGAGATATTGGCTGATGAGCCTTTTATCACTTAGGGCAGTTAGCATGATGACAGGAACTGAACTATCGTGTCTAATGGCTTTTAAAACCTGATCGCCATTTTTTCCTGGAAGCATAATATCTAGCAAGATTAGATCAATGCCACCTTGCTCAAATCGAATCATTCCTTCAGTGCCAGAAAAAGCCTGAATCACCTCATGCTCCTCAGAAAGAAGAGTTCTCAAAATTTCTTGAATCTCATTATTATCTTCAACGATAAGTATTCTAGCCATAAACACCAACCTTTCTAATAGTATTATATCACGTTTTTTTAGGAATTTCGGATAAAGAAAAACTCTCCTTCATGCTTAAATACGAAGAAGAGTTCATTAGCTATTTTAAATTAAAGCTGTCAATGCGGTAATAAGTCCAAAAACGATACCTGGTGCATTAGCTGCTGCCAAAGGAATATCACGTTCTTTTTTAAAGAGACCGTAGTAAACCCAAAGACTGCAGTTAAGTGCAGCTACTGCTGGTTGGATAAAATTCCCTTTTTGACCAGCAAGGTTATTCATAATTTGAGGAATATAAGAGACATACATCATTACAGACATAAAGGTTGCAATCCAACCCAAAGTTTTCATTTGTTTTTCAGACATTTTCTTCTCCTTTCAAAAACATTTTCCATTATACACTATTTGTTTTAATTGTATAAGCCAAAAACTTTTTTGTTAAGAGAATGTAAATTATCACAAGATTGTGACCAGAGGTAACTTGTTTGTTCTTATCTTTAGAAAAGGTATAGTGGCTAACAGTTTTATCATACTATTATTATTTAAAAAATCTCGGATGACCATTTACATCCAAATAAAAAATTACCTTCGCCTCCTTATCTGAAATTACTAATGTATAGTCTTCGAATAAAAAATTATTTGGCGGATACTTTACCAGCATGAACCATAATGTTGAACCTTTGCAATTCATCTTTTCAAACTCATATGGATAAGAGTGCTCTAATCTTAAAAGTTTAGGATCTAAAACACATTCACCCTCAAGTTTATTGTTAGAATGAAAATTTTTACCAATTTCAATAACCTGTAAAGGTGATAAATTCGTCTTCTTTTTCATAGTCATATACCACTGATTTCCATAGAACAAATGAATCTATTATCATTAACTTCAAAAACTGAAACTATGTACTACTTCTTCTCAATCGGTGCTACACTGGCTAAAAGTTTTTTGAGGCCGACTTCTGGGAAATTGATTTTCAATTCCTGAGTAGATCCACTTCCTGAAACTTCTAGAACCGTTCCTTCGCCCCATTTCTTATGAAGAGCAATATCGCCGATAGACCAGCTTGTCTCACTAGAAGCCGATTTTGATCCAGCAGCAAATTGTCCAAAAGGTAGTCCTTTTGATTCAATGGATCTTGGTGCTGCGTTACGTTTACGATCTTGTAGAGCTTGAGCAAGGCTCATGCCTTGACCAAAGGCGACACCTCCACTACTATAGGATGCTTTGAAACTACTATTAGCTGGACGCGCCAAACCTTGATAAGTTAACAAATCTGAACTAATCTCATTGATAAAGCGTGTTGGACGATTATAGTTCGTTCGACCAAACAACAGGCGTGAGTTAGCATTGGTTAGATAAAGGATTTTCTCTGCGCGCGTGATACCAACATAGGCTAGACGGCGTTCCTCTTCTAGTTCATCCATGTCTTCTGCTGCACGACTAAGTGGAAAGACATTTTCTTCCATTCCAATCAAGAATACAACTGGAAACTCGAGTCCCTTGGCCGCATGGAGCGTCATCAAGGTTACTTCTGATGTTTCCTGACTGCCAGAGTCTGTATCTGCAATCAAGGCCAAATCGTTCAAGAAGCGACTGAGCTTATCCAAGCCAGTTTCTTCTTCCTGATTATCTGGATTATCATCAAAGTTCTTGGTAACAGAAAGGAACTCTTCGATATTTTCAACCCGAGCCTTACTTTCTAAGGTTGCTTGAGCATTGAGAATATCCACGTAGCCTGTTTTTTCCAAGACTGCTTCCACTAACTCAGTAATGCTTAATTGATCCAGTTGATCCCGCAAATCAAGAATCATATTGGCAAAATCCCAGATAGACTGGGCTGCCTTACCTTTAATCCCTGATAACATGATGTTAGCTGAAGCATCAAGCATCGACATGTTTTGTAGGTTGGCAAAGTCACGGATTTTCTCTACTGTTCCTGGTCCAATGCCACGTTTAGGTTCATTAATGATGCGTTCAAAACTAATATTATCACTCAAATTGGCAATGAGATTCAGATAAGCGATAATATCACGGATTTCCTTACGGCTATAGAACTTAGTTCCACCGACCATAGTATAAGGAATATTAGACTTGAGCAGAGCTTCTTCAATGGTACGAGACTGGGCATTAGTACGGTAAAGAACTGCAAAGTCCTTGTGGAGGAAGTTTTGGCTTCGACCAAGTTCATCAATGGTTTTGGCTACAAAGACAGCTTCGTCTTGTTCATCATTGGCACGATAGTAGACAATTTGTTCCCCATCCGCATTTTGAGTCCAGAGATTCTTAGGACGGCGATTTTTATTGTTTTTGATAACGTCATTAGCTGCTTGGAGGATGGTCTTGGTCGAACGGTAATTTTCCTCCAACAAAACAACCTTGGCTTGAGGATAATCCTTCTCAAAATCCAAGATATTCTGCATATCAGCACCACGCCAACCGTAGATAGACTGGTCAGCATCCCCTACTACGCAGATATTTTGGAAACGAGAAGCCAAGAGTTTGACGAGTTGATACTGAGCATGGTTGGTATCTTGATACTCATCAACATGAATGTACTGGAACTTCTGTTGGTAATAAGTCAAAACATCGGGATTTTGATCAAAAAGACGTAGAGTCAACATAATCAAGTCATCAAAGTCCACCGACTCTGACTGACGAAGTTCTTTCTGATAGGCCGTATAACACTTAGCTACAATTTGAGTGTACATATCTCCTGCCTGGGCAGCATAAGCAACATCGTCAATCAGATCATTCTTAGCATTGGAAATGGTTCCCAAAATGGTGCGTTCATTCCATTTTTTAGGATCCAAGTTCAACTGCTTGAGAATGCGTTTCATGAGCGTTCGCTGCTCTCCAGGATCCACAATCGTGAAATTGCGATTGTAGCCAATGTGATCCGCATCGCGACGTAGGATACGCACGCACATAGAGTGGAAGGTCGAGATCAAACAATCCTGAGTAGCTGGGTTGAGCCCATAAGCACGCTCCTTCATTTCACGTGCTGCCTTATTAGTAAAGGTAATGGCCAAGATATTCCATGGCTTGACCATCTTTTCATCAATTAAGTAGGCAATACGGTGGGTTAAAACTCGTGTCTTACCAGATCCAGCACCCGCCATGATCAGCAAAGGACCTTCAGTCGTTTGAACAGCCTCAGCTTGACGGTCATTCATCCCCTTTAATAATTCGTTCATTTTCTCTTCCTTATTCTTCAAGTCAATGTTTCTATTATATCAAAAAATTTTGAAAATAACTTTTCTCAGAAACCTTCTGATTATTTTAGTTGGCAAGACAAGAAGAGGCTGGGACAAAAGTCCTAGCCTCTCAATTCTCTTTTGATTGTCGAGTAAGACGCAGTGGTTGAGTGGGCTCTACTACGCTGATTTCATCAGCTTTTACAGCCCTACTCAACTGTGCGGAGGTGGGACGACGAAATCGAATTCTAACGAATTACCGATTTCTGTCCCACTCTCAGTAATTCTTCTATTAATCCTTTATTGACTGCAAAAGTGCCATTAGGGCTTGGGCAGAACGACGTCCTGCTTCTACGATAAATTCATCAAAGGAAACGGATGCTTCATGGTTGGCATTGTCACTCATGGCACGAACGACTATGAAAGGTAGGTTCAAAGCATGAGCTGCTTGAGCAATAGCAGCCCCTTCCATCTCTACAGCAAGAACTTGAGGGAAGTGCTCTTTTATCGCTTTGATTTTATCTTCTCCAGCAACAAAACTGTCTCCTGTCGCAATCAAACCTAAATGCCAAGTTTGTTCCAGTTTAGACAAACTCTCTTGAATCAAACTGATAAAATTTTTGTCTGATTCAAAATAGAGAGGCTGTTGCGCCATTTGACCGTAATCATAGCCAAAGGCAGTCACATCAACATCGTGATAGGCAAGCTTGTCTGCAATCACTACATCGCCTACTGCAATCCCATTTGCCACTGCACCAGCAGATCCAGTATTAATCACTGCATCCACCTGAAAGTGATCCGCTAAGATAGCGACACTCATAGCAGACATGACTTTTCCGATTCCACTCTCTACAAGTACAAGCTCGACAGAACCAATCTTACCAGTATGATAGCTATTTCCCAGAACCTTTTCTTCGCTGGCATCGTCCAAGTGTTGAATCAAGTAAACTAGCTCTTCTGGCATAGCTGCAATAATTCCAATTTTCATGATAGACCCCTTAAATAAATCTCATTGCTAGAATCAACAAAATCAAGAGAAAAATAACTGCAAATAGAATTTTATTCAATTTAGAATTAAAGACATTTCTCTTAGTATTTTCAATCCGACGACTTTTGTGAATAGAAGGTTCAACTTCGATGGTCAGTGTATCCTGGCTAAAACCATGATCTCTGGTTCGTGAATAGCCAAAATTTTGAGAAGAAGTCGGTAAAATCTTAGTTTCCTCATCATCTAGCAAGGGAGGACCTGAGATGTCCTCTCCTCGATTGGCACGTTCAATCATTTCATCTGTTAATAAAGGTTTACCCATGGGTTCCTCCACTATTTTTTTGTAATTCCCAGTACTGGATAGCCATGATGGTCTTTGCATCACAAATATCTCCTGACTGGATCAGTGCTTTAGCTTGGTCAAGATTGACTTCAAGCAACTCCAAAGTCTCATCTTCATCCTGAGGACGAGGATTTTCAACTTTTGTCAAATCACTTGCCAAGTAAAGTTTTAAGCGCTCGTTACAAAATCCAATCGCTGAGTAAAAATCATAGACAAGGCTTAATTTTCCAGTATAGGCTGCCTCTTCCTCTAATTCACGAAGGGCTGCTGCTTCTGGATCTGCATTTTCACCTACTTCAAGCTTACCTGCAGGAATTTCATAAGAAACTTTCTCAATTGCCTTACGATATTGTTTAACTAAGACAATCTTATTTTCTGGAGTAACTGCTAAGACACATACCGCTCCATTGTGAAAAATCAAATCACGTTGCGCTCTACCTTTGCCAGAAGGGAGTTCAACCTGGTCTTGAACCAATTGGAAGATCGGTCCTTTATAGATTTCTTTACGACTTATAGTCTTTTCTTCGAATTCCATCGTTAGCTCCTATTTATTGTTAGGATGATGAGGGAGGCGAGTTGCATATTCATCCTTATTGACTTGACGACCTCGTCCAATAGCAATGGCATCAGCAGGAACATTCTTAGTGATGGTAGAACCAGCACCAACAAGAGAGTTATCTCCAAGCTCTACTGGAGCAATGATAGTTGAATTAGATCCGACAAAGACATTGTTTCCAATGGTTGTTTTAAATTTGTGTTGACCATCGTAATTTACAGTAATCGTTCCTGCACCGAAGTTGACATCACTACCAACCTCACAGTTACCAATATAAGTTAAATGACCAGCTTTTGTATTTTCACCGATGCTAGATCCTTTGACTTCAACAAAGTTTCCAATGTGCACATCTTTTGCAAGGCTTGATCCCGGACGGACATGAGCATAAGGACCAACTGTAACGCCATCAGCAACTGAGCTTTCCTCAATCATCGAGTTTGTAATCACTGTCCCTGAACCGATACTACTATCAACGATATAAGTTCCGTTGGTCAAAACAGTTCCTGTACCAACCTTACTAGAACCTTTGAGGGTTACATTTGCTTCGATTTGAACTTCTGGAGCGATCTCAACATCAATGTCAATGTAAGTAGCTTCAGGATTCACAAAACTAACCCCATTGACCATATGCGCTTGGTTAATACGGCAACGCATAATGCCTTCAGCTGTCGCAAGGGCAACACGGTCATTAACTCCTAGACTTTCCTCAAAGTCTTTCAGAGTATAGGCACCAACCTTTTCCCCTGCTTCACGGAAAATGCCGATGACATCAGTAATGTAGTATTCACCTTGAGCGTTGTTGGTATTGATATTCTTAAGAGCTTCAAAAAGACGAGCGTTATCAAAGACATAGGTTCCTGTATTGATCTCCTTGATTTGTTTTTCAAAATCAGTCGCATCCTTCTGCTCAACGATACGGAGCACTTCAGCATTCTCATTACGAACAATACGTCCATAACCAAATGGATCTTCAGCTTCTGCCGTAAGGATTGTAGCTACATTCTTGTGATTTATGTGGAAATCAATCAAATTTTTAAGACTTTCCCCAGTGATTAATGGTGTATCACCAGCAATGACCAAAGTTTGACCAGAAAGACCTTCAAGAATTGGCTCAGCCATCATGACTGCATGACCAGTTCCCAATTGCTCAGACTGTCTCACAAAATCAGTTTGACCAGCCAAGACTTGCTCCACTAGTTCTGCTTTGTGTCCAACAACCGTTACTGTTTTTTCAGGCTTAATTGCCCCTACACTACGAAAAACATGCTCAAGCATTGAAATTCCTGCAACCTTGTGCATGACTTTAGGTAGATCTGATTTCATACGGGTACCTTTACCCGCTGCTAAAATAACTGCATAATTTGCCATATTTTTCTCTTTTCTATAGAAATTCCTTTTAATTATATCATATTTTTGCTCTTTCAAACACAAAAGAAGTCAAGTGACCTAAAACAGAGTCTTTACGGTACAATTTCGAGTATTTTTTTTGATTTTTTCCCCCATTTACGATAAACTATAGAAGTATGAGAAAGAAAATTAATCCCGCTTTTATTTTTACTGTATTAGCTCTTATCGTGGGGGTTTTGATCCTAAATCGACCCAAGTTTGAAGACCATCCCGTCAAAACAAAGCAAAATCCAGTTCAAGTAGAAACTCAAGCTTTACATAATATCAATAAACCTATTGTTGATGTTTCTGGTTGGCAAAGGCCGTCAGAGATTAATTATGACACCTTATCTCAAAATATCTCTGGTGCGATTGTTCGCGTTCATAGTGGAGGTCAAGTTTCTGAAGAAAATGACGCTGCCTATAAAAATGGAGTCGATAAGGTCTACAAGGAACATATCACAGAGTTTCAAAAACGAAATATCCCAGTAGCTGTTTACGCTTATGTTGCTGGGAAAAGCGTAGAAGAAATGGAAAAAGCTGCCGAAGTCTTTTATAACGCTTCTTCTCCCTATAATCCTAGCTACTATTGGTTGGATGTTGAAGACAAGACTATGTCTGACATGAACAAGGGTGTTGAGGCCTTTCGTGCTAAATTAGCTTCATTGGGAGCTAAAAATATTGGCATCTATGTTGGTGTCTACTTTATGGAGGAGCATAGTATCAGTACGGAGAATTTCTCAGCAATCTGGATACCGTCCTATGGAACCAACTCGGGTTACTACGAGAGTGCTCCCAATACAGATCTTAACTATGATCTTCACCAATACACCTCTCATGGAAGCCTTGGAGGCTTTGAACATCATCTAGATTTGAACCTTATTTCTTCATCAAAGAACAAGGAAGAAACCTTTAGAAAATTATTCTTAAAACCCTAACAACTATCACAATGAGCAAGTCAGACATTGCTTTCTGCTTGCTTTTCTTTATTTTGTAGTATGGAAATACTATAAATATCTTTAAACTAATTTGAATTTTGGAGAATCTTTATGTTATCATGGCTATCAAAAATTATTAAGGGAATTGTTATTGCTCTCGGTTTTATTTTGCCAGGAATTTCTGGAGGTGTACTTGCCGCTATCTTGGGAATTTATGAGAGAATGATTCGTTTCCTTGCTCATCCTTTCAAGAATTTAAAAGAAGATCTACTCTTTTTCCTACCTGTCGGTATTGGAATGCTCCTAGGTATCGGCCTTTTCTCATATCCTATTGAGTACCTTCTCGAAAATTATCAAGTATATGTCTTGTGGAGTTTTGCTGGTGCCATCATCGGAACTATTCCAAGTCTTGTCAAAGAATCTACCCGTGATTCCGAGAGAGATAAGATTGATCTCATTTGGTTTTGGGCAACCTTTATCCTTTCAGGTTTTGCCCTCTACGCCTTGAACTTTGTCGTCGGATCGTTGTCAGCTAGTTTCCTTAACTTTACTCTTGCTGGATGCTTATTAGCACTTGGAATTTTAGTGCCAGGACTTAGCCCTTCTAATCTACTTTTAATCCTTGGTCTTTATAGTCCAATGCTAACTGGATTTAAGACTTTTGATTTATTCGGAACCTTCCTTCCAATAGGAATTGGAGCACTTGCTACTCTTGTCATTTTTTCAAAATTTATGGACTACGCTCTCCGTGTCTATCAATCTCGTGTTTACCACTTTATCATCGGAATTGTTCTTTCAAGTACAATCTTAATCCTCATTCCAAATGCTGGTAATGCTGAAAGCATCAGTTACAGTGGATTATCTCTTGTGTCTTATGTCATCATCGCATTTTTCTTCGCTCTAGGTATTTGGTTAGGTATTTGGATGAGTCAATTGGAGGATAAATACAAATAATGGCTAAAAAAGTAAAAGTCAAAAAAACATTGGTGGAACAAATCCTGTCTAAAGCAGGTATCCCACATCAGGGGATTCAAATCAATGCCTTGGAAGGAGAGCTTCCTCAAGGTTATCAACGAGATCAGATTTTCAAGACTTTAGCCCTTCTGGGAGATAAGACCGGTCCCATTATCGGTATCCTTCCTATCACTGAACACCTTTCTGAAAAGAAGCTGGCAAAGATTTCTGGTAATAAGAAAGTCAGCATGATTCCACAAAAAGACCTTGAAAAGACAACAGGCTATATCCATGGCGCCAATAATCCAGTTGGAATTCGTCAAAAACATAACTACCCTATCTTTATCGATCAAAGTGCACTTGAGATTGAAGAAATGATCGTTTCGGCAGGTGAAGTTGGGCATAGTATTATTATCAACCCAAAAGACCTTGCAAGCTTTGTTAAAGCAGACTTTGCAGATATTTTAGAAGGACAATGATCAATGAAACTATACTTTGTTCGCCACGGTAAAACTCTTTGGAATCTTGAAGGACGTTTTCAAGGGGCAAGTGGTGACTCACCACTCCTTGAGAAATCCATTGAGACCTTAGAAAAATTGGGCCAGTATCTCCAGGTAATTCCATTTGATGTGATTTATTCTAGTGATCTTCCTCGTGCCGTAACTTCTGCTCAGATTATCCAAAGTCAACTGAAAGAATGCTGTCCCTTACAAGAAACATCCCTTCTAAGAGAATGGCAACTTGGAAAACTTGAAGGAGCAAAATTTGCAACTTTAAAAGCAATCTATCCTGAGCAAATGAATGCTCTCCGTAGCAATTTAGCGAAGTTTGATTCGACTATGTTTGGTGCTGAGTCCGTTTATCAAACAACACAACGAACTATCAATTTTGTTAAATCACTTCAAGATCAAGATTTTGATCATGTTTTAATCGTCGGTCACGGAGCCAATCTCACAGCAAGTATACAAACTCTGCTAGGTTACGATGTTCCTCTACTTAGAAAAGATGGTGGTCTAGCAAATGCTAGTGTTACCGTTCTAGAAACATCCGACTTTGAAAACTTCAATCTTATAGTCTGGAATGACACTTCTTATCAAACATAGAACTGAACTTAACAATCACTGTTAAGTTCTTTTTATATTTTGTAGAATATCCGTGAATTTATTTGACATTTATGTTAAAATGGGAGTATCGCAATATAGACTCATCCTATCAAGTATTGAGTAAAAACCAGGAGGAAACCATGTCAACAGAACATATGGAAGAACTAAATGACCAGCAGATCGTTCGCCGCGAAAAAATGGCTGCGCTCCGTGAACAAGGAATTGATCCTTTCGGTAAACGTTTTGAACGTACTGCCAACTCTCAAGAACTAAAAGATAAATACGCTGATCTCGATAAAGAAAAACTACACGAATTAAACGAAACTGCTACTATTGCAGGTCGTCTTGTTACCAAACGTGGTAAAGGTAAGGTTGGATTTGCCCACCTTCAAGACCGCGAAGGTCAAATCCAAATCTACGTTCGTAAGGATGCTGTCGGTGAAGAAAACTACGAAATCTTTAAAAAGGCTGACTTAGGAGACTTCCTTGGTGTCGAAGGTGAAGTTATGCGTACTGATATGGGAGAACTCTCTATCAAGGCAACTCACATTACTCACTTGTCTAAAGCTCTTCGTCCACTTCCTGAAAAATTCCACGGACTAACTGACGTTGAAACCATCTACCGTAAACGTTACCTTGATTTGATTTCAAACCGTGAAAGCTTTGAACGTTTTGTTACTCGTTCAAAAATCATCTCTGAAATTCGTCGTTACCTTGACCAAAAAGGATTCCTTGAAGTGGAAACACCTGTTCTTCACAATGAAGCTGGTGGTGCTGCTGCTCGTCCGTTTATCACTCACCACAATGCCCAAAACATTGACATGGTGCTTCGTATCGCGACTGAGCTTCACTTAAAACGCCTTATCGTTGGTGGTATGGAACGTGTTTATGAGATTGGCCGTATCTTCCGTAACGAAGGAATGGATGCTACACACAACCCTGAGTTCACTTCTATCGAAGTTTACCAAGCTTATGCAGACTTCCAAGACATTATGGACTTAACTGAAGGCATTATCCAACACGCTGCTAAAGCTGTTAAAGGTGATGGTCCAGTCAACTATCAAGGAACTGAGATCAAGATCAATGAACCATTTAAACGTGTACACATGGTTGATGCAATCAAGGAAATTACAGGTGTTGATTTCTGGAAAGATATGACTTTCGAAGAAGCTAAGGCAATCGCAGCTGAGAAGAAAGTTCCAGTTGAAAAACACTACACTGAAGTTGGTCATATCATCAATGCTTTCTTTGAAGAGTTTGTTGAGGAAACCTTGATTCAACCAACCTTTGTCTATGGACATCCAGTAGCAGTATCTCCACTTGCTAAGAAGAACCCTGAAGATGATCGCTTTACTGATCGTTTCGAGCTCTTCATCATGACCAAAGAATACGGTAATGCCTTTACTGAGCTGAACGACCCAATCGATCAGCTTAGCCGTTTTGAAGCCCAAGCTAAAGCAAAAGAACTTGGTGACGATGAAGCGACTGGTATCGACTACGACTACATCGAAGCCCTTGAATACGGTATGCCGCCAACAGGTGGTTTGGGAATCGGTATCGACCGTCTCTGCATGCTCCTCACTGATACTACTACTATCCGTGATGTATTGCTTTTCCCAACTATGAAATAAAATATAAATCTCCTAGTCACATTCTAGGAGATTTTTTAGTATTCAAATAAAAGACAAACCCGATTTTGAGCTTGTCTTTTTTTTGTTCAATTAGAATAATCCAAGAACAGTTCCATCACTTTCTACATCCATGTTGAGAGCTGCTGGTCGTTTTGGAAGTCCAGGCATAGTCATGACATCACCAGTTAAGGCAACGATGAAGCCTGCACCAAGTTTTGGTACCAGTTCACGAATAGTAATTTCAAAGTTTTCAGGTGCACCAAGAGCATTTGGATTATCTGAGAAACTGTATTGAGTTTTGGCCATACAGATTGGTAATTTGTCCCATCCGTTTTGAACGATTTTAGCGATTTGAGTTTGAGCTTTCTTCTCAAAGTTAACCTTGCTACCACGGTATATTTCAGTCACAATCTTTTCAATTTTTTCTTGAACAGAAAGGTCGTTGTCATAGAGACGTGTGTAGTTTGCTGGGTTTTTGTCGATTGTTTTTACGAGAGTTTCAGCCAGAGAAACTCCTCCTTCAGCTCCATCAGCCCATACGCTAGCTAATTCGACTGGTACATTGATTGAAGCACACAGTTCTTTCAAAGCTGCAATTTCCGCTTCTGTATCTGAAACAAATTCATTGATAGCAACAACCGCTGGAATGCCGAACTTACGGATATTCTCAACGTGGCGTTTCAAGTTTGCAAATCCAGCACGTACTGCTTCCACATTTTCCTCTGTCAGAGCATCCTTTGCAACTCCACCATTCATTTTAAGGGCACGAAGAGTCGCTACAATGACTACTGCACTTGGAGCTGTTGGCAAGTTTGGAGTCTTGATATCCAGGAACTTCTCTGCACCAAGGTCTGCACCAAAGCCAGCTTCTGTTACAGTATAATCAGCTAAACGAAGAGCTGTTTTTGTCGCCAATACAGAGTTACAGCCGTGGGCAATATTGGCAAATGGACCACCGTGTACGAATGCTGGTGTTCCATAGATTGTTTGCACCAAGTTTGGTTTGATAGCATCTTTCAAAATCAATGCTAAGGCACCCTCAACCTGTAAATCACCAACCGAAACTGGTGTACGGTCATAACGGTAGCCGATGACGATATTTGCCAAACGACGTTTCAAATCTTCAATATCAGTTGCCAAACAAAGGATAGCCATGATCTCTGAAGCAACTGTGATATCAAAACCATCTTCACGTGGAATACCATTAAGCGGGCCACCAAGACCAACAGTTACATGGCGAAGAGCACGGTCGTTTAAGTCAACAACACGTTTCCAAAGAATACGACGTTGGTCGATTCCTAGCTCATTTCCTTGGTGCAAATGGTTGTCAATCAAGGCAGAGAGAGCATTGTTTGCAGTTGTGATAGCGTGCATATCTCCAGTAAAGTGAAGGTTGATGTCTTCCATTGGTAATACTTGAGCATAACCACCACCTGCTGCCCCACCTTTAATCCCCATGACAGGACCAAGAGAAGGTTCGCGAATAGCAATCATGGTTTTCTTGCCAATCTTATTCAAAGCATCCGCAAGCCCGATGGTAATAGTTGACTTTCCTTCACCAGCAGGTGTTGGATTGATAGCAGTAACTAAAATCAATTTACCGACTGGATTACTTTCAACCTCACGAATCTTATCAAAGCTTAGCTTAGCCTTATATTTTCCATACAACTCCAAATCATCGTATGAAATACCAAGTTTCTCTACAACATCAACGATTGGTTTCAATTCGATACTCTGTGCAATTTCAATATCTGTTTTCATAATGAACTCCTCTACCTCAAATGTGTTAATTCATTATAACACAAAACAAGATTTTTAACAGACATAAAGCTTGATAACGTTCGTAAATATAGCGTCCTCAAAGGATTTATCGGCTACTATTTAAATTTTTATATGCCTTTATAAGTTTTAACTATAGTTTAAAGTTGGGATTTCACATAATATTTTATCGCTTTCATTTTACTTACTGCTCATTTTTTTGTACAATAGTTCTATGAAAATTTTAGTTACATCTGGTGGTACAAGCGAAGCCATTGATAGAGTTCGCTCCATTACCAACCACTCTACCGGTAGACTTGGTAAAGTAATAACTGAGGCTTTACTAAAGGCTGGGCATCAGGTCTGTCTGATTACTACGCAACAAGCGTTAAAACCAGCTCCACACTCAAATTTATCCATCATTGAAATCAAAAACACTTCCGATTTACTTCGAGAGATGAAACGGATTGTTCCTGATTATCAAGTTTTGATTCATTCCATGGCAGTTTCTGACTATAGTCCTGTTTACATGACTGGTCTTGACCAAGTTCAAGCAAGCCAAGATTTAAGTGAGTTTTTGCATAAGAAAAATATGGAAACAAAGATCTCCTCTAAGGATGAGGTGCAAGTCCTATTTCTCAAGAAAAATCCTAAAATTATTTCTCTTGTCAAAGAATGGAACCCAAGTATTCATCTCATCGGCTTTAAACTGCTTGTCGATGTTACCAAGGAGCATCTGATTCAAATCGCTAGAGAAAGTCTTGAAAAGAATCAAGCTGACTTGATTGTCGCTAATGACCTCACTCAGATTAATGCTGATCAGCACCTGGCTTATCTAGTAGAAGAAAAAGATTATCAGCTTGCTACTAGCAAGCAAGAAATTGCTGACTTGTTAGTGGAAAAAATTCAAGGATTTGACTGTTAGAAAGGAAAATTATGGCTCGTATTACACTCGCTGTTACAGGCTCTATTGCTTCTTACAAGGCTGCTGATTTGATTAGTAACTTGAAGAAACAGGGGCATTCTGTTACTGTACTTATGACCCAGGCTGCGACTGCCTTTATCCAACCTTTAACCCTTCAAGTCCTATCTCAAAATACGGTACATCTGGATGTTATGCAGGAACCTTATCCTGACAAAGTCAATCATATCGAACTTGGCAAAGAAACAGATTTGTTTATCCTTGCCCCTGCTACCGCTAATACGATTGCAAAAGTAGCATATGGTTTTGCCGATAATATGGTAACCTCTACTGCTCTTGCCTTGCCCCACTGTATTCCAAAACTAGTGGCACCTGCTATGAATACCAAAATGTATGACCATCCATCAACTCAAACAAACTTAAAAACTTTAGAAACTTATGGTTATACAATTATTGCTCCAAAAGAGTCCCTACTGGCCTGTGGCGATGTAGGACGGGGTGCTCTTGCTGATCTTGATACTATTTTACAACAGATAAAGGAAAAACTTCATGAACAAACGCTCTAATATTGCTCCTATTGCTATCTTTTTTGCCAGCATGATTGTCATTCATTTGCTGAGCTCTATTGTCTTTAATGTCTTGCCATTTCCAATTAAACCAACCATTGTCCATATCCCGGTCATCATTGCTAGTATCATCTACGGACCACGAATTGGGGCTATCTTAGGTTTCTTGATGGGAATGATTAGCTTGACTGTCAATACGATCACTATTCTCCCAACTAGCTACCTCTTCTCTCCTTTTGTACCAAATGGGAATTTAGCTTCACTTGCTATTGCTATTATTCCTCGTATCTTAATCGGTTTGACACCATACTTTGTCTATAAACTCCTCAGAAACAAGGCGGGGCTTATCTTTGCGGGAGCTCTCGGTTCACTTACTAATACTGTATTTGTACTAGGCGGTATCTTCTTCCTCTTTGGAAATGTTTTTGATGGAAATATCCAGAAACTATTAGCTACTGTTATCTCAACAAACTCTATCGCAGAACTGATTATCTCAGCAATACTTACCCTAGTTATTGTTCCGAGACTTGAGAAAATCAAAAAATAAGAGGTCGGGAAAATCCCGACCTCGATTTTTATTTGCGCTGAAACTCTGCTCCAGCATTTAGTGGATCTTAAAGACTTAGAAAATCCTTTGAAAGAAGGTTTTTCTCTATCTAAAAGCTTGATTGAAAAGACTCACTGATATGGGAAAAGGCATCAATCTTGGTCAAATATTTACTTTCCCACAGCCTTTTATCTACTTATTATTGTGCTAGACGTGCTTCTTCTAAAATCTTTTCAATCTTTGTTGTCAGCAAATCAATAGCTACTGTATTGGTCACTCCTTCTGGAATAACGATATCTGCATAACGCTTGGTTGGCTCAATAAATTGATGATACATGGGTTTCACCACACCAAGATATTGGTCAATAACGCTATCAAGGCTACGACCACGCTCTTCCATATCACGTTTAATACGGCGAATGATACGAACGTCATCGTCTGTATCTACGAAAATCTTGATATCCATCAAATCACGAAGTCGTTTGTCCTCCAAAACCAAGATTCCTTCTACGATAAAGACATCCTGAGGTTCTTGGCGATAGGATTTTGAACTTCTAGTATGAGCAGCGTAGTCATAGGTAGGAATATCTACAGGACGCCCCGCCAACAATTCCTTAATTTGCTCAATCATCAAATCAGTATCAAAAGCAAAAGGGTGGTCATAGTTGGTTTTGATTCTTTCTTCAAAGGTTAGATGAGATTGATCTTTATAGTAGGAATCATGCTCAATCATAGCTATTTTCTCGTTTGGAAAATGCGATAAGATTGCTTTAGATACGCTTGTCTTTCCTCCTCCAGATCCCCCTGTTACTCCGATAATGATTGGTCTATTTTGCATTGTAGCCTCCTTGTATTTTCCCTTGTCTATTTTACCATATTTTTGATAAATTTTACAGATGGAGTTTTCTACAAAATAGAAGAAAAAGTCCTCATAGCTAGAAGCTACAAGGATTTGTACTTGATTAATCGAAGTCAACGTATTCTTTAGAAAGTTCAAGAACTTCTTCCATTGTTGAACATTCTGTAAGAGCGCGGTTAGCGTATTCTTGCATTTTAGCAGTGTCAAGTTTCTTCATCAAGCTACGTGTACGAAGTACAGATGTAGCTGACATAGAGAACTCATCCAAGCCCATTCCGACAAGAAGTGGAACAGCTGTTTGGTCACCAGCCATCTCACCACACATACCAGCCCATTTACCTTCAGCGTGAGCTGCTTTGATAACGTTGTTGATCAAACGAAGGATCGATGGGTTATATGGTTGGTAAAGGTATGAAACTTGCTCGTTCATACGGTCTGCTGCCATTGTGTATTGGATCAAGTCGTTTGTACCAATTGAGAAGAAGTCTACTTCTTTTGCAAATTGGTCTGCAAGCATAGCTGCCGCAGGAATTTCAATCATGATACCAACTTGGATGTCATCCGCAACTGCAACACCTTCAGCAAGAAGGTTAGCTTTTTCTTCATCGAAGACTGCTTTAGCTGCACGGAATTCTTTCAAAAGCGCAACCATTGGGAACATGATACGCAATTGACCGTGTACAGAAGCACGAAGAAGAGCACGGATTTGAGTGCGGAACATTGCATCTCCAGTTTCAGAGATAGAGATACGAAGAGCACGGAAACCAAGGAATGGGTTCATTTCATGTGGCATATCGAAGTAAGGAAGCTCCTTGTCACCACCGATATCCATTGTACGAACGACAACTGGTTTACCGTTCATTCCTTCAAGAACAGCCTTGTACGCTTCGTACTGTTCGTCTTCAGTTGGGAAGTCTTGAGAATCCATGTACAAGAACTCTGTACGGTAAAGACCTACAGCTTCTGCACCGTTTTCGTTAACACCTTCAACGTCTTTTGGAGTACCAATGTTGGCAGCCAATTCGAAGTGTTTACCGTCAGCAGTAACAGTTTGAGCATCCTTCAAGAGTGCCCACTCAGCTTTTTGTTGAGCGTAAGCTTCACCAGCTGCTTTAAATTCAGCTGCTTGTTCTTCACTAGGGTTAATAATCACTTCACCTGTAATACCATTAACAGCAAGTAGGTCACCATCTTTAACGATTTCAGTGATATTGTTTGTACCCAAAACAGCAGCGATTTCAAGTGTACGAGCCATGATAGCTGAGTGACTTGTACGACCACCAATGTTTGTTACAAAAGCTTTTACAAAGTTTTTGTCCAATTGAGCTGTATCAGATGGAGTCAAGTCGTGAGCAATCACGATCACTTCTTCATTGATAGAAGCTGGGTTTGGCAATTTTTTACCAAGGAGGTTAGCCAATACACGTTTTGTTACGTCGCGGATATCCGCTGCACGTTCTTGCATGTATGGGTTGTCTTCCATGCCTTCAAAGATTGTGATAAACATATCTGTAACTTCTTTCAGACCTGCTTCTGCATTCACTTTCTTAGCACGGATAGTTTCTTTGATTTGACCAATCAATTCAGGGTCAGCAAGAACCATCAAGTGAGCGTCAAATACTTGTGCCGCTTCTTCACCAAGCGTACCTACAGCCTTCTCGCGGATAAGAGAAAGCTCGTTTTGAGAAGCTTCAAGAGCAACATCCAAACGAGCCTCTTCTGCATTTGTATCTTCGACTGTAACAGTCTCGAATGATAAATCCGGTTGAACGAGTAGATATGCTTTTGCAACTGCAACACCGTCAGATGCTGCGATTCCTTTAAGCATTTCTGTCATTTCCTTATGCCAATCCTTCTTTTTCCATTGTTTCTGAGATTGCAGCGATAGCGTCATCAGCGTCTGCACCTTCAGCAGTGATTGTAACGTCAGCACCTTGACCAACACCAAGACTCATTACACCCATGATAGATTTAAGGTTAACTGATTTACCTTTATACTCAAGAGTGATATCTGAAGCAAATTTGCTAGCAGTTTGTACCAACAATGTTGCTGGACGTGCGTGGATACCTGTTTCTGCCACTACGTGGAAATCTTTAGAAGCCATAGTTTGACTCTCCTTTAATAGTTTTCTTGTTGGGTTATATCTGATAACCCTTACAATTTAGTATTATATCACCTTCATTGATATTTTTCAAGTGTTTTATGGACTTTCTTCAATTTCCTTTCAGATAACTTGCAGAAAATCTTCTATAATATTTAGCAAAACACAGTATGTAGTTTTGGTGAAAATCCTAATCATTGAAATAATGCTTTTTCGCTAGTTGTTTTCAAAATCTACACTATATATTGTGTTTGTAGGTAAAATCAGTAAAACAATTACACAAGATTTAGTTTTAGAAAGTTGACAAAGTTTTTTTTTCTGATATACTAAGAAAGTAATTAATTTTTAAAGAGGACTTACACAATGGTAACCGTATATTCTAAAAACAACTGTGTCCAATGTAAAATGACCAAACGCTTTTTGGACAGTAATAATGTTGAATATAAAGAAATCAATCTTGATGAACAGCCTGAATACATTGATCAAGTAAAAGAGCTTGGCTTTAGTGCTGCTCCTATCATTCAGACACCAACAGAAGTTTTCTCTGGTTTCCAACCAGGTAAACTCAAACAACTTGCTTAAGAATCAAGACAAAAGCTTCTATGTCTATCTTAGAAGCCTTTCTTTTGTAATTAGATAAAGGATTTTTTATGGGATTAAAACAACTTGAAGATGTGACTTACTTCCGTCTTAATAACGAAATTAACCGTCCTGTGAATGGACAAATCATGCTTCACAAAGACAAGGAAGCTCTTGAAGCCTTCTTTAAAGAAAATGTTGTACCTAATACAATGGTTTTTCATTCAATTACGGATAAAATTAATTTCCTTATTGAACATAACTATATTGAAACAGCATTTATCAAGAAATACCGTCCAGAATTTTTGGAAGAACTATCTGAATTTATCAAAGACCAAAACTTCCAATTTAAGTCTTTCATGGCTGCCTATAAATTCTATAATCAATATGCCTTGAAGACTAATGATGGGGAATACTATCTTGAGAGCATGGAAGACCGTGTCTTCTTTAACGCCCTTTATTTCGCAGATGGTGATGAAGCGATTGCTATTGATATCGCTAATGAAATTATCCACCAACGTTATCAACCTGCTACACCTTCTTTCTTGAATGCTGGTCGTGCTCGCCGTGGTGAATTGGTATCGTGCTTCTTGATCCAGGTAACAGATGATATGAACTCTATCGGACGTTCTATCAACTCAGCTCTTCAACTTTCACGTATCGGTGGCGGTGTCGGAATTTCCCTCAGCAACCTTCGTGAAGCTGGTGCTCCTATTAAAGGATATGAAGGAGCCGCATCTGGTGTCGTTCCGGTTATGAAGCTTTTCGAAGATAGCTTCTCTTACTCAAACCAACTTGGGCAACGTCAAGGTGCTGGGGTTGTTTACCTCAACGTCTTTCACCCAGATATCATCGCCTTCCTTTCAACTAAGAAAGAAAATGCCGATGAAAAAGTTCGTGTCAAGACTCTCTCACTTGGGGTTGTGGTACCAGATAAATTCTACGAATTAGCACGTAAGAATGAGGAAATGTACCTCTTTAGTCCTTATTCTGTTGAAAAAGAGTATGGTGTACCTTTTAACTACATCGATATCACAGAAAAATACGATGAATTGGTGGCAAATCCAAACATCCGTAAGACAAAAATTAAGGCGCGTGATTTGGAAACTGAAATTTCTAAATTGCAACAAGAATCTGGTTATCCTTATGTCGTCAACATTGATACTGCTAACCGTGCAAATCCAGTTGATGGTAAGATTATCATGAGTAACTTGTGTTCTGAGATTCTTCAAGTCCAAGAACCAAGTCTTATCAACGATGCTCAAGAATTCCTTAAAATGGGGACTGATGTCTCATGTAACCTTGGTTCAACAAACGTGGTCAACATGATGACTTCGCCTGACTTTGGTCGCTCTATTCGTGCAATGGTTCGCGCTTTGACCTTTGTAACAGATAGCTCACACATCGTTGCTGTTCCAACTATCGACCACGGGAACAGTCAAGCTCATACCTTTGGCCTCGGTGCTATGGGACTTCACAGCTACCTTGCTCAGCAATTGATTGAATACGGATCTCCTGAATCTGTTGAGTTCACCAGCATTTACTTTATGCTCATGAACTACTGGACCTTGGTTGAGTCAAACAATATCGCACGTGAACGTGGTGTTACCTTCCACAACTTTGAGAAATCAGACTATGCTAACGGAAGCTACTTTGACAAGTATTTGACAGGCCAGTTTGTTCCAAAATCAGACCGTGTTAAAGAACTCTTTAAAGATGTCTTTATTCCAAGTGCTGCAGACTGGGCTGAACTTCGTGATAAAGTTAAAACCGATGGTCTTTACCACCAAAATCGCCTTGCTGTAGCGCCGAATGGTTCTATCAGCTATATCAACGATGTATCTGCTTCTATCCATCCAATTACGCAACGTATCGAAGAACGCCAAGAGAAGAAAATTGGTAAGATCTACTACCCTGCTGCAGGATTGTCAACAGAAACGATTCCTTACTACACTTCTGCCTACGATATGGATATGCGTAAGGTCATCGATGTGTACGCAGCTGCAACTGAACACGTAGACCAAGGACTTTCACTCACACTCTTCATGCGTAGTGATATTCCAACAGGACTTTACGAATGGAAGAAAGAAAATAAACAAACGACACGTGACTTGTCTATCCTTCGTAACTACGCCTTTAACAAGGGCATCAAGTCTATCTACTACGTCCGTACCTTTACCGATGACGGCGGAGAAGTTGGCGCTAACCAATGTGAGAGCTGTGTGATTTAATTCGTCTCTCAAAAGTATCGCATTTACTCAATCCATTAAACGTATTTTTCTGATAAAATCATGTAAGAACATAAAAGTCGGGCTTCCGACTTTTTGTTCGATTATAGCATAGAATTATGATAAAATAAGAATGATTATGTTATCGCATTACTACATACAGAAAGAGATTTCAAATGAAAACTTACTACAAAGCCATTAACTGGAATGCCATCGAAGATGTCATCGACAAATCAACCTGGGAAAAACTGACGGAGCAATTCTGGCTCGATACGCGTATCCCCTTGTCAAACGACTTGGATGACTGGAGAAAGCTTTCCAACAAGGAAAAAGACCTTGTTGGTAAAGTTTTTGGTGGTTTGACCCTGCTTGACACCATGCAATCAGAAACTGGTGTCCAGGCTCTTCGTGCTGATATTCGTACACCTCACGAGGAAGCTGTTTTTAACAATATCCAGTTTATGGAATCTGTTCATGCCAAATCTTATTCTTCTATCTTCTCAACCTTGAATACCAAGTCTGAAATTGAAGATATTTTTGAATGGACTAATACCAATCCATATCTTCAGAAAAAAGCTGAAATTATCAATGAAATCTACCTAAACGGAACGCCACTTGAAAAGAAAGTAGCTAGTGTTTTCCTTGAAACCTTCCTCTTCTACTCTGGTTTCTTCACTCCACTCTACTATCTAGGAAATAACAAGTTGGCTAACGTTGCTGAGATCATCAAGTTAATCATTCGTGATGAGTCAGTTCATGGAACCTACATCGGCTACAAGTTCCAGCTTGGTTTCAACGAATTACCAGAAGAAGAACAAGAAAAACTCAAAGAATGGATGTACGACCTGCTCTACACTCTTTACGAGAATGAAGAAGGCTACACAGAAAGCCTCTATGACGGTGTTGGTTGGACTGAAGAAGTTAAAACTTTCCTTCGCTACAATGCTAATAAGGCCCTTATGAACTTGGGACAAGACCCTCTCTTCCCGGACTCAGCGGACGATGTAAACCCAATTGTTATGAACGGGATTTCAACTGGTACATCAAACCACGACTTCTTCTCTCAAGTTGGTAATGGTTACCTACTTGGTGAAGTTGAAGCTATGCAAGATGACGACTATAACTATGGTCTAGATTAATACAAGACTTAAAAAAACATCTGACTTGTTTAAAAACTCAGATGTTTTTTTGTTTTTGTTTATTTTTGTTCTTTACATTGATTGATTTTCTAGTTTATGGTATTATAGTAATAGATATGGAGGTGATCCGATGCTTAAGCAAGAAAAATTAGATACTATCTTAGAAATTGTTAATACAAAAGGAACGATCACTGTTAAAGAGATTATGAGTCGCCTAGATATTTCAGATATGACTGCTAGACGTTATTTACAAGAGTTGGCGGATAAGGATTTACTGGTTCGTGTTCATGGTGGAGCCGAAAAACTTCGAACAGGTTCCTTATTAAATAATGAGCGTTCTAATGTTGAAAAACAAGGACTACAAACAGCAGAAAAACAAGAAATTGCTCGCTTTGCCAGTCACTTAGTTGAAGAAAGAGAAACTATTTTTATCGGTCCAGGTACTACGTTAGAGTTCTTTGCGCGTGAGCTTTCTATCGATAACATCCGTGTTGTTACCAATAGTTTGCCTGTATTTCTCATTCTAAACGAGCGTAAGCTAACTGACCTAATTCTAATCGGTGGTAATTATCGTTCAATTACAGGAGCATTTGTAGGCACTCTAACCCTCCAAGATATTGCCAGTTTGCAATTTTCAAAAGCCTTCGTTAGTTGTAATGGTATCAAGAATCAAGCTATCGCTACTTTTAGTGAAGACGAAGGGGAATCTCAGAAATTAGCACTGGAAAATGCCAATAAAAAGTATCTCCTAGCTGACCATAGCAAATTTGATAAGTTTGATTTCTTTACATTTTACAACATTTCAGATATCGATACTATTATCACTGATTCTAAATTAAGTGACGAAACACTCCTATCCCTATCTAAACAAACTAAAATTATCAAGTCTAAACCTTAAACTCTACAACTAGTCATAGAATCTAGTAGCTACTACTATTTTCATGGCTAGTTTTTTTATTTTACAGAAATTAAAAAAAGTTAGCGCGATGTTTATAGATATTTACAAACCACAAATATTATAGAACGAAAAAAACCTGAAAGTTATATCTTTCAGGTTTTTTGATCGAATTAATCAACTAATAGAATCGTTAGAAGATTTATTCTTCATCATCACGCTTACGACGTTTAGCCACTAATCCTAATCCTGTTAGACCTGCTACAGCTCCAAGAAGAGCATTTGTAGCTGAAGCTGTTGTTCCAGTATTTGGAAGCTGCTTACGTGTTTTACTGCTATCAGCTTGAGGAGTTTGACTAGTTGAAGTCGAGTGAGCCATTGATTGGCTAGTACTTACTGATAATGATAGTGATTGCGATACTGATGTGCTGATCGAATCCGATGTAATCACACTATCGATATCTAAGCTATCAAGCGATAAGCTCTCTGGCATTCCCTTACTTGTAACAACAGATGTGCTTGCACTTGTTGATGCTGATTCAGACGCTGAGGTGCTTGCACTTGTTGATGCTGATTCAGATGCTGATGTGCTTGCACTTGTTGATGCTGATTCAGATGCTGATGTGCTTGCACTTGTTGATGCTGATTCAGATGCTGATGTTGACGCGCTTGTGCTTGCTGATTCAGATGCTGATGTTGACGCACTTGTTGACGCGCTTGTGCTTGCTGACTCAGATGCTGATGTGCTTGCACTTGTTGATGCTGATTCAGATGCTGATGACGATGCACTTGTACTTGCTGACTCAGATGCTGATGACGATGCACTTGTACTTGCTGACTCAGATGCTGATGTGCTTGCACTTGTTGATGCTGATTCAGATGCTGATTCAGATGCTGATGTCGATGCACTTGTTGATGCTGATTCAGATGCTGATGTCGATGCACTTGTTGATGCTGATTCAGACGCTGATGTCGATGCACTTGTTGATGCTGATTCAGATGCTGATGTCGATGCACTTGTACTTGCTGACTCAGATGCTGATGTACTTGCACTTGTTGATGCTGACGTGCTAGCCGATGTGCTTGCGCTCGTTGAAGCCGACGTACTTGCTGATGTACTTGCACTTGTTGAAGCTGAGGTACTTGCTGACGTACTTGCGCTCGTTGATGCAGATGTGCTTGCGCTTGTTGAAGCGGATGTACTTGCGCTTGTTGAGGCCGACGTACTTGCTGATGTACTTGCGCTGGTTGATGCTGAGGTACTTGCTGACGTACTTGCGCTGGTTGAGGCGGATGTACTTGCTGACGTACTTGCGCTGGTTGAGGCGGATGTACTTGCTGATGTACTTGCACTTGTTGAGGCTGACGTGCTAGCCGATGTGCTTGCGCTTGTTGAAGCTGACGTACTTGCTGAGGTACTTGCGCTCGTTGAAGCTGATGTACTTGCTGACGTGCTTGCACTTGTTGAAGCGGATGTACTTGCTGAGGTACTTGCACTTGTTGAAGCTGACGTGCTTGCGCTGGTTGATGCAGACGTACTTGCACTTGTTGAAGCAGATGTACTTGCTGAGGTGCTTGCACTTGTTGAGGCTGATGTACTTGCTGACGTACTTGCGCTCGTTGATGCAGATGTGCTTGCGCTTGTTGAAGCCGACGTACTTGCTGACGTGCTTGCACTTGTTGAAGCTGACGTGCTTGCTGAGGTACTTGCACTTGTTGAAGCCGACGTACTTGCTGACGTGCTTGCGCTGGTTGATGCAGACGTACTTGCACTTGTTGAAGCAGATGTACTTGCTGAGGTACTTGCGCTTGTTGAGGCGGATGTACTTGCCGATGTGCTTGCGCTCGTTGAAGCCGACGTACTTGCTGATGTACTTGCACTTGTTGAAGCTGAGGTACTTGCTGACGTGCTTGCGCTGGTTGATGCAGACGTGCTAGCCGATGTACTTGCACTCGTTGAAGCTGACGTACTTGCACTTGTTGAGGCTGACGTGCTAGCCGATGTACTTGCTGATGTACTTGCGCTTGTTGAGGCGGATGTACTTGCGCTGGTTGAAGCAGACGTACTTGCTGATGTACTTGCCGATGTACTTGCACTCGTTGAAACTGACGTACTTGCTGATGTACTTGCACTTGTTGAAGCGGATGTACTTGCTGATGTGCTTGCGCTTGTTGAGGCCGACGTACTTGCTGATGTACTTGCGCTTGTTGAAGCTGAGGTACTTGCTGACGTACTTGCGCTTGTTGAGGCGGATGTACTTGCTGACGTGCTTGCGCTTGTTGAAGCGGATGTACTTGCTGACGTGCTAGCCGATGTACTTGCACTTGTTGAAGCGGATGTACTTGCTGACGTACTTGCACTTGTTGAGGCTGACGTACTTGCCGATGTGCTTGCGCTTGTTGAGGCTGACGTACTTGCTGATGTACTTGCCGATGTACTTGCACTCGTTAAAGCTGAGGTACTTGCCGATGTACTTGCACTCGTTGAAGCTGACGTACTTGCTGAGGTACTTGCACTTGTTGAAGCGGATGTACTTGCTGATGTGCTTGCGCTGGTTGAAGCTGATGTACTTGCTGATGTGCTTGCACTTGTTGAAGCTGATGTACTTGCTGATGTACTTGCACTTGTTGAGGCTGACGTGCTAGCCGATGTGCTTGCGCTCGTTGAAGCCGACGTACTTGCTGATGTGCTTGCACTTGTTGAAGCTGATGTACTTGCTGATGTACTTGCACTTGTTGAGGCTGACGTGCTAGCCGATGTGCTTGCGCTTGTTGAAGCAGACGTACTTGCTGACGTACTTGCGCTTGTTGAAGCCGACGTACTTGCTGACGTACTTGCGCTTGTTGAAGCTGACGTGCTTGCCGATGTACTTGCGCTGGTTGAGGCTGATGTACTTGCTGACGTACTTGCACTTGTTGATGCAGATGTACTTGCTGATGTACTTGCACTGGTTGAAGCCGACGTACTTGCTGAGGTACTTGCACTTGTTGATGCAGATGTACTTGCTGATGTACTTGCGCTGGTTGATGCGGACGTGCTTGCTGAGGCGCTTGCACTTGTTGAAGCGGACGTACTTGCTGAGGTGCTTGCACTTGTTGAAGCTGACGTGCTTGCCGATGTGCTTGCGCTTGTTGATGCAGATGTACTTGCTGACGTACTTGCGCTGGTTGAGGCTGACGTGCTAGCCGACGTACTTGCACTTGTTGAAGCTGACGTGCTTGCGGACGTACTTGCGCTGGTTGAAGCTGATGTACTTGCACTTGTTGAAGCCGATGTACTTGCTGACGTGCTTGCGCTGGTTGAAGCTGACGTACTTGCTGATGTACTTGCACTTGTTGATGCTGACGTGCTAGCCGACGTACTTGCGCTGGTTGAGGCGGATGTACTTGCGCTGGTTGAAGCTGACGTACTTGCTGATGTACTTGCCGATGTACTTGCACTCGTTGAAACTGACGTACTTGCTGATGTGCTTGCGCTTGTTGAAGCAGATGTACTTGCTGACGTACTTGCGCTCGTTGATGCAGATGTGCTTGCGCTTGTTGAAGCAGATGTACTTGCTGAGGTACTTGCGCTTGTTGAGGCGGATGTACTTGCTGATGTACTTGCGCTTGTTGAGGCGGATGTACTTGCCGATGTGCTTGCTGATGTACTTGCGCTTGTTGAGGCGGATGTACTTGCGCTGGTTGAAGCAGACGTACTTGCTGATGTACTTGCCGATGTACTTGCACTCGTTGAAACTGACGTACTTGCTGATGTACTTGCACTTGTTGAAGCGGATGTACTTGCTGATGTGCTTGCGCTTGTTGAGGCGGATGTACTTGCTGACGTGCTTGCGCTTGTTGAAGCGGATGTACTTGCTGACGTGCTAGCCGATGTACTTGCACTTGTTGAAGCGGATGTACTTGCTGACGTACTTGCACTTGTTGAGGCTGACGTACTTGCCGATGTGCTTGCGCTTGTTGAGGCTGACGTACTTGCTGATGTACTTGCACTCGTTAAAGCTGAGGTACTTGCCGATGTACTTGCACTCGTTGAAGCTGACGTACTTGCTGAGGTACTTGCACTTGTTGAAGCGGATGTACTTGCTGATGTGCTTGCGCTGGTTGAAGCTGATGTACTTGCTGATGTGCTTGCACTTGTTGAAGCTGATGTACTTGCTGATGTACTTGCACTTGTTGAGGCTGACGTGCTAGCCGATGTGCTTGCGCTCGTTGAAGCCGACGTACTTGCTGATGTACTTGCACTTGTTGAAGCTGAGGTACTTGCTGACGTGCTTGCGCTTGTTGATGCAGACGTGCTAGCCGACGTACTTGCACTTGTTGATGCAGATGTACTTGCTGACGTGCTTGCACTTGTTGAAGCCGATGTGCTTGCTGAGGTACTTGCGCTGGTTGATGCAGACGTACTTGCTGATGTACTTGCACTTGTTGAAGCTGAGGTACTTGCTGAGGTACTTGCGCTTGTTGAGGCGGATGTACTTGCTGATGTACTTGCGCTTGTTGAGGCGGATGTACTTGCTGATGTGCTTGCGCTTGTTGAAGCTGATGTACTTGCTGATGTGCTTGCACTTGTTGAAGCTGATGTACTTGCTGATGTACTTGCACTTGTTGAGGCTGACGTGCTAGCCGATGTGCTTGCGCTTGTTGAAGCAGACGTACTTGCTGACGTACTTGCGCTTGTTGAAGCCGACGTACTTGCTGACGTACTTGCGCTTGTTGAAGCTGACGTGCTTGCCGATGTACTTGCGCTGGTTGAGGCTGATGTACTTGCTGACGTACTTGCACTTGTTGATGCAGATGTACTTGCTGATGTACTTGCACTGGTTGAAGCCGACGTACTTGCTGAGGTACTTGCACTTGTTGATGCAGATGTACTTGCTGATGTACTTGCACTTGTTGAAGCTGAGGTACTTGCTGACGTGCTTGCGCTTGTTGATGCAGACGTGCTAGCCGACGTACTTGCACTTGTTGATGCAGATGTACTTGCTGACGTGCTTGCACTTGTTGAAGCCGATGTGCTTGCTGAGGTACTTGCGCTGGTTGATGCAGACGTACTTGCTGACGTGCTTGCACTTGTTGAAGCTGACGTGCTTGCTGAAGTGCTTGCACTTGTTGAAGCAGATGTACTTGCTGACGTGCTTGCACTTGTTGAAGCTGACGTGCTTGCTGAGGTGCTTGCACTTGTTGAAGCAGATGTACTTGCTGAAGTGCTTGCACTTGTTGAAGCAGATGTACTTGCTGACGTGCTTGCGCTGGTTGAGGCGGACGTGCTTGCTGAAGTACTTGCACTTGTTGAAGCCGATGTGCTTGCTGACGTGCTTGCGCTTGTTGAAGCAGACGTACTTGCTGATGTGCTTGCGCTTGTTGAAGCAGATGTACTTGCTGACGTACTTGCGCTCGTTGATGCAGATGTGCTTGCGCTTGTTGAAGCAGATGTACTTGCTGAGGTACTTGCACTTGTTGATGCAGATGTACTTGCTGACGTGCTTGCACTTGTTGAAGCCGATGTGCTTGCTGAGGTACTTGCGCTGGTTGATGCAGACGTACTTGCTGATGTACTTGCACTTGTTGAAGCTGAGGTACTTGCTGAGGTACTTGCGCTGGTTGAGGCTGACGTGCTAGCCGATGTGCTTGCGCTTGTTGAAGCAGACGTACTTGCTGACGTACTTGCGCTTGTTGAAGCCGACGTACTTGCTGACGTACTTGCGCTTGTTGAAGCTGACGTGCTTGCCGATGTACTTGCGCTGGTTGAGGCTGATGTACTTGCTGACGTACTTGCACTTGTTGATGCAGATGTACTTGCTGATGTACTTGCACTGGTTGAAGCCGACGTACTTGCTGAGGTACTTGCACTTGTTGATGCAGATGTACTTGCTGATGTACTTGCGCTGGTTGATGCGGACGTGCTTGCTGAGGCGCTTGCACTTGTTGAAGCGGACGTACTTGCTGAGGTGCTTGCACTTGTTGAAGCTGACGTGCTTGCCGATGTGCTTGCGCTTGTTGATGCAGATGTACTTGCTGACGTACTTGCGCTGGTTGAGGCTGACGTGCTAGCCGACGTACTTGCACTTGTTGAAGCTGACGTGCTTGCGGACGTACTTGCGCTGGTTGAAGCTGACGTGCTTGCTGATGTGCTTGCGCTGGTTGAGGCGGATGTACTTGCACTTGTTGAAGCCGATGTACTTGCTGACGTGCTTGCGCTGGTTGAAGCTGACGTACTTGCTGATGTACTTGCACTTGTTGATGCTGACGTGCTAGCCGACGTACTTGCGCTGGTTGAAGCGGATGTACTTGCCGACGTGCTTGCACTTGTTGAAGCCGATGTACTTGCGCTCGTTGAAGCTGACGTGCTTGCTGAGGTGCTTGCACTTGTTGATGCTGACGTGCTTGCTGACGTACTTGCGCTGGTTGATGCAGACGTACTTGCTGATGTACTTGCGCTCGTTGAAGCTGATGTACTTGCTGAAGTACTTGCGCTGGTTGATGCAGACGTGCTAGCCGACGTACTTGCACTTGTTGAAGCTGACGTACTTGCTGAGGTGCTTGCGCTTGTTGAAGCTGATGTACTTGCTGACGTGCTTGCGCTGGTTGATGCGGATGTACTTGCTGACGTGCTTGCGCTGGTTGATGCGGATGTACTTGCTGACGTGCTTGCGCTGGTTGATGCGGATGTACTTGCTGACGTGCTTGCGCTTGTTGAGGCAGACGTACTTGCTGACGTGCTTGCGCTGGTTGATGCGGATGTACTTGCGCTTGTTGAGGCAGACGTACTTGCTGACGTGCTAGCCGATGTACTTGTACTGGTTGAAGCAGATGTACTTGCTGACGTGCTTGCACTTGTTGATGCGGACGTGCTAGCCGACGTACTTGCGCTTGTTGAAGCTGATGTACTTGCTGATGTACTTGCGCTCGTTGAAGCTGATGTACTTGCTGATGTACTTGCGCTGGTTGATGCAGACGTGCTAGCCGACGTACTTGCACTGGTTGAAGCTGACGTGCTAGCCGACGTACTTGCTGACGTACTTGCGCTTGTTGAAGCTGACGTGCTTGCCGATGTACTTGCGCTGGTTGAGGCTGATGTACTTGCTGACGTACTTGCACTTGTTGATGCAGATGTACTTGCTGACGTGCTTGCGCTTGTTGATGCAGACGTGCTAGCCGACGTACTTGCACTTGTTGATGCAGATGTACTTGCTGACGTGCTTGCACTTGTTGAAGCCGATGTGCTTGCTGAGGTACTTGCGCTGGTTGATGCAGACGTACTTGCTGATGTACTTGCTGAGGTGCTTGCGCTCGTTGATGCAGATGTACTTGCTGATGTACTTGCTGACGTACTTGCACTTGTTGATGCAGATGTACTTGCTGATGTACTTGCGCTTGTTGATGCGGACGTGCTTGCGGACGTGCTTGCACTTGTTGAAGCGGACGTACTTGCTGAGGTGCTTGCACTTGTTGAAGCTGACGTGCTTGCCGATGTGCTTGCGCTTGTTGATGCAGATGTACTTGCTGACGTACTTGCGCTGGTTGAGGCTGACGTGCTAGCCGACGTACTTGCACTTGTTGAAGCTGACGTGCTTGCGGACGTACTTGCGCTGGTTGAAGCTGACGTGCTTGCTGATGTGCTTGCGCTGGTTGAGGCTGATGTACTTGCCGATGTGCTTGCACTTGTTGATGCAGATGTACTTGCTGACGTACTTGCACTTGTTGATGCGGACGTGCTAGCCGACGTACTTGCACTTGTTGAAGCTGACGTGCTAGCCGACGTACTTGCGCTGGTTGAGGCAGACGTACTTGCTGACGTGCTTGCACTTGTTGAAGCCGACGTGCTTGCTGAAGTGCTTGCACTTGTTGAAGCTGACGTGCTTGCACTTGTTGAGGCTGACGTGCTAGCCGATGTGCTTGCGCTTGTTGAAGCTGACGTACTTGCGCTTGTTGAAGCAGATGTACTTGCTGAAGTGCTTGCACTTGTTGAAGCTGACGTGCTTGCGCTTGTTGATGCGGATGTACTTGCTGAAGTACTTGCACTTGTTGAAGCCGACGTGCTTGCGGACGTACTTGCTGAGGTGCTTGCGCTCGTTGATGCGGACGTGCTTGCACTTGTTGAGACTGATGTACTTGCTGAGGTACTTGCCGATGTGCTTGCTGAGGTACTTGCCGATGTGCTTGCTGAGGTACTTGCGCTTGTTGAAGCTGACGTGCTTGCTGATGTGCTTGCGCTTGTTGAGGCTGATGTACTTGCGCTAGTCATTGCACTTACTGATGCGCTAGTTGACGCTGACACTGATGCACTTGTTGACGCTGATTCAGAACGATATTTGTTATCCGTAACAGTTTCGTTTTGATTATAAACAGTTGGTGCATATGGTTGACTACCAGATGTTACTTTAGCATTATCTTTATAATAGACTGTTGCAACACCGCTGTCACTTACATCAATGCTAGAAATACGATCACGACCGTTTGGAACAACCTTATCATGAGCTTTTCTGATTTCTTCGCGAACTTTGTCCTTATCAGATTCTGATAAATGATTTTTATCCTTTACTTCAGTCAAGTCAATCGCAGGTTTATTAAACAAGTTCTGCAACTTATCTTGTTGAATTCGAATTTCTCCAACGTCAACAGTGTTTCCACTTGGATCTGTAGCATTGAGCCAACGTCCCCAGGTATTTCCTGATCTCCAAGCAAGGTCTTTGTTAGTAACCGCATTAATGGTGAAGGTAGTTTGGTCATCATTTGTTAAGGTATTGATAATATTTGTGATTGGACCAGTTCCCCATTCAGGTCTATTTTCGAAGAAGTCCGTCAAGTCTTTTCTATTACCAGAGACCTTCAGTGTGACTAATTTACCACTATTATCTTTACCTGTATAAGTAATCTGGATCTTGTCCCCAGCATAGAACAGATAACGACCATTGCTATCTTTCTTAGGCTCTTGACCATTTACTGTTACAGTATAGGTAATTGTTGGATTCACACGTTCAGGAGTAATCTTACTTTTCGTTACTTCTGAATTGAGACCAGCAACTGTCTGCTTAGCTGTTACATCTCCAGTCGGAAGGAGACCATTGTTACCGTCGTAAGCCTTTTTCAGATCTTCTGCAGGTTCAAAAGTAACACTTGTTTCATTATCTTTAGCTCTCTTCTCGAACGTATGCCCTGCTAAAGTCAAGGTTACAAGAGCTCCAGGTGTGACATTGGTCACAACAATCGAACGATTTGGCAAACCACCAGTTTCATTCGTAGAAGCAACTGAGATAACTGGTGCCTGTGGAATTACCTTAATAGTCACATCGTTCGTTGTGCCATCTTTGTAGGTAATCGTTACAGTACCATCGGTAGCAATACTATAATCGCTAATGCGGTTGGCTACCTGAGGGTTTGCCGTTTTCACTGCATCAAGAATCTTGGTGCGTTCATCATTTGTCAACGCATTTGGATTGGCAACTGCAATGGCGTTAGTAGGTTGAGCTCCTGGGAATTTTTCATTCAATTTTCCTTGTGCAACTACAGCCGTTACTCTACCAGTATTGTCCGATAAGTCTGTAGCATTCGTTCCACGAGTCCATTTATTTCCATCTTTATATTGGACATTTTCTCCGTAAGTAGCAGTGTACTCTAATACTTTTGGATTTGTTGTTGAAGCCGTAGTAGGTGTATCCTTGATACCTGGGGCAGTATCATTTGAAGCATAGCCATCTTGGAAAATACGACTGATATCTGAAGTTCCATCGTTTAATTTCAGAGTTTTAATCTTACCACTATTATCTTTAGCAGTTAAAACAACTTTAATCTCATCTCCTGCGAAGACTTCGTAACCACTGACTCCAGGACGAACATTATTCTTGATCGTTTGTTTTTCCCATAGACCAGTCTTATCATTCTTAATATAAAGTTCAAAAGTTACTTCAGGTGCTACAGTTTCCTTGGTAATAGTTTTAGTCGTTGTAGTTGATTCCAAGGTTTCATTTGCGCTAGTACCTGGATTTTGGAAAACCTTACTTTGTTTAACAGTTACGTCACCTGTTGGAAGGAGACCGTTGTTTCCATCATAGGCAGCCTTTAAATCTGTCGCAGTAAAGGTTACGCTTGTGTCATTATTCCCAGCAGTCTTAGGGAATGTATGTCCGTTTAATGTCAGGGTAACAAGTGCACCCGGCGTCACATTGGTGACTGTAATTCCTTTATTTGGA
Organism: Streptococcus sp. KHUD_014; assembly: GCF_051106275.1. Lineage (GTDB taxonomy): Bacteria > Bacillota > Bacilli > Lactobacillales > Streptococcaceae > Streptococcus. The sequence goes on along the minus strand of NZ_CP193666.1, from coordinate 950,970 downwards.
AGACCACCTGTGTTAGTAACCTGATTATCTGCGATTTGTAGTGCTTGTGGATTGACCTTGAAAATAACTGGAACAGATGTGCTGTTTCTTGCTGCATCAGTAGAACCTTGCGGTAAGGTCACTCTTACTTTTCTTGTGTAGAATCCTGGATTAGCAACCATGGCGTCGTCAGGAGTTTGTTCCCAACTGAATGTTGTACCTGCAGGTATCGCAACTCCAGCATCAGAATTCTTAATAGCATTACCTGGATTGGCAATAATATCCGCTAATGAAGCCTTATCACCAACTGTAGTAACATACTCTCGTTTTGCTACCGGATCAACTACAGTATAGTCAAAGCTAGTTTCACTTGTTAGGGCTGCATTGCTAGATGATACAGTACCAAAACGTCCATTTGGATAGGTAGCTCTTACTGTGTAAGTTGTACGGTGCGACACAGGATTAGTTCCTGTTGTATGCCATACGCTACTAAATTCAGGTGACCCATCTTGTTTACTCAATGTGGCACTTGGATTGTTATTCAGGCGATATTCATAAGAGAATGTAGTACCTGATGGAAGGTCACTACTATTGATATAGAGGTTTGAATAGCCACCAATATTATTGGCATAGCTTCCTCCAACAGTTTTATCACTACCTGGAACTGCTTTAAAGGCATAAAATTGACCTTTGACACCATTGTTTGTTTTGGTTTCAACTTTCGGATAGACCGTATAGTTGATGGTTACATCCGTTGTCGAATTATCAGAATAGGTAACACGTGCTAGAGCTGATTGAGCCCCAGTTGCACTAGTCGAGATTGGCGTTACCCAAGAAATGCTATGTCCAGTGACAGCTGGTGTTGAACTATCAACAGGATCAACAGTGACAAAGTTATTTACATTAGCAACATCTGTCGCAGCTTCCCCTTGCAAAGTATAAACAGTTGGAACTTTAGGTGTAGCATTATAAAGTTCATTTTGTTTGAGTTTATGGAAGGCATAGGTAATACCTTGTTTTCCTTCAAGAACTGTGACTTTATTACCCGATACATATCCTTTGGCAGTTGCAACGTTAGTTGCCTTCAACTGATAACCTTTAATGTTCAGATATTGACTAAGATCGACCGTTTTTCCTGGAAGTTCTTGGATAAGCACCTCGTCCTTACCAGGGATTTCCTCTCCAGTATCTGCATCGATGAAATTAACTGTAACATAGGCACCACGAGCAGAATATTCAAATTTTTCTAGTCTAAACTGTTGCAAGTTGGTTCCAGAGCCTGTCGAAGCGAAGAGGGCCAAGGCTAGTTCTTCAGGGTTACCAGCGTTATCCAACAAACTTCTCCTTGTATTCTCAAGTCTGAGAGAATTTGTATTAACTGGACGGCCATCTACATTCATATCTCTTGTAGTCGCAATTTGATCTGATTGCAGATTCATAGACCAGGTTTGACCACCATTATAGGTAACAGTCATCACTTTGGTCGTTCCATTGTAAGAAACCTGGTAGTCTCTGAAAGAATTATCTGTTGGGTTTTGATTTAAATGTTCAAAGGTGCGGATTACTGGATAGACAGTCCCTTGCGCATTTCTGTTGCTACCATTGTAGTTATAAATGAAACCACCAAATGCTCCATTTTGATAACCACTAATCTTTGGATCGGCAGATGCTTTATTTACAGCTTCTGGTGCACCCGTATTATGCCATGTATCAAGTTTAAATCCAAAAGAACCTTTAAGATTATCTCCCCCCCATACCAAGAGAAGCACCTGAACCGTTTCCATTAGCATTTCCTATAACACCAGGTTCCGCAGTTGAAAACACCGTCGCAATCCCATCACCACCATAGTGACCATTAGTAGTATTACCTTCATAAGAATTTCCAAGATTGATCTTACCTGTTAGGGTGAAGCTCTCAGTCATATCTATCTTAGTTTTCAATGTATAGGAACCGGCTTGCCCACTTGTGTTCTTTGTTAAGGTTACTGTACCACCACTTAGATTTGCAGTTCCTGATGTTTTAAAGTAGTTTGCTTGGTTTTTATTGGTAACAATTAGTTTGGCCTTAGGATCATAACTTGCATTTCCCAAAGAAGCGTTTGTATTGAATGGGATACGAAAGTCATTTGAAGAAGTCAAAGCTTGACCATTACGGTAGTCACGCGCCCCAGAACTAGCACGAAGGACCGTGTTCACCACGCTATTACGTGTTCTAGTAGCTTCAGTGATAAGGGTGTTAAGGTCAGCGTTAGGATCTGTCAAAGCATTTTGAATAGCTTCAATCGTAGCTTTTCCTTTTAGAAGCGCAGTTTCAGCCCCCTCACGATTTCCCAGACGACCGAGATAGGTTCCTATCTCATCTGAAAGGCCTTTGAGTTTTTTCTCTTGCTCTGCACGTTTTTTGTCAGTTTCAGTCGCAGTTACAACCCCTGTTGCAGCAGTTGCTAAGACAGTTGCCTCACTAGCATTGACTTTGTCAGATACTACTGCATTTGCTGAAGCAGTATTCAAGTTAGCTACTGTAGAATTATAGGTAATTGTAGCGTTAGCTTTATTTGCTACTCCATCCTCTGCCTTGGTAGTTCCGCCATCAACACTCTTACTTGCCGAGTTTGTAACTGTAGGACTTGTAGAGCCAGTCCCAGAAAGACTTTCTGATTTAGCTACTGACTCAGATGTACTAATTGAAGTTGAGGCAGACGTCGATGCAGAAGTTGAAGCTGACTCTGACGCAGATGTACTTGCAGACACTGATGAAGACAAAGACTCTGATAAAGAATGACTTTCAGAGACTGATACACTCTCACTGATAGACTGAGAAGTAACATCTGAGGATGGTAAATCTTGATCCTCTTGTTCAACTGTCCCAAGGACAACTTTGTCCGTATTGACGAGCGTGCTATCTGTATCAATTACTTTTTCTACTGCTGTTTGTTCATTAGCATAAACCTGCGTCTGAACGATAGCTCCTCCTCCGATAACCGAACCAGCCGCTACTATCCCCTTAAGGACATCGATTCCTGTCAATGGTGTAGAAGAACGCTCCTCAACAATCTCTGTTGATACTTGAGCTGTATCCACTCCGCCACGAATGACTTTAAATAAACCAAAAAGGGATGTAGAGGCACGTAACCAGTGTTTACCAGACTTGATTAACTTAAATCTTGTAACACGATCTGTTTCTCTAAATTGACCTTCATTTCTTTTAAAAAACATCTAAACACCTTCCGTTTTTCTATCAATTCTAAAAATTGATGCTACCTTTTATTCTACCATTTTTTAACTATTTTTTCTAATTATTTAACCAAAAATTAGAAAGAAAACCTTATTTATTTTATGCATTTATTTTATGTTATGGTATAAATTTTAAAAATAATATTAAATTCTACTTCTTTGATTATACTCTGTTAGCATCTTGAACCCTTTAAAAAGTCTTACTCATGCTTTTTATTTTTGTTACCAAGTATTATAATTTAGTTGAAATTATAGAATTTCTTTTGAAATCTCAAATGATAATTGCATATTTTTAATTTGTATCAAATATTCGTAAACTTTATAACAACATGCCGATAAATTGATTTTATAATTTCCTCTAAAATCTAATCAAATTATTAAAAATTATGACAAATTATCATATACATAAAAAGCATCGAAAATCGATGCTTTGCTATTAAACTCCTATATGAATATCTGGAAATTTATCTGAAATTATATCCCAAAGTTCTTCCAGTTGCTCTTGAACTGTTTTAGTTGTTTTCAAGGTCATGTCTTGTTTTTTCTTAGCATTCTTACGAACATAGCAGAACTGGTAGACTTTATTTGTGATTAGGGAACGGTTAATTCTGGTTTCGACTAGATAGAGTTGCTCAACATCTCGTAGGTCTAAAGCTTGAGTCCCTTTAAAGTAAGTGATGAGATGATTCTTATAGAGGATTACCTTTAGACTCTCATCATAAAATTCTGCCAAACCAGTTAGATTTTCAACATTTCCTTGCAATTCAGGATAGGCTTGATAAAGCTCTTCAAAAGCTGCGATAGATTTTTTACGAAGAAGAAAGGCACCCACTAATGTAAATAGTCCAATTCCTCCAAAAATTGCAGCACTTATGAGATGCCACCAGCCATCTTTTGAGTGTTCAGTCAAACTCAGATAGACACTTGAGTTCATGTTCAATGCAACAGTTGAATCAGGTTCAAGTATAGAGTCAAGAAAGCCAGACAAATCTACAATTCTATTATTTCGAGATTTGTTGTTAACATTTTTACTTAGAGGTTGTAACTGTGTACCTACTAGAGTAGCTGGATTATCTATAAGTGTTTCAGTTGCAGCTTGATCCATAAGTTTTTGAATCTCTTTATCATTTTCTTTAGCCTCTACAACTGCAAATTTACCATCACCATCATTGCTATATTGCACAAGGTATAGAACACTTCCACCATCAACTTCTCCAACTACTTCTGGATAGATATCATAGACAGTCATAGTAACTTCTTTACCTGACCGAGTATCATCTGAAAATGGATCCATTGGATGCTGGTGATGATTCCACATGAAGACAGTTCCTGCAGAAAAAGCAAAGAAAACTAGTGAAAGAATAAGCCCTGAAATAAAGCCTTTATTTCTTTTTTCTTTAAACATCATAATCTCCTTTAGTTTGATGATTAAATTATAGCAAAAATTCCTATAAATTTCAATAATCATCTTAAAGACAAATACTATTAAATCGGGAAAGAAAGCGCTTATCAAAAATAATATATGATATTTCAAAAAAAGAGCTTGAGATAATCTCAAACTCTCCTATCATTTCAAATCCTATTTTCTTGCCATCTGTTCATCTTGCTTAAGTTGCTTGAGTAATTGATCTATACTATCGAATTTTACCATGTCACGGATACGGTCTAACCAATATACATTTACAGTTTCGCCATAGATGTCATCAGAAAAATCAAAGATATGAACTTCAAAACGCTCTTCTTCACCATCAAAGGTCACATTTTTTCCTAGACTAGCCATTCCACGATAGACTTTTCTCTGAATTTCAACATCAACAGCATAGACACCATCAGCCGGCATATAAGTCCGATCCAAATTGACTAGATTGGCTGTAGGAAAGCCAATTGTTCGACCACGGGCATTGCCATGAACCACTACACCTCTAGTTGGCAGTGGCGCACCAAGAAGTTTTCTAGCTTCTTTCACATCACCCTCTAAGATGGCTTGGCGAATACGTGTAGAACTAATTTTCCCTTTTTCGTCCTCAACTGGTGGAACGACAATCACTTCACCATGGAAGAGTTCTTTTAAATCCTCAGCTGTTTTTCTATCTGAACCAAGAGTATAGTCAAAACCAACTACAATCGTATCTGCCTTCGCTTCCTTGACATAGCTATCAATGAATTCTTGGGCAGTCATATTTGCAACTCGACTAGAAAAATCCATCAAATACAAACTCTCAACTCCAGCTCGCTTCAATCTACGCTCACGTTCACTAGCATTCAAAATATGCAATAAGTGTTCAGGTGAGTATTGATTAAGTGTTAGTTTTGGTGATTCGTTAAAGGTTACTAGAGCTACTCCCTGGCGCTTTTCAGCAGCAATCTTAGAAGCTATATCAAATAATTTTTGATGTCCAAGGTGAACTCCATCAAAATAACCTAATACAAGGACGTTTGGTCCTGGTGTTGCAATGTCTTTTTCTGTTTTAATAGGTACTGTAATAATCATAGTATTTATTATACCAGAAAAATGGCGCTTTCAAAACAATTTAGACTGAATTCACCCCATAAAACTTAGAGTAAACTTTCTTTCACTTCTTTACGTAGTTGCTCTAGACTATCTATACCATATTTGTCCATGACTCTAGTAAGATTTTCAATGATATCAGGACAAGCGTAAGGATTTGTAAAGTTTGCTGTACCCACTCCGATAGCTGATGCACCAGCCAGATACATTTCTAATACAGCTTCTGCCGAGTCAACACCACCCATACCAATGATTGGAAGATTAGTTGTTTGAGCTACTTGACGGATTAGTTTAAGAGCTACCGGAAAGACTGCAGGCCCAGACATTCCACCAGTACCATTGGCAATGATTGGTTTTCTAGTTTTGAGATCAAAGCGCATACCAACAAGGGTATTGATCATGGTGAGTCCACTAGCTCCTGCGTCCTCTACTGCTTTTGCGATGGTCACGATATCAGTTACACTTGGTGTCAATTTAACGTAAACTGGCACATTTGATGCCCCTACGGCCGCTTTTACCACATCATAAGCTAAATCTGGGTCTTGCCCAATTAAAAGTCCGTGATTCCCATGATCGACGTTTGGACAAGAAATATTGAGCTCAATGGCTTTCACGTTAGGTGCCTTGGAAATACCACTAGAAACTGCTGCGTATTCTTGCTTTGAAAATCCAGCCACATTTGCGATTATAGGGAGATTAGGATACTCTCTTTGCAACCAAGGTAATTTTTCAGAGAGAACGGCATCTAGTCCTGGATTTTGTAGACCAATGGCATTGAGCATACCAGCAGGTGTTTCTGCCACTCGTGGAGTAGGATTACCAAAGCGTGGTTCAAGGGTTGTAGCCTTAATCATGATAGATCCTAAAAGATCCAAATCATAGTATTTGGCATACTCTTGTCCGAAACCAAAACAGCCTGAAGCAGGAATGATAGGATTCTTTAGTTCTAAGCCTGGTAGAGAGACTTGTAATCGATTTGTAGTCATGACACTCTCCTTATAAAAGAACAGTTCCTGTTTTAAATACAGGCCCATCTTCACACACACGTTGACTAACTGTTTCGCTATCTGGTACTTTCAATACGCAAGCGTAGCAAGCCCCCATACCACAGGCCATGCGGGATTCTAGAGATAGATAAGCTCTTGGATGGTCGTGGAATGTTTGATTGATGTATTTCATCATACCTGGCGCTCCACATGAATAGATGGCATCAAATTTTGTGTCAAATTCATTAATCACTACCGATACATTTCCTTTAATACCATAAGATCCATCATCAGTCGTTACAAATACCTGACCAAATCTGGATAATTCATCTTCTAAAATAACAGCATCTTTAGTAGCAAAGCCTAAAACAGTTGTTATTTCTACACCACGCTCATGCAGTTGTTTAGCTACTTCAAGTAAAGGAGGCACACCAATTCCTCCACCGACTAGGAGAACACGACTCTGCTTGTCTAAATCAGATAAGTCAAAGCCATTTCCTTGAGGTCCCATAACATCTAAGCTATCACCTGTTTTTAAGGTTGAAAAAATTGCTGTCCCTGCTCCTTCAACTCGATAGATAAGTTTGCATTGCTTAGTCACCTTATCTATTGATGAAATCGAAATTGGACGACGTAAGAGATGGGCATCATCAGGTACACGCAAATGAAGAAATTGGCCCGCTTTCATAGCTTCAACCATTTCTCCTTCAAGTACAAGCTCAAAGATTGCTGGCGCGATTTCCTCCTGAGATACTACTCTCATAACTTCCAAGCGAATGGCACCCATTCGTTTTTTACAATTTGGATTCATAACTTTTCCTTCTTAAATTTTAAGGGGATCAGATAAAGAAAAACCTTGCAATTGCAAGGTTTCAGTTAAGATATTTACACAAAAGTAGCAAATAAGCACTTGCTTTACTTGCTTCAATCGTAGTTTCTTTTCTCTGACACCTTGTGAGTCTCTCTGGACTTCCCTTAAAGGTTAAATTTTCACTAGTATACTGTATCAATCCTAAAAAGTCAAGTAAAAATAGGTAAGGTATCAGTTCATAAAAGTTGCTTATTTTTGTGAAGAGAGAATTTTCTCCAATTTTTGATAATCTTTGACACTGTCAATTTCGTAGATAGAGTTTTCTTCCAACTCTTCTACATATACATCTAGTTCTTTAATATTATCTTTGACCATGTTGTCCCAGTAGAGGTCCACAAATTCGCCACTTGCATATGCCTTGTCAATAAATCCTACAATTTTCTCAGCTGTTGCAGCGTCCCAAAATGATACACCACTCAAGATGCGACCATTTTTGCTATCGACAATGATATCTTGAACTTTGTAATCATCTCCGTAAACTAGGAACCACTCATTATCACAATCTTCACGATAAACACTGAAATAAGTTGAACGTTCGAGATCATTACGGAACATATTCTTGAAAAGATAATTATCCGCATCGATAACATAGCTGTTGGCCAAGTCTTCTTTTACCAGGTAAAGAGAGTAAAAGTTATTGTAATCAGCATACTTTTCGTTGAAGACCAAACGAACCCCGTACTTTTCTTTAAGATAGTCGAATTGTTCTTTTAAATAACCGACAACGATGATAATGTCATCAATTCCACGTTCTATCAAAAATTCGATTTGATATTCAACCAATGGTTTTTGATTGACTTTAACCAAGGCTTTGGGAGTATTTTCTGTCATGGGTCTCAAACGAGTTCCCAATCCCGCTGCTAAGATAATCGCTTTCACGCGTTTTCTCCTTTATTCTTTAATAATAATATAAACACCAGCCATTACGATAAGTGAAGTAATGATGGTTAGTAAATTAAGGGGTGAACCCAAGAAAATTGCTGCAAACAACACAGTCCATACTACGTAACTCACATTTAAACCTGTTGCTTTTGCTGGTTGCAATCGATTAATAGCAATATAGTAGGCAAGGTAAGAAATCATATTACATGCTGCAAAGATAATCAAAAGTCCCAATAATTGTCCATTTGCTACTTCTGCAAATGAATGATGCGAGAAGAGAACAATAACAAGATAGGACAAGAAAGATGTGACTTGTCGTATCAAGAGTGCTTCGAGTTCGCTGAGTTCACTTTCCATAGCAAATGAGCTGAGAACACTTTCACTTCCCCAAGCAAGGGCACAAATCAAGGCACAGAGTATTCCGATATAGAAGGAATTAACTTGTTCAACCTTGTAGGTCTGAGCAATAATCCCTGCAATGATTAATAAGATTCCAAATACTGTGTTCTTAGAAACCTTATGCTTTAAGAAAAAGAAAGCGAGAATGACAGATACTGCAGGATAAATAGCTGAAACTGAGGATGCTAATGAACTACCGATATACTTGACTGCATAGAGATTGGCCTGCATGCCAATCGGCCCAGCTAATAGCGCTCCAATGATGACACTGACATTTCGAATGTTCAAGAAGATTGAAAAACGTACCTTGCCTTCTTTAACTAGAAGATATCCTAGCAGGATAAAAATACTCAGAAAGTCGTGCGCTGCTGCTACTACAAAAGGTGACAGGTCAGTAAATATAGAGAAGATATAAGCACTAATGGTTAGCCCTAATCCCCAAAAAATACCTGAAATAAGTCCAAAGGAAACTCCGTTTTTAGTCTTCATCAATACCTCCCTGAGACTGCAATTCTTTTACAGCTCTATTGTAGCGAGAAATTCCATAATCTCCGAAATCTGCACCATTTTCTTCTTTGTAAATAGTCCAAAGACTCCAAATAATGTCTTGCAAGATTTTGTAAATACGAATTTTCTCTCTCGAAACAGGAGTCTTGTCACCCTCATAATGACTTAAAAAGTCTTCTTCTTCCGCACTAGTAAACTCAGATTCTAAGAAGAGGGCTGCCAGATCCCACATGGGATCATTCATAGATGAATATTCCCAATCAATCAGATAAAGATGTCCATCTGGTCCTTCAATAAAGTTTTCAGGAACCAAGTCAATGTGACATGATTTTTTCTCAATTCCAATTTCTTCAAGCTCATTTTTCAAAGAAAGAACTGATTTTCTTACATCTTCATAATTTGGATAAGAGATTTCACCTTGAATCAGAGATTCATATTTTTTGATTTCCTCAAAAGGAGCAAACTCTCCTTTTAATTCTTTACCAGAAGAGTGAATGGTTTGTAGAATTGGTGCAATCTTTTCAAATTTGGTTTTAATGGTAGCTGAATCAAGTGTCTCAGCATTTTCAATGTATTGATTAACCTTAATTCCTGCTTCAATATCGAAAAGATAATTTTCTACATCTAATTTCAAATCTTTCAACAATTCAAGATTGAACTTCTCATTCTGGCGGTCGATTAATTTATCTGTACCTTTACCGAAAAACTTAACGATGTACTGGTTTGAGGATGTTTTAACCAAATAGTTTTGATTGGTCATTCCACCCAACTGTTCAACACTCTGTATTTCTTCGTCACCAAATAATAAAGAAGCAATCTTTTCTTTAACGATTTCCTTCACAATCATCCTCCATTAGACTTCCCACTTAAATACTGTCTTGAAGGCAGTATTTAAATCTGTAGCAAAAACTCGGTGAATATCCTTAATTTCTCGTACTGGTTCTTCCAGATAAATGATATTCTTCAAACGATTGGCAAATCTCTTAATCTCCATCATTTGGATAGCTTTTTCAAAGTCAACACGTCCTGAACGTGAAGAACCTACCAGTAACAAGCCTTTTTCTAAAGAATCACGAGTATTAATATTAACCTTATACTCACTTACTCCCATCATCAAAATAGTACCTTGGGGTTTAATATACCGAATCAAATCATTGATAGCAGGTCCACTACCGTCACCACCACAACACTCAAATCCATGATCAAAGCTAAGATCTTCTGGAATACTATCAGTGATATAACGTTCATTCGCAAAGGAAAAGAGTTCAAGTTTTTCCCAATGACGTCCAATGACGATAATCTCTGCTTCAGGCAAGGTATAATTGATAATATTTGCCATTACAAAGGCTAGACTACCATCACCAATAACTGCAATACGTTGACGTCTGCTGTGAGATACCGTCATGAAACGATTCATGGCATGCATGCCAACACTGACAAACTCTGTAATAGCAGCAACTGTGTCTTCAATTTCTTCATAGGCTACCACGCGATCCTTAGGAAGAGAAACAAACTCTCTCATGAATCCATCAAAACCACTAGATAAGAAATAAGTACCAGCCATGTAGTTCTCGTAAAATTCATCATCACTTTGCATTGGTGGCTGATTTGGAATCATGACAACCTTCTGACCGACTTGATATGTACCAGTTGGATCAGAAATGACCGTTCCGCAAGACTCGTGAATCATAGCCATTGGAAGTTTCTTTGATAAGATTTTTGGATCACGTTTTCCTTGATAGTAGCGTTGATCCGCATGACAAACCGCCATATAGTTTGGTCGAATGAGGATATGATTTTCTTGATCAATTTCCTCTTCCTGATATTTGATATTGATAAACTTTGGCTTGGTCAGTTGATAAATTTGATTAATCATGTCTCTAGTCTTTCTCAATCATACTTTTAGCAATCTTTAAGTCTGTAACTGTTGTAATTTTAAGGTTTGAGTATTCACCTTTTGCCAAGGCTACATCTTTACCCTTAATGACAAAGATTTTACATGCATCTGTCAAAATTTCTTTTTCATCTGCTGATAAAGAACCATACAAATCAATGAAGTCTTTACAACGGAAGGTTTGAGGGGTTTGCCCTTGATAGAGATGAGCACGATTTGGAATATCTGTGATAAACTGACCGTTTGTACTTTCAACAATGGTATCCACGGCTTCAACTACAGTATCAACAGCATCATGATTTTGTGCAAGAGCAATGTTATCTTGAATCATTCGAAGTGTGATAAAAGGACGAACTGAGTCATGAGTTACCACGATATCATCTTCCGTAATTGGACGGTAAGCATCGATAGCTTCGATGATCTTTTCAATACTCGAATTACGATCAGCACCACCTTTGGTGATAATAATACGATCTTTATGAAGCGGAAGGAATTTTTCAACTAAATCTTCTGCGTGTGTCACCCAGTCTCCATGGACTCCAACTACAATCTTTTCAATACTTGGTTCCAAAACAAATTTTTCAATAGTGTGAATTAAGATTGGGCGGTCTCCCAACTCTAGAAATTGTTTTGGCAAATTACTGATCCCCATGCGTGTGCCAGTGCCACCCGCCAAAATTCCAGCGTAGATCATTTTTATACTCCTTTAGTTCATTCTAAAAAAACTTATTGTTAACTATTATATCACAATCTGGCTCTATCTTGAAAGAAATACAAAGACTTTATGCCTAGAAAACGCTCTTTTGTAAACCATAATCTGAACATTATTTCTTCCTAGTGCACTTTCTTTTAAAAAATACAAATGATTGGCTCATTTCTCCTATCAAGATCTAGTCAATCTTATTAATATAGAGTTCTTCAGAATATTATAGAAAACTTAAAAAAACCTTAAACTAAATAAAAAAGTTGAGATTGTAGCCAGAGATAATTCCAAGCCAACAATTCTCAACTCTATTCAATCGTTATTCGTTTATTTTTCTTCTTGCTCACCGATGCCCTTAACAGCTTTCTTAAACTCGGCAAGCATCTTTCCTACTGATTCGCCTAGCTCTGGTAAGCATTTTGGTCCAAAAATCAACAATGCTCCAAGGACAATGACTATCAAGCCTGGTGCACCAATATCACGTAAGATTCCCACCTTTTTCTCCTTTCCTTTTTCTCTTAAAAATCCATTTACAAATAGCGATACTAATCTCATACAATAATATCAAAGGAACAGTCATCGCTAAATCGCTAATAAAATCAGCAGGTGTCAATATAACAGCCAATACTAATAAGATGAAATAAGCATAACGTCTATAAACGATGAGTAAGCCAGGGCCAATCAAACCAATTGAGGTTAAAAAAGCAATGATAACTGGTAATTCAAAAATAAATGCTAGTGGTACAGTAGTTTGAAAGACAAAAGCTAGATAATTTTGTGCAGTTAACTGCGTTTCAAATAAGTTTTCACCTAATCCCAACAAGACCTGAAGTAAAGCTGGTGTCACAAAATAAAACCCAAAGGCTAACCCCAAGATAAAACAAAGAAATGTTGCAGGGATATAAGCAAAAACCGCTCCTGCTTCTTCAGTTTTAAGGGCTGGTCGAACGAAACTCCACACTTGATAAACGCTAAAGGGCAAGGTAAGGCTAAAGGCCATCAAACTTGCCAAACGAAGATAAATCCATAAAATATCATTCGGCCCCAAGACGATTAACTTCTGATTAAAGCCTTGTGTGATAAATTGATAAACCTGATCAGCAAATAAAAGTGAAGCACAGAATACTAGAAAGAAGCAAACAACTACTGCTAGCAATCTCTTTCTAAATTCTACCAAATGTTCAATAATTGTCAATTCCTTTCGATTCATCATTTTTCACCCTGTCTAATGGTAACAAGAATCACCACAAGAATAAAGAGTACCTGACCTGCCAAACATTCCAAGCTAGGGTAAATTCCCAATATATCAATACTTGGTATTCCTGAGATCAGATGATTGGGGATCATATTTGTCAACTGAAAGGAATGAATGCTGACTCCCGTCATCTTAAAGGCTAAGGCATAAATCATCCAAGTCAGGATAAAGAAAACCTTATGAGGCAGGAAAAATTGACTAGCCTTGTTCATCACAAAGGCAATCACGACTAAAACTAAGAGAGCCAGAGAAATTCCTAAGACAAAATCAAAACTAGAAATCCTTGGCAGAATCCCCACATAGAATAAAATCGTCTCAGCACCTTCTCGGAATACGGCTAGAAAACTCAGAGCAAACATAGAAAGGAAAGATCCTGTTTTCGTGACAGTTTGCATTTGTGATTCCATAAAAGTATTCCATTTTTTAACAGAAGATTTGCTATGAAGCCAAATACCGATTAAAATCATCATGATAACCGCAAAAATCCCGACTGCACCTTCGATGATTTCACGGTTAGTTCCTGAGGTGACTGCTGGAAAGGCAATCTGAAGGATATAGGCAATTAAAAGACTGGCCACTATACCAGCAAATGCACCACCATAGACCCACTTGAGTCCCTTTCTCATCTTAGCAGCTTTCAAAGTTGTCACTAGCGCCATGACAATCAAGAGTGCTTCTACACCTTCACGGAGCAAGATGAGCATGGCATCAAACGCATTGTAGGAAGTGCTAGTATCAATTTGAGACAATTCTGCAATCAAGCTAGAAAGCTTTTCTTGATATTCACTTTCCTTTCCCTTAACCATGATAACAGGACTTTCACTTTCAACCTTGGTATAAAGGGAAGGATTGGTTGTACTTACAGAACCCTCAATGGTGGGCCAAATAGTAATAAACTCCTTCATGGTTGTAGTTGCTTCACTATCTTGACCAGCTTGAAATTGGGTCAAAGCCTTCTTTAAAAGATCTATCCCTTCCTTCAGTGTCAGGTTGGATGATGTCGTTACAACTTCTGTACCTTCAACAAAGTTAGAAATGGCTGTTTTCAAATCATCAAACGATGCCTGAATAGAATCAAAGTTCGTTGGTTCAGTCTCAATGCTACTACGCAGAAAGGAAATTGCTGTTTCCACTTGCCCATAATGAGCTGTACTATGGTCACGAACCACTGCTTCATTGATGGTCCAAGTTGAATTCATTTTTTTATAGGCTTCTCTTACTGCTCCCAGATCTTGAGAAGCGATTGCCTTATCTAAGGCTTCAAAACGAGGATCTAATCGTGAAACAAGTTTCTCTTTTTCTGCATCAAGGTCGACTGGATTTTGCTCTTTCTCAAATGACAAAAGGGCTAAAGAAATCTGAGTTAGCTGGTCTTCAGTAATATCACCAGTTAAGGCTAACTTTTCTTGAACTTGACGTCCTGCTTCAGAGTTAGAATTCTCGACTTTCTCGAAATCTTTGGTAATTTCATCGATTAGTTTTCTTGCCTGATCTTGTTTGCCTTCTTTAACAGCTTTAGTTGCATCAGTTATTTTCACAAAGTAGGGACTCAAATTTTCCTTAGCTCCTACCGGAAAAATCAATAGGAAGAAACAAGCAAATAGGAGGATAAGACTTTTAGGATTCAAATAATTTCTGCCCAATGTAACCTCCCTTCTCCACTCCACCAAAGCAGGCAAAGAGGCCACTACCTATATGAGTAACATATTCGTTCATTTTATCCGTAGCACCCAGATTGGTCTGCACTTTAACAAAGCTATCTGGGTCCTTTTGGAAAGAGATAAAGAGCAAACCGGTATCAAACTGACCTGTCTTTTCATCAATTCCATCAGAATAAGAATAGGATCTACGCAGGAGAGGTTTATCCACTTCTTTTGCTAAGCGTACATGAGAATCGTCAGGAAGAAGGCTCAAGTCCACCTCATCAAATTCGTTTTTCTTACCAAAAGGAGCTCCACTTTCCTTATAGCGTCCAAAGGTATTTTCTTGCTCCTCCAGATTGGTTCGATCCCAAGTATCAAGGAACATCTGGATGCGACGAACGGCCATGTAGGAACCATTTTCCATCCAATCCTTACTATCTGCCCACACAACCTGATCAAATTCTTTCTCAGTGGTAACATTAGCAGTCCCGTCTTTAAAGCCAAAGAGATTCCGAGGAGTTTCCATACGATTACCGATAGCTGCAAAACCTGATTGACTCCAACGAAGAGTAACTGCATTTCTTCCTTTTCGGATAAGGTTACGAACAGCATGAAAGGCAACTTGCTCGTCATCTGCACAAGCTTGAATGACAATATCTCCACCCGTGTACTTTTCTCGTAATTGTTCCTTTGGAAATGGAGGTAAATCTCTAAAAAGTTTTGGACGTTTGTTCTCTAGTTTCATTTTTTCTAGGAAACTAGCCGAAACTCCAAAAGTCAGGGTCAAACGATGAGGATTAAGCCCAACTGTTTCTCCAGTATCACTTGGAGGCAAGAGGCTATTGTTACCATCTTTTTTAACCAATTCTCCTTCTACAAGTTTGGCACTATAATCCGTCCAATCTTTAAATAACTGGATGATTTTCTCTTTGTCAGTTGTATACAAATCCAAGACAACAAAATAGATGTTTTTCTGCATGACAGTTGTAATGCCAGCTTGGTGTTTACCATAGAAGGCTATTTTTTCATCCCCGTACGAGATTTTCTCCTGACCATCAAGCTTAGGTGCGAAAAAAGCAGAAGCACCAGAGAGTCCAAGTGCGAGACCGGCACCTCCGATACCTGCTTTTTTTAGAAATTCTCGACGGTCCATTTTTTGTTCAAAAAATTTTTCGCCTTTGTTTGTCATATTACTTATTCTCCACCAAGAAATTTACCCATTTGTGATAATGGTTCACCAAGTTTTGTCACTGCTTCAGACAATTCTTTAGTGTCTTCTTTCGTTAAGTCTGTATAGAGTTTATAATGTTCCTTGTCCGTCATGTGTTTGTCTAACAAACTATTGACAGATTTGAAATCTTCCTCTAATTCCTTAACCAAGGCTGCATCTGATTTTGCAAGCAAGGGTTTAAATAGCTGGAAAATCTTCTCAGCACCTTGGATATTTGCACGGAAATCATACAAATCTGTATGAGAATAAATCTCCTCTTCACCAGTAATCTTACTTGTCGCTACTTCATTTAGAAGATCGACAGCCCCAGTTAGCATAATCTTGTAATCAACATCTACAGTCGCAATCTTAGCCTTCAATTCCTTGATATCATTTACCAGTTGGTCACCAAAAACCTCAGTTCCTTTGGTTGTGTTTTCCTCCCAAAGAATGCGCTCGATACGGTGGAAACCAGACCAACCTTCTTCGGTCTTGTTTTCATCTAAGTAGTCTGCTAATCGAAAATCAATCTTCACATCAGATTCTCCGAAGCTCTCTGCAATCGGCTCTGAACGTTCATAAGACATACGGATTAAAGGGTATGCCTTTTTAGCTTCTTCTAACTTACCATCCTTCAATAGTTGAACAAAACCTTCTGTATCCGTTAAAAGTTTATCAATCTGTTCTTCCACAAATACTTTGTAGTCACTAGTTGCCTTATCCAATAGTTTTTGGTTATCTTCTGACAATTTTGTAACCTGAGAGGAATCACTTGTAGTTGACGATTGTTCAAAACGAACTGCACAAGCAGATAACAACAATGCCGAAGATAAAAGGATAAAACCAAGTTTTTTCATTAGATACTCCTATTAAATCATGGGAAGCCCATTTTATTTTCGTTTTATTATAGCATCCTTTTTCTCATTTTTCAATAGAATTGTCAGAAAATTTAATATTACAAGCTATAAATTAACATTAGACATTTCTATCTAAAATTGATAAAATAAGGAGAAAAAATTGTTAAAGGAAACCTTAAATCTTATGATGAATATGCAAAACATGATGCGTCAAGCTCAAAAACTTCAAAAACAAATGGAGCAAAGTCAAGCGGAACTTGCTGCTACAGAATTTGTTGGCACTTCTGTTCAAAACCTTGTAACTGCGACATTGACTGGAGATAAGAAGGTCACAAAAATTGATTTCAATCCTGAGGTTGTTGACCCTGAAGACATCGAAACTCTTTCTGACATGACTGTTCAGGCAGTGAATGCAGCTCTTGAACAAATCGATGAGGCAACCAAAAAGAAACTCGGTGCTTTTGCAGGAAAATTACCATTCTAATAGCATAAAAAGAGGCTGAATTCAGCCTCTTTTGTCTTATCTAAAAAGTAAAGAATTCTGTTGCCTTCTTTAGAAGTAAATCGGCGTATTCTGGGTCTTCCTGGGCAGTTTCAAGTTCTTCTTGTACCATTTCCAAATTATCCGTAATCATACCATCTACTCCTAGATGAAGCGATTTGTTAAAGGATTCCGAACCGTTAATCGTCCAAACATAGAGCTTCTGCTCTGTGTTCCAGAGTTTGGTCACAAAGTATTCGTCCAAAGTAGAATACTCCATGGTATAGCCGGTAGCATTTGTTCTTGGGAAAACGGAATTGTAGGGCAGGATGAAGAAGACTGGAATCTCCTTATCATACTGGGTTACCTTTTCAATAACATGGTAATCTAGAGATTGCATCTGATGACCATAAACCTTAATCTTAGCACCATACTTTTCAAGAAAATGATCCATCATTTGAGCACTATCTTTCCTACTTGTTTTAATCTCAATAAGTAGTTTCTGATTTAGTTGGTTGGCATGATTTAGATAATCATCAAAACTTGATATCTTAGTTTGATAGCCATTCTCAAAAATATCTATCTGCTTCAACTCTTCTAAAGTTAGGTCTTGAGGGGTCACATTTAATCCTGCTAGACTTCTCAGATTCGCATCGTGCATCATGACAAACTGACCATCCTTGGTTTCCTGCACATCCATTTCAACAAGGTCTGGTTTTAGTTGAGCTGTCTTTTCTAGAGATTCTACAGTATTTTGCACGCCATTACCATTGGAAACACCACGGTGGGATATCACGCGCGGAGGATTTGCAACTGGTGCTTCTAAATAGACATAGCCTTCAATAGCAAAGATGACACTCGCA
Source organism: Streptococcus sp. KHUD_014 (assembly GCF_051106275.1). GTDB lineage: Bacteria > Bacillota > Bacilli > Lactobacillales > Streptococcaceae > Streptococcus. The sequence continues at coordinate 932,697 of NZ_CP193666.1, read as the reverse complement.
CACCCCATAACTCCCCATCTCATGAGATGGTCTTTTTTTCGTCTCGGTATAATATCCAATTCCTCACCCGTTAAAAATGAGGTGAACTTAACCAAGAAGTAAGTCAGGGCCATATAGTGGATATTTTTAATCAAGGTATAGTTTGAAATAGCAAGAATCAAGGATTCTCTTTGTGTGAGACCATCCACTAAAAACTGCCCAACTAATAGTGGGATTAGAAGCAAGTAAAAGAAAAGATTTGTTTTGACAACAATGAGAAAGAGATGCCAAGCGTAAAACCAGAATTGATTTCTAGTTCTTTCAAGACTATAGAGCACAGCTTCCTTGACTGTCATCTTATCATAAAAGATTTTTGGAAGAACAAATACCAACTTAACAGAAACGTAGAGGAAGAGGATTGACAAGATGATTATACCTAGCCACCACATCCAGTATTTATCTTCCATGTAGGTCTGAATAAACTCTGGGATTACGATTTTATTAAAATAATAAATCTTTAAAAACTTCCTGATAAAAGGAAAAAGCATGGCAACATAGAAGAAGATAAATAAGGCTTTTGTAATTGTCAGACCTTTCATAAAGACAAGACTCTCACGAAAGACCTTACGACTGTATTCTATCAGTGTTCTTTTCTCATGATAGAGAAGATGACGCGCCCCTATAAAGAGAAGACTGAGTTGAAAATAAGCAACTAAAAGGTTAAGAATGATTAAGATTAAGAAGCCAATACTGACTATAGGAGCATTTTTGATAATGGCAAAAATGTTATTGTAAGAAATAAACAAATAGCCCGTCTGACTTAGCAAAAAACCCGCTATCAATGAATTCAAAGGTAACCAAATATAGTCGACCAACATAAAGATTAGAAAAAATAGAAAGAGGATTTTATCAAGATTGAGGTAAATCTTTTTAAAACCCAATTTTTTAGGCTTTTCAGGTTTCATAAAACCTCCTAATCAAACAGCTGTGATAAATCTAAACCACCAAAGGGATTAGAGTTAAGACTACTCTTGACGTCCAGTAAGATTTTACTTTCGTCAGACTCTAGGAATGCTTCATAAACACGAGCAGTCATACGAGCATCCTCTAAACTGTTATGAGATTGTCCCTTAAATCCTAGAAAACTTGCAACAGTTTGTAACTTGAGATTGGCAATCCCGTGAAGATCCGAACTACGTCGCTTAAAAGCTTCATCATAGAGATCCACTTGATATTGGATACTATAATCCAAACCATGTTCCAATAGAATCGGTAAATCACTCTTAGCTGCATTATAGCCAACGATAGGTAATTGACCAATAAAGGCTTGAAAATCTTTGAGAACATCTTCCACCTTCGGAGCATCTTTCAAGGTTTCAGACGTGATACCCGTTAAACCGTTTATAAAACTTTTCAATGGTACATCTGTATGAACATATGAGTCAAATGCTCCTACTTCTTCACCATCTTTAAAACGGACTGCAGAAACCTGAATCAAGTGAGTTTTATCCTGGTGTTTATTAAATTCCAAATCAAATGAAATGTAATCTCTTAATTTTTCCATCTTATCCATTCCTTACTGTATTTGTAAAAAGAAACTACTTGGTTATACCTAGAAACCAAGCAGTTTTTTCTTATCCTCCAAATAAGCGAGCAAAGAAGCCTTTCTTCGTTGCTTGTACTTCTTGCTTAGCCTGATCCAACTCCAACTGAAGGGTTTCTTGGTCCTTCATGGCTTGTAGGGTTAACTGTTGTTGTTGATCCAATTGCTTATCTTTTTCTGCGATTTGACGGTCTTTAACACGCATCTGTTCATCTTTTTCAGCTAACTGTTTGTCTTTAGCCTTTAGTTGCTCATAAAGACGGATGATTTCCGCATTCTTTTCATCAACAAGAATCTCCATTAACTCACGTTGCTTCACATCATCACTAACAGGTTCATCTTCAAAAATGGTTTTTTTGTAGATTTCTTCAAGCTTAATCAAGCCACTGCGAGTTACCACAGTGACTCCTTTATCATTTTTAGTCGTATCTTCTTCAGGTAATTCCTTGACACGGTTATTGATTGCTTGACGGGACAAGCCCAAGACCTCAGCAATCTCACTTACAGTCATCTCAATACTCATAATATCCTCTGAAAGTTTTCTAGCTTTTCTTTATTTAAATATTATCATAAGCAAGCAAAACTGTCAAATACCACCGTGTTTTCAACCCTTTTTCATAACTTTTTCGGGTCTAAACTGAACTGTCTTTTAGCATTTTTTAAAACTAAAAATCAATTTGCGATTTTACCACCAGTCCTAATCAATTGAAAACCTTTCTCGGCTTATAAAGTTGGCCCCGTTTCTCTAAAATGGCTAGTAATTTTTCACCTTCAAAGCCAGCCAATTCCTTCTCAGTTTGTTCCAATTCAATAAAGCGACCAAAACGCACTTCTTCTGCCTGGTCTGGTGTCAAATAAACCTTGACCAAGTCACCTGTCCCAATCTCAATCGGATGTAGAAAATCAAGTTGTCCAATCTCTACTTTTTCTGCAATTTCCTCTAAGGTCAAAGCATTGTCCAACTGTAAGCCAGCTGCACTTGTTCGTTTTAAATGAGACATATGAGCTGCATAGCCAAGTTTTTCTCCTAAGTCAACCGACAAGGTACGAATATAGGTTCCCTTACTGCATTTTACACGAAAAGTAAATCGTGCAAGTTCGCTCTCATAAGAAATCGGACTTGTCCGTTCAAATTGATAAATGGTCACCTGACGTTCTGGACGTTCCACTTCCTGACCAGCACGCGCATACTCATAGAGTTTGCGACCATTGACCTTGACAGCAGAGTACATAGGAGGCACTTGTGTGATGGTCCCAGTCAAACTAGCAATCGCTTGATCTACAATGGTTTCATCTAAAGGAGACAAGACCGGTGACTCAGCAACCACCTCGCCACTAGCATCCTCGGTGGTCGTAGAATAGCCTAGGGTGATTTCACCCTCATAAATCTTGCCTTCGTCCTGCATAAACTCGACCATGCGAGTCGCCTTACCAACGGCAATCGGCAAAACGCCCACCACATCAGGATCTAGCGTCCCACCGTGACCAATCTTCTTGGTTCCCAAAATCTTACGCAGCTTAAAAACTGCATCATGCGAGGTCATCCCCGCTTCTTTTTTTAAATTGATAATACCGTTCATGTTTTGCTTTCTAGTTTACTACTATCTTTTAACTTTTTATCCCTACAACTTTTTGACTTTTGTTTCTTAAAATCGTAAAAGTTAATTTTTGCTTCTTGCATTAGTTTATTCAACAATGCTATTTTACTGGACATTATAATACTGTGACATTCCCCATCAATCTCTATAATTAATTGTCCATTTTTTATTTTTCTTTTCTCTTTTTGTAATTTTAACTCTACAGATTTAAAGAAACTTTCTAGTAAAGATTTATTTTCGAGATAAAAGTGATAATGAATTTTTAGTAAATTAAGGTGAAAATCCATAAGTGTTTTTGTAAAAGCAATATTTGCTATATCTCCATACACATGCCTAATTTCATCACGAATTCTTATAAAAGCTTCCTTTGACGACTTACTGAAATTAAACTTTTCGCCTTCTTTTAGTATATAATCTAAATTAAAGCTATACTTATTTTGACTGAAAGATAGAGGAATGTGTCCATGCAATGCGAAATTTCTTAAAGTCATAATCAATATATACGAAAACTCTGAATCATATATTTTATTTATCTTTTTTTCTAACTTTTGTGAATATTTCTTATCAAAGTGGATTAACAAATCAACTAAAGTCTTAGATGAGCTCATTAAATTTATAAGTAAAGAATTAATAATAATGAATTCATCGCCATTCAAACCATTTTGTTTTCTTATGTTATCGTTAGTATCCAACTCAAAGTGATAAAGTATTTGATAAAAATTAAAAATATAAATATGATAAAATTGATTGATTGTATGTAACTCGTCTAATGCACTTAGAAAATTAACAATTAACTTTTCATTTTCTTTTGACAGATGTACTATGTCATCCAAATTTAGATCAGGCATAGGTATTAAGCTTTTATTATTCATTTTATAATTCCTCATTCATATTGTTGAACTAGTACCATACATTACAAATAAAACTACTCCCCCTTCAAAGCATCAAACTTAGCCTTCATAGTCGGATTTTTACGAGTCAATTTTTTAACAGAAACATCATCTAACTTATTGTTTGCGAGGCGGAGTTGGTTTTCTGATGTTGTCAGGAATTTCTTGACTTCTTCCATCCGCTTAATTGCCTTGTCGATTTCGTCAATTGCCTTGCCAAAGTTGACAGAAGCTGAGTTATAATTCTTTGCAAAGGCGACCTTGAAGGCGTCCAAATCTTCCTCAAAACGAGTGATATCTATATTTTGTTCCCTGATAAAAGCCAGCTCCTGCTTATATTTTAGGGAATTAAGGGCAGCATTGCGCAAGAGTCCAATTAGTTGAATAAAGAACTGGGGACGAATGACATACATCTTCTCATATTCATGGCTAACGTCAACAATTCCTGTATTAAAGTAGTCGTTATCTGCTTCAAGCATACTTACCAAAACAGCATACTCACAGTCTTTCTCACGGCGGTCTTTGTCTAATTCCTTGTAAAAGTCTGCATTCTTATGTTTCTTCTCTGTCCCGTCTGCTTCATTTTTCATCTCAAACATAATGGAAATGAATTCTAACCCATTTTCATCAAAGTCACGGAAGATAAAGTCCCCTTTAGAACCACGCGCAGAAACCTTATTGTCCTTTTCGAAGTAGGCATTTGGGAAGGCAAAGCTACGAACCTTGTTGAACTCACCTTCCGCATAATGTTCCAGACTTTCACCAATAGCCTTTGTAGATTGTTGGGCTTTGAAATTCTTATAGAACTCAACCTGTTCATTAGCTGCCTTAAGCTGGGCTTCGTAGTTTTGCTTAACTGAAGTCAGAGAAAGCTCGTTTTCTTTTTCTTGTAGAAGGAGCTGATTTTTGACCTGATCACGTTCTTTCTCTAAATCAGATAATGTTTTTTGAAGTTGGTTCTCATGTTCCAAGCGCAAGGTAGCTAACTGATTCTCCAGTGCTTGGACTTCTTTTTCCTTCTCTAGCAAGCTTTGACTTGCACTTTGCTCCACTTCTTTCTTAGCCAATTCTTTTTCTGTATTAAAGTTGTTAATTTGACTTTGAAGCTGGGCAATTTCTTGATCTTTTTGAGCCAGTTTTGCCTGTTGTTCATTTAAGGATTTTTGTTCCACCAATGTCAATTCTTGTTTGATTCGTTCATGCAATTCCTTATCAAACTCAGCAGTGCGAACTTGAGAAAGCAGTTCTGCATATTGGCTTTCATTAACTGTAAAAACTTCGCCACAATTTGGACATTTAATCTCGTTCATGTTATTCCTCTAAATTTATCTATTCTACTTTCATTATAGCATGGATAAACAAAAAGAAAAAGTTGGAATCAATCCAACTTTTAATCTACGTATGTATCTTCGTTTTTATTTAAGAAGGCGTAAGGTAATCCCATCAGTAGACCACCACCGATAAAGTTACCGATGAAGGTTACACCCCAGTGACGAAGAATATTTCCAATACCGAAGTTTGCGATTGAATCAGCAGCAACACTGAATTTCACAATAGCAAATGATGCAAAGTTTGCGGCGATGTGCTCGTTTGTTAAGAATACAAACATATAAATCGCTGAAAGAACCAACCAAAGTTTTGCTCCACCATCCTTAACTAAAACGAATGAAAGAATCGCGATATTTACAAAGACATTAGCCAAAATTGCTTCAAGTAAGACTAAATCATTACCACGCCCTAACTTCATCTCTACAACACCCGAAATAAAGCTTTCATGTGACAATTTTGCGAAAGCTGCCGAATGAGCGAATCCCCAACCTGCTATAAGAGCACCGATCAAATTAAAGAGTGTACAGTATAGAAGAATTTCAGCTGTTTTTCTCCAGCTAATTTTTTTCAAAAAGCTACCAGCTGTCAAGAACATCATGTTAGATGTTACTAACTCAGCATTCAAGAAGACAATGTAAGCCAATCCCCAAGCGAAAACAAATGGGAAGAGGAAACGTCCACTACCAGGAGCAATCTTATTAATCAAGTCAGCTCCAACTGCACCAGCTGCTGTACTAAATGTTAAGAATGCACCAGCAAACATTGAACGGATAGCATACTTGAATTTACTATGACTGTAAAGACTTTCCTTTTTCTTACAAGCAAACTCAATTTTTGAGATAAATTCTGAAGAAACCATATAAACTCCTAAAACTTTTATTTGTGAATATTATAACATAAAATCGAAATTATGGGAAGGCTTTCCTAAGACTAAACTTTAAATTTTTACTAATTTTAGAAATCCTTTCCATCCTTATTCTATACACTTATTTTATTAATTTATAATTATTATTTTAGTTAGGTTTATATTTTCTATACTAAATCATTTAATATATTTTACCAATTGGAGTAATAATAAATTTCTGAAATAAAGATTAGATTAAAGTTATCAGCCAGTAATGACTGCATTTAATTCTAAATAAAAAGAGAATCGCAATGATTCTCTCTTCTTCTATTACACCAATATAAAACACTCAGGTCTAATCAACATAAGTTTCTTCATTTTTATTAAGATAAGCGTATGGTAATCCTATCAAGAATCCTCCACCAATCAAGTTGGCGATAAAGGTAACTCCCCAATGGCGTAGGATATTTGGAATATCAAAGTTAGCAATTTGGTCAGAAACAATACTAAATTTAATAATGCTAAAGGATGAAAAGTTAGCTGCAATATGCTCGTTAGATAAGAAAACAAACATAGAAATAGCTGATAAGATAATCCATAGCTTAGCACTGCTATCTTTAACCAAAATAGATGATAGAATGGCAATATTTACGAACATATTTGCCAAAATCCCTTCCAACAAGACCAACTCACTAGGTCGTGCTAACTTCTTAGCTACAATTTTGGCTAGATAACTGTCGTGTGTCAGGTGTGAAAAAGCAGATGAATTAGCAAAGCACCAACCTGCCAAGATAGCTCCAACTAAGTTGAAAAAGGCACAATAGACTAAGATAATAAAAGCTTTCTTCCAATCAATCTTCTTCAAGAATGTTCCAGCTGTCAGGTACATCATGTTGGACGTGACCAATTCAGCATTTAAAAATACAATGTAAACAAGTCCCCAAGCAAATACAAAGGGAAAAAGAAAATAGCCAGCACTTGGAACGATGCTATTGAGTAGATCAGCACCGATAGCCCCAGCGGCTGTACTAAAGGTTAAGAAAGCACCTGCAAACATCGAGCGAATGGCATATTTGAACTTACTTTTGTCAAATAAACTTTCTTTCTTATGACAATAATAATCAATCTTTGAAATAAATTCTGAAGAACTCATATAAACTCCTAAAAATTTTTCTGTTACTATTATAACATAAAAAGCTTTAAGGAAATAAAGATTTTTTCTTTTTTTAATTAATTTCAGACCTTATTTTTCCATCATCTTTTTTAGAAATCTTTACCCAAGCTACAGCGAAAAATCATTACCATCTAGTTATTAGTTGCCAAAGTTCATCATTTCTTCTCTACTCATTCCAACAAGCTCTGAAACCCACAAGCCCACAATATCTGACAAAACAGAATCGCAGAGATATTCATTCTCACCATGACCATATTTACAAATGAAAAGAGGGGTTCTTATGGCTGATTGATAAAATTTTAAGGCTAACTCTTGCAGTTTTTCTGGATTAAATTCAAATCCCAACTCTTGTGCAAGTCCAGTTCTCACTTTATCCCAATCTTCACCTTTTGACTGATAATTTTCTCGTGCTTTGTCGATAAATTCCTGACTGAATTTTTCCAACAAATGCTTGTTTTGATAGAGCAAACGACAGGAAAAGTCTGAGATAGAACCAGCATGAAGTAAGAAGGTAAGCAGGTCATCAAGGCTTTCTGCCACTCTCCCAACTTGGCCTTCACTTCCTATAAAGCCGATACTATCATCTTCAAGAATTACATATTCTCCCCCACTACCGTCTTTAGCAAAGGCTATGGGCGATAGAGAATAAACTTCATTGTTCTGAGAAAATTCAACCTCTTTCAACTGGTCATAAAAGAGAATATCGCATTCTTGCATCAATAAAATTCTTAGTTGTTTATCTTCTCTTATTACTTGTAGTTGATTCATATTAGCTACTCTCCTAGCTTTGATAATTGTCACAAGTGACAACAGCAATCGACTCTTAATAATAATAATAATAGATTTTAATATGGCACTTCTTGGCCACATTGGCAAGATTTTTCACTAACTCCTCGTTTCTTTTGCTTTTTCCAAAATGAAAAGTAAAAGATTTTCCATCTTTCCTTGTAAAGTACAGATGATACCTGTCCCCATTCATTCTTCTCCCTCGAACGTAATCAATATCAATCTGTCTAATTTCAGCTAGAGGAACAATCCTTTTTCTAAAAAGAATAATCGTGTGAATGTATAATCTTCCCTTTGCAATATGAAAAGGATCCAACATACTCCCACCACTTTTTAAGGATGTCTTAACTCTTTGGAAAAAAAGATAGAAATAAAATAGTGCTAAAAAAATTAACAAAAATCTAATGGCCTGATTTTCCCAAAGGATTTCAAAATCTGAAATACGATAACTATACATATTAAAATAATTCCTTTTTTCTTTATTATACCACTTTTGTTGAGCTTCTAGGTTGGTGGACAAGGAAAAAGACTGAACAAAGTTCAGCCCTTTTTAATAATATTAGATGTGATATCTTTATCTGGTCAAATCGAGTCGTTTCCCGATTTTTCCGATAAGAATAGCACCAATAATGAGTGAAGCGAATTCTCCGATAGCAGTTGTAAACCAAGTTAAGAAGAAAGGTGCTTCCGCTACGATATTCAATTCTGCAGCAATGGTGATCATTGAAATCGAAAAAAGAATTGAAAAGAAGAAATGATCTTTTCGAATCAATCCATTAAAAAGATAGTCTTTGCTGTATTTGCTGAACAACCATACTCCCAGGCTAAGGAATACCAGTGTAGAACCGCCTCCAACAGCGACATCAATAATTCCAAAACTGAAGAAATTAGCAATCATACATCCAATAGTAACACCGATAATGTACTTAGGATTGTAGAAAGCCAAGAAATTCATCATCTCAGAAATACGGAATTGATAAGCGCCATAGCTGATGGCATTAAGGGGTGGTGTGATTGTCAACACCACATAAATAGCTGCGACAATGGCAATATCCGCCAAATCACGGACAGTTAATTTTTTCATGTTTTCTCCTTTAGTGACAATATCACATATAATATGCTTGGTGAAAGAAGCTAAGCACCAAGGGTTGAGCAAGTCAACCTTACAAGTATAGCACATTTATCTCCTTTATGCTATACTATTTTTATGAAAACATACATCAAAAAATTCTTCGATAATGAAGTCCTCTCCTACTTATTTTTCGGGGTTGCAACTACTCTTGTTTCGATCATTGTTCGTATCACCATTTTTTACCTTTGCCAACAAGAATTATGGGCGACTGCTCTGGGAAATATAACTGGAATTTTGTTTGCTTTTTTCACCAATGATACCATTGTTTTTAAACAGAAACGAAAAAATTGGTTCAAGCGTCTGATAAAATTTACGACTGCTAGATTCATAACCTTCCTCTTAGACCTGCTGCTGACCTTTATTTTTGTGACGAGCTTCCCCCATATTATCGGTCAGTTTGTAGGTGATAATCTCAATACTATCAATACAATTGAGACTATTTTTGCACAAGTTACTATCATAGTCCTCAATTACATCTTCAGTAAAGTTTTTGTTTTTAAGAAACACTAAGCATATTTCTTGCATTCAATAGATGATTAAGTTATAATTTAGGTTGTAAAAATTTCGAAAGGAAAAAGAAAATGTTAAAAGATCTTAAAGAATTTTTGCTCCGAGGTAACGTCGTAGACCTTGCTGTCGGTGTGATCATCGCTTCTGCTTTTGGTGCTATCGTAACTTCATTTGTTAATGATATCATCACTCCACTTCTATTGAACCCTGCCTTGAAAGCTGCGAAAATTGAACGTATTGCTGAACTTTCATGGAATGGGGTTGCTTACGGTAACTTCTTGAGCGCTGTTATCAACTTCCTTGTAGTTGGTACAGTTCTATTCTTTGTGATTAAAGCAATGGAAAAAGCTCAAAATCTTCGTAAAAAAGAAGAAGTCGCTGAAGAGGCACCTGCTGGTCCAACTGAATTGGAAGTTCTTCAAGAAATCAAAGCTCTTCTTGAGAAAAAATAATCATATAGAGGATTCGGTTCAATACTGAATCCTTTTTTACTTGTCCTTTTGCTGAGTTTAGAAAAAACTTGAGTTTAGCTCTCTTTTTTGATATAATAATTAAAGTTTCCACCCTTAGTGTAATGGATATCACGTAAGATTCCGGTTCTTGAGATGGGGGTTCGATTCCCTCAGGGTGGATAGATGTAAACAAAAAACAGCTAAATTGCTGTTTTTTTCTGTATTAATCTTGTCTTTGAATATAGATCATTGATACCAAGGAAAGTAAAATAACTCCAAGTCCGATGATTAAAAAGGAAACTAATTGCACACTTGGTAGAAAAGTCATCAAACCTTTCGCAATCGGCATAAAGAGAATTGCCAGTGTAAAAATGGTACTCAATACCCTCCCCAGATAGTCTCCATCAACCTTGGTTTGTACCTGAGTAAAGAAGTGAATATTAAAAATTGTCATAAATAATTCACAAACTAGGTTTCCTGAAAAGGTAAGAAAATTAGGCAGTGGTAAGCCCATCATGAAAACTCCTACTCCTGTGAGGATCAATAAGAACAAAAGTGTATTCATGCTCGATTTAAATTTATTTGCTATCAGTGCTCCTATGATTGATCCAATCGCACCCATGGTTAAGATAGTCGCATAGGCTCCGTCTACCCCATAGAGTTTATTTGAAAAAGGAAGCAAAAACTCAAAGGCTGCAAAAAAGAAATTCACACTTGAAGCCACTAACAAGAGAAAGAAAATTTCTTTTTGATGCCTGATATAGTGCAAGCCATCTTTGATATCCGCCAAAATATCTTTCCCGGTGAAACTCTTCTGCTCTTGAACCTTTGGTTCTTCTTTTGGAAGTAAGACCACAAGAACAAAGGCTATAAAAAAAGTCAAAGCATCTAGCAAGAGCGTAAGATGAAGACTAGCAAATTGTAAAACAAGGAAAGAAAGCACAGGAGAACTAACACCAACCACCTGCAAAACTAGCTCCAAACGAGAGTTATAGGTCACTATCTCGTCTTTCTCTACAACCTCCGTTATAATAGCTTTATTAGCAGTGCGAGAAAATGCAAAGGCTACTGCCTGAACAATATTAGCAAAAATCAAAGCGCCAATCATCCAGCTATCATTTCTTATAAAAGAAATAACTAGACAGAGAATCCCACAAACCAAGTCTGTTGTCATTAAAATCTTGCGACGAGAAAAACGGTCTGAAATAACTCCACCAAAGGGATTGACTAGAATGGATGTGACGAGTTCAGAGATCTGATAAATCCCTAGAACGGTCTGTCCTATCGTTCCCATTGAGGCCAACCAAACACTGTTTCCATAATCATAGAGCATATTTCCTATCTTGTTTATAGCTCCACGACTAATTAACTGTACTGCGTATCGATTCATAAAAACTCCTCTCAAATTTTGAAACTATTGTATCAAAACTTGGAGGAGTTTCTCATTTTTCCCATATTTGGGAAAATTAATCTTTGACAAATTTCTCGTAGTGTTCCTGATAGTAGGCTACTTGCTCTGGAAGACCTAGTAGGTCAAAAATACTCATGGCCTCTTTCATCTGCTTACAGCCTTCTTTACACTGTCCTTTTTGGTACAAGGAAAAGCCTTTTAGATAATGGAAAATATTACGCTCATACAGTTTGATCCCTTTACCAATAATCTTCTCTGTATAAGTCTCAAAATAGCTTGCATTTTCAAAAGAAAGATGCTCTAAACAATGCTGGTAACAATTAAGGGCTAAAATCAAGACCAGTTTTCTATGGCGACCAATTTCTTGATAAAATTCTTCCCTCTCCATCACTTCTCTACCAAGTCGAGCAACATAGTCAACATCATAGAAGCTATAGAGATTACCAAAAAGAATCAACTCATACATGGTCCATTCATCCGTTTGGAAAAGATAATCTGCCACCTTATCCAGATCACCTTGCTTCATAGTGAAGCTATCATCTCTTTGACAAATCAGACCTTGTAACAAAATCCAGTTCAGCTCAAAATAGAGGGGATTTGTTGAACTCTTAGCCTTTTCAAGTTGTTCTTCTTGAAGTGTTTGAAAACCTGCAATATCATTTGAGTAGTAAAGCGGAATAATCTGAGCCATCAAGCCGACATGCTCATGATGTTGAAAATTTCTAGTCTTATCCATAAAATTCTCTATCGTCACGTGAATATTATCTAATATTTCAAAGAAACGAGATGCAGCCAGATCCGACTCCCCCAATTCAAAGCGGGATAATTGGGAGGTCGAACATGCCTCTCCTGCAGCTTCTTTTAGAGAGTAATTCTTACTGATTCGAAATTCACGAAAGACTTTTCCAAGATTTTCCATTTTACACCTGTTCCGATAATTCTTCCCACTCTAGCATAGCTTCTTCCTGACGATTGCTAATTTTATCCAGTTCTGCTTGTAATTGCATGAGTTCATCTGCATCATTGGTGGTATGCATTTGTTCAGAGATAGCTTGGGTTTGCGTTTCCAGTTCTTCGATTTCTGCCTCAAGACTTTCAATTTGTCTCATCAATTTACGCAGTTCTTTTTGACTCTCTTTTTGGGCATGGTAGTCATTAACTGGAGAAACTTCTTTTTCTTGGTCAACAGCTGCCGCTTCTTCTGCTTGGCTAGCTGCTAGCTCTGCTTTTTTATCAACATAATAGTCATAATCACCAAGATAAAGTGTTGATCCATTCTCAGATAATTCCATCACATGAGTGGCAACACGGTTGATGAAATAACGGTCATGGCTGACAAAGAGAAGAGTTCCATCAAAGTCGATCAATGCATTTTCCAGAACTTCCTTGCTATCAATGTCCAAGTGGTTAGTCGGCTCGTCGAGGATCAAGAAGTTATTGTTTTCCATGGAAAGTTTAGCTAGGAGCAATCGAGCTTTCTCTCCACCTGACAGCATGCCAACTGATTTTTTAACATCGTCACCTGAGAAAAGGAAGGCCCCTAGGCGATTACGGATTTCCAGTTCAGGTGTCAACTTAAAATCATTCCAGAGTTCGTCTAAGACTGTATTACTCGGTGTTAGTTTGCTCTGAGTCTGGTCATAGTAACCAACCTCAACATTGGCACCAAAGCGCTTTTCACCCTTAATAAAGGGAATCTGGCCCACAATGGATTTAATAAAGGTTGACTTACCAATACCGTTAGGACCAACAATGGCAATAGCATTCATCTTACGAAGATCAAGGTTGATCGGTTCAGATAAAATTTCACCATCATAGCCAATAGCAGCATTCTCCACCGTCAAAACAACATTACCAGATACTCTATTGGAATGGAAGGTCATATTAGCTGATTTCTTACCAGCTTCAGGCTTATCCAAACGATCCATCTTCTCCAGTTGCTTGCGTCGAGATTGAGCTCGTTTGGTTGTCGATGCTCGAACAAGATTTCGGTTAACAAAGTCTTCTAAGGCAGCAATTTCCTTCTGTTGCTTTTCGTAGTTTTTAGCTTCAGTTGCGAGCTTCTGCTCCTTCTGCTCCACAAAGCTCGAGTAGTTTCCTACGTATCTATCTAAAGAATGTTTGGTTAAGTCGAGTGTTATGGTTGCAACCTTATCGAGGAAATAACGGTCGTGGCTGACGATAATTAAAGCACCGCTATAATTAACTAGATAGTTTTCTAACCAGGCAATCGTTTCAATATCTAGGTGGTTAGTCGGCTCGTCCAAGACCAAGAGATTAGGCTTTTCAAGGAGCATTTTGGCAAGGGCTAAACGAGTATTTTGACCACCGGAAAGCTCAGCGATTCGCATCTGCCACATGGACTCGTCAAACTTGAATCCATTTAAGATAGAGCGAATATCAGCTTCGTATGTAAAGCCTCCAGCCTGACGGAAATTTTCTGATAGGCGATCATAGTCAGACATAAGTTTGTCTAATTCTGCACCAGTCTTTTCCCCCATCTCCAACTCCATCTGTCGAAGTTGTCTTTCAGTCTGACGCAAATCATCAAATACATGTAGCATTTCATCGTAAATAGTATTTTCAGACTCAAAGCGACTATCCTGTGCTAGATAAGAGAGGGAAATATCTTTTTTCTTATTGATTTCACCAGTGGTTGGCTCCTCTTCTCCAACCAATATCTTGAGTAAAGTAGACTTTCCAGCACCATTTTTTCCAACGAGGGCAATGCGGTCCCTTTCATCTACTTGTAGGTTTATATTATCAAAAAGAACCTCTCCTGCAAAAGAACGCTCAATTTTATTAGCTTGTAAAATAATCATACAGTTAGTATAGCATGTTTCGGTAAGCCGTTCAAGACTTGTGGTTTAGGTATATTTCATAACTTTTTCAGAAACTTATGCTAAGGTTTTACTAAAACTTCAAATCGTGGTATAATGAAGGCGATCAGATTATATATTAAAGGAGATTTCCTATGGCTTACCAAGAAAACTACCAAAAATGGGTTGATTTCGCAGAACTTCCAGACTATCTTCGTCATGATTTGGAAAACATGGACGAAAAAACTAAGGAAGACGCATTCTATACAAATCTTGAGTTTGGTACTGCAGGTATGCGTGGATTGATTGGTGCTGGAACTAACCGCATTAATATCTACGTTGTTCGTCAAGCAACTGAAGGTTTGGCTCGTTTGATTGAGTCAAAAGGTGGAAATGAAAAAGAACGTGGTGTAGCCATCGCTTATGATAGCCGTCACTTCTCTCCAGAGTTTGCCTTTGAATCTGCAGCAGTTCTTGCTAAACACGGTATTAAATCTTATGTTTTTGAAAGTCTTCGTCCAACTCCTGAACTTTCATTTGCCGTTCGTCACCTCAATTGTTTCGCAGGTATCATGATTACTGCTAGCCACAACCCTGCTCCGTTTAACGGATACAAGGTATATGGTGAAGACGGTGGACAAATGCCTCCACACGATGCGGATGCTTTGACAACTTATATCCGTGCTATCGAAAATCCATTTGCAGTTGAAGTTGCTGATGTAGAAGCTGAAAAAGCATCTGGTTTGATTGAAGTTATTGGTGACGCAATTGACACTGAGTACCTCAAAGAAGTAAAAGACGTTAACATCAACCCTGCCTTGATTGAAGAGTTTGGTAAAGACATGAAGATTGTCTACACTCCACTTCATGGTACTGGTGAAATGTTAGCTCGTCGTGCTCTTGCTCAAGCAGGATTTGATTCTGTTCAAGTCGTTGAAGCGCAAGCAACTCCAGACCCAGACTTCTCAACTGTTAAATCTCCAAACCCAGAAAGCCAAGCAGCCTTTGCCCTTGCAGAAGAACTTGGTCGCCAAGTAGGAGCTGATGTGCTTGTTGCAACTGACCCTGACGCTGACCGTGTCGGTGTTGAAGTTCTTCAAAAAGACGGTAGCTATCTTAACCTTTCAGGTAACCAAATCGGTGCTATCATGGCTAAATACATCTTGGAAGCCCACAAAAACGCTGGAACTCTTCCTGAAAATGCCGCTCTCTGCAAATCTATCGTTTCAACTGACTTGGTAACGAAGATTGCTGAAAGCTACGGCGCAACTATGTTCAACGTCTTGACTGGTTTCAAATTCATCGCTGAAAAAATCCAAGAATTCGAAGAAAAACACAACCACACTTACATGATGGGATTTGAAGAAAGCTTCGGTTACTTGATTAAACCATTCGTACGTGATAAAGATGCTATCCAAGCCGTTCTTGTCGTTGCTGAACTTGCTGCCTACTACCGTTCACGTGGTTTAACACTTGCTGACGGCATCGAAGAAATCTACAAAGAGTACGGTTACTATGCAGAAAAAACAATCTCTGTTACTCTTTCAGGTGTCGATGGTGCTGAACAAATCAAAGCGATCATGGCTAAATTCCGTAACAATGCTCCGAAAGAATGGAACACAACAGCTATCACTGTCGTAGAAGACTTCAAGGCTCAAACTGCTACTGCTGCTGACGGTACTGTTACAAACTTGACAACTCCTCCAAGTGACGTGTTGAAATACACACTTGCTGACGGTTCATGGATTGCCGTTCGCCCTTCAGGGACAGAACCAAAAATCAAGTTCTACATTGCAGTTGTAGGTGAAACCAACGAAGAATCACAAGCTAAAATTGCCAACATTGAAGCAGAAATCAATGCTTTTGTAAAATAAAGTCCTATAAAAGATGAGACCAACCAATCTCATCTTTTTTCGTATCAAATCTAAGCAATTTTAGAAACTTTATGGCATACTAGACATATCAATGAAAGCGAGGTAATCTCATGGAACAATTTTTAGATAATATCAAAGACCTTGAAGTCACTACAGTAGCGCGTGCGCAAGAAGCTCTTGATAAAAAAGAAACTGCAACCTTCTTTATCGGTCGCAAAACTTGCCCTTACTGTCGTAAATTTGCAGGTACTTTAGCAGGTGTCGTAGCTGAAACCAAAGCTCACATCTACTTCATCAACAGTGAAGAACCAAGCCAACTCAATGAGTTGCAAGAATTCCGCTCACGCTACGGAATCCCAACTGTACCAGGATTTGTTCACATTGCGGATGGACAAATCAATGTCCGTTGCGACTCTTCAATGTCAGCACAAGAAATCAAAGAATTTGCTGGGTTGTAAAATAGTATATAAAAAAGAAGGCATAGGCCTTCTTTTTTATATATCAGCTAATGGTGTGGCGGTGTCTGGTGAAGTGTCGTAAACCTGAAAATCTACTCCTACTCCTAGGTCTGCTTGAGCTAACTGATTGACCATAGTCATGTGGGCTAGCTCCTTGATATTATTTTCCTTAGACAAATGGCCTAGGTAAATCTTCTTGGTACGATTACCTAGTGTCCGAATCATAGCATCTGCTCCATCCTCATTTGAGAGGTGGCCAAGGTCAGACAGGATCCGTTGTTTGAGTCGCCATGCGTAAGATCCTGCTCGCAGGATTTCAACATCATGATTAGACTCAATCAAGTAGCCATCGGCATTCTCGACAATGCCAGCCATACGGTCACTAACATAGCCTGTATCCGTCAGCATGACAAAGCTCTTATCGTCCTTCATAAAACGATAAAACTGGGGCGCAACTGCATCATGACTCACACCAAAGCTCTCAATATCGATATCGCCAAAGGTTTTGGTTTTTCCCATCTCAAAAATATGCTTTTGCGACGAGTCAACCTTACCGAGATACTTACTATTTTCCATAGCCTGCCAAGTTTTCTCATTGGCATAAAGATCCATGCCGTACTTGCGAGCAAGGACGCCTACACCGTGGATATGGTCTGAATGCTCATGCGTTATCAAGATAGCATCCAAATCCTCTGGTTTACGATTGATTTCACTCAAAAGGCTTGTAATTTTTTTGCCAGATAGTCCCGCATCTACTAAAATTTTCTTTTTTGGTGTCTCCAAGTAGAAAGAATTTCCACTGGAACCCGATGCTAAAATACTGTATTTAAAACCGATATCACTCATTCTAGTCTTCTACTTCATCCTCCCAAATCTCTTCTTTCACGGCATCTTTATCGTATGGAAGTACGATGGTAAAAGTAGAGCCCTTGCCATATTCACTCTTAGCCCAGATAAAGCCCTTATGTTGCTTGATGATTTCCTTGGCGATAGCCAATCCTAATCCTGTTCCACCCTGAGCACGACTTCTTGCTCTGTCAACTCGATAGAAACGGTCAAAAATCTTCGGCAAATCTTGCTTTGGAATCCCTAAACCTTGGTCGGAGATAGATAAAATCATCTGATCATCTGTAGTTTTCATACTTACAGTGATTTTTCCACCATCTGGTGAATATTTGATGGCGTTATTTAGGATATTATCAATCACCTGAGTCATCTTATCCGTATCAATTTCAATCCAAACAGAGTTAATCGGATAATCTCTCACCAACTCGTACTTCTTCTCCTCATCTTGACTTCTCATCTTATCAAAACGATTGAGTATAAAAGTGATAAAGGCAGTAAAGTTAATCAACTCAACATCCAAGTGACTGGACTCATTGTCAATCCGTGAAAGGTGCAAGAGATCCGTCACCATCCGCATCATGCGGTTGGTTTCATCCAAAGAAACCTTGATAAAATCTGGAGCAACTGGTTCTGTTAGGGCTCCCTCATCCAAGGCTTCAAGGTAGGATTTTACACTTGTCAAAGGTGTACGCAATTCATGACTAACGTTCGAAACAAAAAGCCTTCTCTCACGCTCTTCTTTCTCTTGTTCAGTCGTATCATGTAAGACAGCTACTAGACCAGAGATAAAGCCAGACTCTCTCCGAATCAAGGCAAAGCGCACACGCAAACTGATATATTCACCATTAAGATTCTGCGAATAAATCATCAACTCAGGACTTTGGGTAATGAGGTCTCTCAGTTCATACTCTTCTTCAATTTTGAGCAACTCTAGGATATTTTGATTAAGAGCATCATCACTTTCAATGCCTAGTTGTCTCTTGGCCATATCATTGATCATGGTAATCTGACCACGACGATTGGTCGCAAGCACTCCGTCTGTCATATAGGACAGGATACTATGTAACCTTTTACTCTCTTGTTCGAGATTTTCCTGAGTCAGACGAATTACTTCAGACAAATCATTAAGATTGTTCGTGATATTGGTAATCTCTGAACTTCCCTGCATATCCAAAACCTGAGAATAATCACCAGCAATCAAATCCTTGACCTTCTGATTTAGCTGTCTAAGGCGAATAGTATCGCGACGACTTTCCAGTAAGAGAAAAGTCACCAGCATAATAAAGCCTATTAGGATGAGGATAAAGATAAAGTCACTCGTCAAAATTGTTTGTTTAATTACTTCAATCATTATTTCTCATGTAATATCCCACTCCACGACGAGTTAGGATGTATTCAGGTCTACTTGGTGTGTCTTCAATTTTCTCACGCAAGCGTCTAATGGTTACGTCTACTGTACGGACATCCCCAAAGTAGTCATAACCCCAAACAGTTTCAAGGAGGTGCTCACGGGTGATCACTTGACCAATATGTGACGCTAGGTGATACAAGAGCTCAAACTCACGGTGAGTCAACTCTAACTCCTCTCCGTATTTCTTAGCGACATAAGCATCTGGGAGGATCTCCAAGTCACCGATTTGCAGACTTTGTAGTTTCGTTTCAGGCTCTTGGTTATCGGCAGAAGCTAGCTCCGTACGGCGAAGTAAGGCTTTAACACGAGCTTGGAGTTCACGATTTGAAAACGGCTTAGTCACATAGTCATCTGCCCCAAGTTCAAGACCGATAACCTTATCAAACTCGCTGTCTTTAGCTGAAAGCATGATAATAGGGACACTACTTGTCTTACGAATGGTTTTAGCAACTTCAAGTCCATCAATCTCTGGAAGCATCAAGTCCAAAATAATAATATCTGGTTGCCCGGCTTCAAATTGTTCAAGCGCTTCACGACCATTAAAAGCAGTTACAACTTCATAACCCTCCTTGGTCATATTGAATTTAATAATATCTGAGATGGGTTTTTCATCATCTACAATAAGTATTTTTTTCATTTAGTCACCTTTTTCCTTATCTCATTATACCAAAAAAATGTAAAGAAGACACGAAAGACCGATTCTAGTGGCTTCTTTTCAAGTAGGCTTGCCAGATTTTTTGCTGGGGTTTGGCTAGAGGATAATTGATAAATTCTTCTGGACTTAACCAAAGAACTTCTCTATCAACATATTCCTGTGTCTCAGTAACTTGTCCTGCAATTATCTGGATATGCCATTTTCGATGGCTAAAAACATGCTTGACCTCTTCAAAATGTAAGTCTTGCCAATCAACTTCTAAATCATAGTCTTGTTCAAAACTTTCCTGTGGAGATGGTCCCAGTTCTAGAATTGGTTCAGCAACTTGACTGAAAAGGTCCAAGTCATGAGTTTGGTCTGAGAATTCATCAACTTCTATCAAGGGAAAATGCCAAAATCCAGCCAAGAGTTTTTCACTCTCATTCTTTTCCAATAGGAACTGCCCCTGACTATTTTGCACCACAAGAGCCTTTAGATAAATAGGAATTGGCTTTTTCTTGGGAGCCTTGATAGGATAGCGATCCATGGTCCCATGCTGATAGGCTGCACTGAAGTCCTTAACTGGACTCTCTTGAGGTCTTGGATTGACTGGCGCCTCAATATCTGAACCCAAATCCATCAAAGCCTGATTAAAATCACCTGGACGATCTGGATCTATTAGAACTTCCATCATAGCTTGAAATATTTTTCGATTGCTAGGATTTCCAATATCATGATTCACTTCAAATAATCGTGCCAAAACACGCATGACATTGCCATCAACTGCAGGCTGGGGAAGGTTAAAGGCAATACTAGAAATTGCACCAGCTGTATAAGGACCAATTCCTTTTAAGCTTGAAATACCTTCATAAGTTGATGGAAATTCTCCATCAAAGTCCTCCATAATCTGCTGAGCTGCAGTTTGCATATTGCGGACACGAGAATAATAGCCAAGTCCTTCCCAGGCTTTTAGTAAGCGTTCCTCAGGAGCATTTGCTAAGCTCTCTACAGTCGGAAACCAATCTAAAAAACGTTCATAATAGGGAATGACGGTATCAACTCGAGTCTGCTGCAACATGATTTCAGACACCCAGATATGGTAAGGATTTTTGCTCCGTCTCCAAGGTAAATCCCGCTTATTTTCGTCATACCAGGCTAATAGTTTTTGACGGAAAGAAAAAATCTTGTCCTCTTCCCACATGGTCACACCATATTTCTCCAAATCTAACATATTTCTAGTATAGCATAACCTTCTAGGATACTCAAAAAATCAAGATAGGGCTTGTTAAAACACTCTCTTAAACTCTGTTAGAATAATAGCAATTTAACCTTTCAAGACCAGCTGATTCTATCATTTTCCTTGCTTTTTTGATATAATAAATTTAGAATGATTCTTCAAAGGAGGCATCTATGCGTTTTAATCAATTCAGTTACTATCCTGTAAGCCAGCAACAAGCTTTACAGGAATTATCCAGTCTTGGATTCAAGATTGACCAATCAACTTCAGCGAAAGAACAGTTTGAAGTTTTTGTTAGAAATTGTTTTTTCAATTATAAAAATACCGACTATCCCCTCTCAACTTTAGCGGTTGACAAAGAAACTGATCTGCTCACTTTCTTCAATTCTGATCGTGAATTAACTTCAGAAATTTTCTATACTGTTGCCTTTCAGTTGCTTGGTTTCAACTACTTAATAGACTTTGAAGATGGTCTAGCTTTTCATAAAGAAACGGCATTCCCTATTGTATACGGAGATTTGATTGACAATCTCTATCAACTCCTTAACACGCGCACTAAAAAGGGAAATACCTTGATTGATCAGCTAGTTAGTGATGGTCTTATCCCTGAGAACAATGATTACCACTACTTCAATGGAAAGAGTTTGGCTACTTTCTCAACTAACAATGTTATTCGTGAAGTTGTTTATGTGGAAACTCGTATTGATTCTGATAATGATGGTCTACCTGATTTAGTCAAGGTTAGCATCATCCGTCCGACTTACAATGGCAAAATTCCAGCTGTTATGACGGCAAGTCCTTACCATCAAGGAACCAATGATAAATCAAGCGATAAAGCTCTTTACAAAATGGAAGCTGAGCTAGAAGTCAAGGAACCACATGAAATTACGTTAGAAAATCCAACCCTGGACTTGGTTGAACCTGTCGGGGATGCTGAACTTGTTTCTGAAGCTGAAGAAAAACTGACTCATATCAATAGCAGCTACACACTTAACGACTACTTCCTTCCTAGAGGATTTGCTAATATCTATGTATCAGGTCTTGGAACCAAGAATTCACAAGGTCTGATGCCAAATGGTGATTATCGTCAAATCGAAGGCTACAAGAATGTTATTGATTGGTTAAATGGCCGTTGCCGTGCCTTTACGGACCATAGTCGTAAACGTCAAGTTAAGGCAGACTGGTCAAATGGCAAAGTCGCCACTACTGGTCTTTCTTATCTGGGTACAATGTCTAATGGTCTTGCTACTACAGGAGTTGATGGTTTAGAGGTTATCATTGCTGAAGCCGGTATTTCTTCTTGGTACAACTATTACCGAGAAAATGGTCTGGTAACAAGCCCTGGTGGCTATCCAGGGGAGGACTTCGATTCATTAGATGAATTAACTTATTCTCGTAATCTCTTAGCTGGTGACTTTATTCGTGGAAACGAGGCTCATAAAGCTTCCATAGAAGAACTCAAGAAAAATCTAGACCGTAAAACTGGAGATTATAACCAATTTTGGCATGACAGAAACTACCTACTCAATACTCAAAAGGTTAAGGCTGAAGTTGTCTTTACCCACGGTTCACAAGACTGGAATGTAAAACCTCTTCACGTCTATCAAATGTTCAATGCTCTTCCAAGTCATATTAAAAAACATCTCTTTTACCATAACGGCGCCCATGTTTATATGAACAATTGGCAGTCTATTGATTTCCGTGAATCCATGAATGCTCTTTTGACGCAGAAATTATTGAACCAAGAAACTGACTACCAACTTCCACGAGTCGTTTGGCAAGACAATACTGCTCCTCAAACCTGGCTGTCACTTGAAGATTTTGGAAATCAAACTGACCATAAAACTTTCTCTTTAGGTACTGAAGAAGCTGTTATTGAAAATCATTACCAAGATTCTGACTTCGAACGATATGGAAAGACTTACCAAACCTTTAACAATGAACTCTATCAAGGCAAGGTTAACCAGATTACGATTGACCTACCGGTGACTGAAAATATCCACCTTAATGGTCGTGTTAAACTAAACCTTCGTCTCAAGTCAAGTACAAACAAAGGCTTACTTTCTGCTCAACTTCTCGAACTTGGTCAAAAGAAATACCTTCAACCATATCCAGGAGTTTTGGCTGCTCGTACGATTGATAATGGTCGTTATCACATGCTGGAAAACCTTTGCGAACTACCATTTAGTCCAAATGCCCAACGTGTTATTACCAAAGGCTACCTCAACCTCCAAAATCGTCATGATTTATTAAAAATTGAAGAAGTTAAACCAGATGAATGGATGGAGTTCCAATTTGAACTGCAACCAACTATCTACAAACTTCAGAAAGACGATACACTTCGTCTGGTGCTCTATACTACAGACTTTGAAATCACTATACGTGACAATACAAACTATCACTTGACTGTCGATCTCGCACAGTCCAATCTTGAAATACCTTTTCAAAGGGAGGTAACTGTAGATGAACAAGGCCGAACAAAGACACCAGCTCATCCGAGCCCTAATCACTAAGCAAAAGATTCATACCCAAACTGAGCTACAAGAACTACTGATTGAAAATGGAGTCCATGTCACACAAGCAACACTTTCACGAGACATCAATCTGATGAACCTCTCTAAAATTCGTGAAGGTGAACACTCCTATTATGCAATCAATACTGGTTCCACATCAAAGTGGGAAAAACGCCTAGAAGTGTATATGGAGGAAGCCCTCTACATGATGCATCCTGTTCAACACCAGGTTGTCATCAAAACCTATCCAGGTTTGGCACAGTCCTTTGGATCCATCTTAGATGCCCTAAACTTCCCTGAAATTGTGGCTACTATCTGTGGCAATGATGTCTGTTTGGTTATCTGCGAGGATAAAGAACAAGCTCAATCTTGCTTTGAACGCCTCAAACAATTTGCACCACCTCTATTTTTTGATCGTTAATAAAATCCCGTGATGACTATCATCACGGGTTTATTTTATGATTTGTTATTTTCAGCTTGCTTTTTAGTTCTTGCTAGTCTCAAAGCACGATTTGGATTGAGGCGATTAAAGAGTTCTTCTAACTTTTTCTCATTCCAGACGTCTGCTGCAGAAACAAAATTTCCATCAGAATCTCGGAAAGATATCGGTTTATCTCCCATAGCTATCTCCTAGTCTACAAACTCAAACTCAAATTTGCCGATACGAACTAGATCTCCATCCTTGGCACCACGGGCACGGAGAGCTTCATCAACTCCCATACCACGCAACTGACGAGCAAACTTCATGACAGACTCATCACGATCAAAGTTAGTCATGTTAAAGAGTTTAATGAGTTTTTCACCTGAAAGTACCCAAGTTGCATCGTCATCACGACTAATTTCAAATGGTTTTTCTTCTTCGTCAAAACCATAATAAACTTCTTCTTCCATTTCTGACTCATCATAAAGAAGAAATTCTGGTGTCTTATCAAGAAGCTCGGCTGTTGCATCTAGTAAAGGTGCAAGACCTTGCTTAGTCAAACCTGAGATTGGGAAGATGGCTGGTAAGTCCTCGAACTCATCATAGTTAGCCGCCAATTTTTTCTTGAATTCTTCAAGATTTTCTTTGCTTTCTGGCATATCCATCTTATTAGCAACAATGATTTGGGGACGTTCCATAAGACGAAGGTTATAAGATTCCAACTCTTTGTTAATAGCAAGATAATCTTCGTAAGGATCACGTCCTTCACTGGCTGACATATCAATGATGTGAAGGATAACGCGAGTACGCTCAATATGGCGAAGGAACTGAGTTCCCAAGCCCACACCTTGACTAGCGCCTTCGATCAAACCAGGAAGGTCTGCCACTGCAAAGGACTCACCTGATTGGGTACGGACCATTCCAAGATTTGGAACAATTGTTGTAAAGTGGTAGGCACCAATTTTTGGCTTAGCCGAGGTAATCACGCTAAGAAGTGTTGATTTTCCGACAGATGGGAAGCCAACCAAACCAACATCCGCAAGGATTTTAAGTTCTAACTGTAACTCACGCTCCTGACCAGGTTCTCCATTTTCAGAAATCTCTGGAGCAGGATTTTTTGGTGTCGCAAAACGGATATTCCCACGACCACCTCGACCACCGTGAGCAACGATAAACTCTTGGCCGTGCTCAATCAAGTCAGTGATAACTTTTCCAGTTTCTGCATCACGCACAGTTGTACCTTGAGGTACTCGAACAATCAAGTCTTCTGCACCTCTACCGTGCATTCCTTTGGTCATTCCTTTTTCACCTGACTGGGCTTTGAAATGACGATTGTAACGGAAATCCATAAGGGTACGTAAACCTTCGTCTACAACGAAAATAACGTTACCACCACGGCCACCGTCACCACCCCATGGTCCTCCATTAGGGACATATTTTTCTCGGCGAAAGGCAACCATCCCATCACCACCATTTCCAGCCTTGACCTTGATCTTGGCTGTATCTAAAAACATACTCATATTCTTTTCTCACTCTAAAAAGGGCTGGGGAATCCCAGTCACCAACTATTACTACTTGCTAGAAATTCTAGTTTCCTAGAATCTGCTAAATACACCAATGGCTGTAGCAAAGATACCTGCTAAGGTTACAAACAACATAATCAAAACGACGAATAGTGTCAATTTCTCAAAAAATGTTTTTTTACGTTTTCCATTATCACCAAATGCCATTATTTTCTCCTTTTCTATAATTCCCTATTTTTAATATTCTTCCGAAACTGGAGCAATTGCCCATAAAATTAAGTAAGCAATCAGTCCACTACCATAACAAAAAGCTAGAACTCCCCAGATCACACGTACGATTGTCGGATCAATATCAAAATAATTAGCTAAACCAGCGCATACTCCACCGATTTTTTGATCTCGACTACTTCTCATAAATTTCTTTTTCATTTCTTCATTTCCTTTCTTCGAAGACCTTAGTCATTCCAATAATCTCTCAAATCATTCAACTGTTTCTTGGATGCTTTTAACATTCGTTTAGAACTTTTGACTGGAACTGAAACTGCCTGTTGTGGCAAGTAAAATACTGTCTTTAAAATCCGTTGTGTCATCGGTTCATCACGAGTTAATTCTTTTTCAAAATTGTTTGAGATGATAGCATCCAAATAAAACTCATGGACTCTCTTAGCAAAATTTTCAGCTGAAATTTCATACAATTTATCAGCCAAAAGTTTTTCATCCATCTTTGGAGTTACAATTAAAGCTTCTAAAATAGCCCCTGCTAAATCTCTCTCTTCATAATAAAGAGTTCCAAACATCTTATTGCTAATCAAATTATCTAGATAAGGATTTCCATGAGCTATTACCGGAGTCTTACTTGCAAGACTTTCAAGATAGGTCAAGCCTTGCGTCTCACTAGTTGAAGCTGAAATAAAGAAATCAGCCGCCTTATAGTAAAGAGCTGTCTCGCTTGGAGCGATCATACCTGTAAAGATAACAGAATCCTGAATCTGCAAATCTTCTGCTTGCTCCTTGAGGTTTTCCAGATAAGGTCCATCTCCAGCAACGACTAATTTAACATTTTGCTCTTCTTTTAGAACATCTGGAAGTGCTGCCAAAACAGCTTGAATGTTCTTTTCGTAAGACACCCTGGAAAGACTAAGAAGCATCTTTTCGTCTTTCTTAATACCTAGTTTATCTCGTAGATCACTGATGTGCTCTGGTCCAATTTCAGGACGTTCAAACTTGGCAAGCTCAATACCTGTAGGAATGACACGCTTTTCAACTTTGACCTTATAATCAGATAACAAATCACGCACAATCTCACTCGGACAAATCACACCATCCACATCATGAAGAAATCCCCTTACAAGATACTTGACCATGCTCGGACGAATCAACAAACCCTTAGCAATATAGTGAACATAATCCTCGTACTGGGTATGATAGGTATGAATGACTGGGATTTTCAGTTCTCGAGCAATCCAAATTCCCAATAAACCAAGAGAAAACTCCGTTTGGGTATGAATAATATCCAGTTTGTATTGTTTTGCAATCTCAAGAGCTTTCGTAAATCCACGATAGGCGAAACGACGGTCTTTAAAGGCAAAGAAAGGAACACTAGGAATACGAATAATCTGCCAGTCTTCATAACGATTAACGTCCTTGTCTGTTGTTGTAAAGATAAAGACGGCATGTCCTTGCTTTTCAAGTTCTGTTTTTAAGGTTCGAATACTCGTTGCAACACCCGAAACCTGTGGGAAATAAGTATCTGTAAATAATCCAATTCGCATATACTACCTCATTTTTTTCCTAAAGCCGCTTGTTCCCGATAGAATTTTAGCCATATTTCTAAAAGATGCTCTTCTGAGTATTCTTTTGAAATAGCTTTGGCCTTTTCTTTCAACGCTTTCAAAGCTTCTGGATGATCTCTATATTCCATAATAGCTTGTTTCATCTCTTCCACATCGGTGGTTGGTCTGTAATTTCCTTCTAGAATGACCTTGTAAAGTTCTAGATCACGAAGTATAATGGGAGCTTCACAACTTGCTGCCTCTAAAATAGTCATTGGAAAGAGCTCGTTATAGCTAGGAAGTAAGAACAAATCTGCCAAAGCATAGAGTTCTCTCATCCGTTCTGGCTCAACAATTCCAGGGAAAATCAGATTCTCTGGAGGATTATCCATAATCTTTTTATAGCGTTCATAACCATCGGTTATTCCCCCAAAAGAGAAGCCACCAGCCCAAATAAAAGTGATATCCGGTAATTCCTCAGCTAGAGTGATAAAGTCATCTATTCCTTTACGCTTCTGAACCTGACCAGCACCAACGACTACAAACTGATTCTCATCAATTCCTATATCTTTACGAAGTTGCTCAACTTGCTCTATAGGAAGTGAATGCCATTTTTCTTTATTGACAAAGTTAGGAATATAGGTCACTTTTTCACGTGGAATTCCAGCAGCCACCAAATCCTCAATGAAAGTAGGATTGACCACAACCAGATGCTCCATACGGTCATAAAAAGAAAATACATAGCGTTTGACAATCCCCTTTAAGAAGAATGGAATCTTCAAACTACCTTCCAAGGTATCAGGTAAGAAGTGAACATAGCCAATCTTACGTCCAGAACGTTTTTTCTGAAAGGTCGAGAGATAATAAGGAAAATCAATCGTATGAAAATGAGTAACATCCGCTTCGATTGGAAGATTTTCTGTTACGATCAGTTGGTCTTTCGCATCTCGTTTTAAAAGCTGTACCAGTTCACGGTAAGCACCAGACACACCTTGGCCCGCCACTTTTTCACTTGAACTTAGCATATTGATGCGTAATTTCTCTTTTTCCATAGTAACCATTATACCATTTTCTTCAAATAAAATCAGCAAATAAAAAGAGAGATAGTATAAAAGCTGGGAATTTCCTGGCGTCTACACTATTTCTCTTTTTATCATTTACTTACTTGATACCCAATGCAATGCGAGCATAGCGGCTCATTTTTTCAACCGTCCAAGCTGGATACCAAACTAATTTGACTTCAACGTTAGTAACCTCTGGAACATCTGTCATAGCATCATAGATTTGGTCAGTTAAGAGATCTGCCAAGGGACAACCCATGGTTGTTAAGGTCATATCAATTTCAGTCTCACCTGTATCGCCATCAAAACGAATCTCGTAGATCAAGCCTAGATTGACGATATCAATTCCCAATTCTGGGTCAATCACTTCTTCTAGGGCTGTCAAAATACGTGTTTTGATATTTTCGATTTGTTCTTCTGTGTAAGCCATCTTCACTCTCCCTTAACTTAATCTTCAATGAAATCACGAAGTGGTTTGCTTCGACTTGGCTGGCGAAGTTTTCTCAAAGCTTTGGCCTCAATCTGACGGATACGTTCACGCGTTACGTTAAAGACTTTACCAACATCCTCCAAAGTACGCATTTTCCCATCATCAAGACCAAAGCGGAGACGCAAGACATTCTCTTCACGGTCAGTCAATGTATCTAACACTTCATCCAACTGCTCACGTAAAACGATACGAGTTGTATAGTCCACTGGATTTTCAATCACTTCATCCTCGATAAAATCACCAAGATGGCTGTCATCCTCTTCACCAATTGGCGTTTCAAGAGAAACCGGCTCTTGGGCAATCTTGAGGATTTCACGAACCTTGTCAGGTGTCATATCCATGCGTTCAGCGATTTGTTCAGGAGTTGGATCTTGTCCCAACTCTTGAAGAAGATTACGTTGTTCACGAACAAGCTTGTTAATTGTTTCCACCATGTGAACTGGGATACGAATGGTACGAGCTTGGTCAGCAATGGCACGAGTAATAGCCTGACGAATCCACCAAGTCGCATAAGTTGAGAATTTGAACCCTTTAGAGTAGTCAAATTTATCAACGGCCTTCATCAAGCCCATGTTTCCTTCTTGAATCAAGTCAAGGAACTGCATTCCACGTCCAACATAACGTTTAGCGATAGAAACAACCAGACGAAGGTTAGCTTCTGCAAGGCGTTGTTTCGCTTCGATATCACCTGCTTCAACAGCAAGGGCCAACTCTTTTTCCTCTTCATTTGTAAGCAGAGGCACAACCCCGATTTCTTTCAAATACATACGGACAGGGTCATTGACCTTAGCAGAGGTTGAACCAATCAAATCTTCATCAGTCAACTCTGGTTCTTCCTCAGTGCTCAAAACACGCGCACTAGGATTTCCTTCGTTGTCCGTAATTGAGATACCAGCATCTTGAATGCGTTGCAAAAGATTCTCAATACCTTCCACATCTAAAGTGAAGGGAATTACGAGGGCGTTATTGATTTCATCATCGGTTGCTGTACCAGTTTTTTTATGATTGCGAATAAATTCCGCTACTTGGACGTCAAAGGTTGTTACTTCTTTTTGTTTTGTTGCCATTCTTACTCCATTCTTCTTTTTTGGGCAATTAAGCGTTCTAGCTCTTCTAAAGCGGTGTCTGTATCACCGACATGGCTAGCTTCCTGAACTTTCTTTTTAATTTGCAGATTTTCCTGATTCAAAAGAGCTCTTTTTCGAGACTCTTCCACTTCGGCTAACTCGTGAGGGGACATCTCAGGTGGCAAATCTAAGGCTAGGACTTGATACCAAGCACTCTCCACTTCTCTGGTCTGTTGAGCCAAATCCTCAGATGAGATACTTCCATTATCAATCAAGAGTCCATACAAGGTCTGAAACTCTGGAGTTTCAAAGATAAAATCCTCTCTTAAGCGATAGTCATTAAGCACCAAGGGATGTTCCATCATTCGGTAGAGGATATGGGCTTCTGCTCTCATCACTGCTGTCAGTTGCTTAGTAACAGACATAGTGACAGGACTCGGACTATAGGTCTCCTTGACCTTCTCCTTTCTCTCTCTGACACGACTTTCATTGACAATATGTTCGACTTGCTGATAGTCAAAAGATGGCAAGTGATCCGTCAAAATGTGAATGTAGGAATTCTGAGCTGTGATAGAGGGTTCCTTGGCGATTAAGGGAGCAATTTTCTCTATGAATTCAATCTGAGCTTGTAGATTTTCACTGTTTTCCGGTCTGAAATGATGGATGTAAAACTCAACTGGACTGATGCGTGTATTGGTTAAGAGATAAGCCAAGTCTTGAGGAGAGTTTTTCTGCAAGTATTCATCCGGATCCATCGCGTCAGGAATCTGAACGACTTGGACAGGTATATCTTTAAGCTCGTCCAAGGCTTTAGCCGTCGCACTTTGCCCAGCCTTATCTCCGTCATAGGTGACGATCACTTTTTTGGTAAAGCGTTTCAGATGCTCCACATGTTCACTCGTCAGTGCGGTACCCATAGAAGCAACTGCATTTTCAATACCAGCACGATAAGCCGCAATGACATCCATAAATCCTTCCATCAGGTAGATTTCAGGAGCCTTGCCCGATCCTTTTTTTACCCTCTCCAAATGATATAATTCGTAACTTTTGTTAAAAATTGCCGTCGCTCGACTATTTTTATACTTTCCAGTTTGAGAATCGGCCTCTTGCCATATACGACCAGAAAAGGCAATCACCTTTCCTTGATCATTTAAAAGAGGAAACATAATGCGATTATGAAAAGTATCAAAAAATTGGTTACTCTCAGATAGATAAAACAAACCCGAATCCAGCAAGTCCTTCTCACTATAATCATCTGCTAAACGCTGATATAGATAAGAGCGTTCTGCTGGAGCTAAACCAATCATAAAATGCTTGAGAACATCATCTGTTAAGCCACGTTTATAGAGATAGTTTCTCGCCTCTTCACCCATTTTAGTCGTCATGAGAATGGCATGATAAAAACGAGCGGCTTTCTCATGCATATCGTAGAGATTTTGATGGGGCGACCTAGGCTGTACAGAACCTTGAACAGGCGCTGCCATCTGAATCCCAAGTCTCTCAGCTAATATCCTCACCGCATCCGCAAAGGTTACCTGCTGATATTCCTCGATAAACTTAAAAACATCTCCAGAACGACCACATCCAAAGCAGTGGTAAAATTGCTTATCTTCGACCACGTTAAAGGAAGGGGTCTTTTCACCATGAAAAGGACAGAGCCCTAAAAAGTTCCGTCCAGATTTTTGTAAAGAAATCACTTCTCCTATGATTTCGACAATATTGGTATTGTTTTTGATCTCTTCGATGAGTCTCTTGTCAACCATAGACAATACCTCCATTTTATCACAGTTTACTCTAACTAGTATAGCTTATTTCTGAAAAAAAGTAAACCATTTCATACACTTTACATGAGACTATTTCATAAAACTAGCTAGTCACTTTCTCCACTTTTACATCGTTTTCAGATACAATATCCACTAAAAAATGCGTCGACATTAATTTGTAGTGATGGAGCTTTTTATTAACTATATTTGCAGAAGCGACCAAGTCACCAAATTCTGCATTCTCGACTTCATAGATATAGTTGGTCAGATAACGTGGTCTGTTCTTTGCTAATCCTTGCTCCCAGTAACTATCTATTAATTCTAAACTTTCGTAGACTGAACGGAAAGCCCAAACTTTTGTAAAGGTAAATTTAAATTTTTCTGAATCTTCCAAGTAGGCAATTAGAGTATCCCCGTCTATATTTATCTCGATGCCATAGTCACCAAAAGGGATGAAGCCCGGTTTAATTTTCGTCCATTTTTCCATATCATTTCTCCAAGTTCTATTTTCTGATAATTGTATTACAGTGGTGTACATGTTTGATTAGCAAATTTTCTAGTATTGACTGATATTTAATTTCAAATTTGCAGAAACAAGAATCTCCACTACACTATCTTGAGTTATGATGATATAATGCCGTGAATTCAAAGTTCCTGCACTACCATAGGCTGTATATCCGAGTTTATTCACTAATTGACTATTTTTGACTTCATAAATGATATTTTGGAAATTATTTTTTTCAAATTTTTTAAACATCTCTTTATCCAGAATTGCAGATAAATACAATTCCCTGCTAAAGAATCGTGCTTCATCATAGCAAAAACATGATAATTTAAAACGGTTCTGCTCTCCAATCAGCCGAATTTCTTGACCATCTGACAAGTTTGTCAACAAGACTTTTAACTTATAGTTATCTACAGGAATCAAACCTTTAAAGACTTCTACCCATTCTTCATTTTTAGTTTCTAGTTCTAATTTCATTTATACCTTCATTATTCTATTTTTTTTACGTTTTAAACATCTAATTTCTATCTATTTCACTTGATCTTCGAGATTATTTTTCAATATCCTGCTAATATACTGACCATCTTTTCTACTGATACAAGCCGTTGCAAAAGTCATTGGTGCTATATAAACTTCTCCTCTATAGGATGGATCGGTCAAGACAGGCATAGAATAATAGGCGTTCTTTTTATTTTTAAGGTCAATATACCATTTACCTCCTAGGTGTTTGCGAAAGGTTTCGCCGATATAAACGGTCAAATAATCCAACATCTTGCGGTTTGCTATCAAAGCATGGTGGTCTTCGTAGTGAGCTAAGATCCAAGCCTCCAAATCATCCAAGGACTGCATACTATAGTCTAAATTTAGCCCTTCTTTCTCCGCGAACTCCCTTGTAAAATAATCCATCTTAAATCCAATCTGAAAAATCCATTCCTGAAAATCTTCTTGTGTGTATGCCATGTTTTTATCTCCTTACTATTTGTATTTTCAGAAAAACAGTGCTTTATCTGAATTTCTAGTTTTTTTAAAGCTACTTGGCTTAATCATTCATTTGTTTTTTTAAATTTACCATAGTCATTCAGAAAAGATTATTGCAAAATCTCTGTAATGGTAACTTCTCTTTCTAACTTTAAATCATAAAACCCTATATGTACATTATCCTCGTATAGCCAAAACAAATCTGTTCCATATTTTGCAGGAAAAATTTCCAGTAGAACTGGAGCAATTTGCAGTATACTTGTCGCACCTAGAATTGTAAAATTATCAGGATCAGAAATATATTCTTCATCATCAATAGAAGATAATATTGTCCAGCCATTTAACTGAGAAATTGAAGATTTCTCTCTATAAGTGTACTGAATCGGATAGCCATTCAATACATTATTTGAAACCATAAATCCACCAAAATCACTATTATTCATCAGCAAGTAACCCTCCATTTTCAGATAATAAATCTTGTCTCCAACTAAATTCTCTCGCATAATCTATAGCTGACTTCCCTTGAAAATCTTTACGGTGAATATCAGAACCACTAGCAATCAACATCTCATATAAAGGTAATGCTTCCTTAGTTGTTAATTTCAAGACTGTAATCGCAGTAATCAATGGAATTGCCCCATATTTATCAACTTGGTTAACATTTATCCCTGCTTTCAACTACATTGACATGACCTTAGTTGCATACTCAACATCTACTCTCCAATTCGCTTTAAATTGAAACAAATTATATAAGGCATTTCTATTATATGAGTCTAAACAATTAACATCAATTTTTTCATCAATAAGAAACTGAATAATCTTTAGTTTTTCATCTAGCAAAGTATTGCTAGTTAAAACCATGTTCAACAAATTCAATTTCTCATGTGTGATTTGATTCACATCGCCCTTGTAGAGCGAATGAAACTCTTCAAACGTTCCTTCTTGAGCTACATCAAATATGTCTCGTAATATTATTTCTTTCTCCTATTCATATTTATGACTTCTATTTGATTTTGGTACTTCAATTTGAAAGTTAGCAGGATTTGACTGGTTTGTTTTTAATCAATCTAGTATTTGAATCTATTGCTTTCTAAACTATCAAATTACCAAACCTTAATCATATGTCACTTTTACTTTAACCTTAACAGTTTGGTTAGATAAATTCTTTATTTTGATCTCAAATCCTTTCTTTGAAGCAAATGAAAAAAGTGTCTTTTGAGGTGGATCCATAATAATACCTTCGCGATCGACACCAATGCCATTATGAGGATTCTCTAATATCGTTACATCCCAGCTTTGTGTTTTTTCATTGTAATGATAGGTCTCAATCTGAGAATCCTTAATATTATATCCAATTCCTTTTTCAGGATCAAACCAATCATCACCTCGCACAAGCTTTATCTTCCCATCTGTAGTAACTGGAATTACCTCTACATGTATTATGGAGTCTAAACTCTCGGAGTGTCCGTTTACACGCACCTTTGTCTCTTCATTTGGACCTAAAGTGATGATTTCCCATTTTATATTACAAATCACAAGAGTTAGAATGGATACAGCAAACAGTAAGATAATTAAAATAACAAAATCTGATTTTTTCAATTTAACTAACATCCTTATTTCATATTAAACTTATACTCACAAAATTTATCGTATAAATCTTACTTTTTACAAATTTTCAATTAACTTTTCAATTTTAGATTTATATTCAAAACTAAAATAAGTCTTATAATAAATAATATAATTTAATAAAAGTAAGTTAGTTTATAACTTGCTTCAATTAAAGATAAATCGAATCTTAAAAATTCCTCCAGATTATTTATCTTTTATTTCATTGGTTTTCTGTACTTGCGAATCTCTTCTCCTAATTTAGAATCCAATTGTAAGGCTTTATCATCTGACAAGAGTAATGGAATCATTTTAAAATATTCATCTACATAACTATGATGTAATCTTTCAGCATTTGCAACCTCAAAATAAGGTAATGTACCAAATTTAATATAACTAAAAGCTTTTCTTAAAAGTTGAGCTGGTGAGCATACACAATAAATTTGTTTAAATTTCATTTCTTCGAAAATCTGTGTTGCAACATAACACTCATCAGTAGAATTATAAACTCCCTGATCTCCTTTATATTTTACATTCATCTCATCACTATATATTACCGCACTACTTATCCCTTTTTCTACTAAGTATTGTTTTCCAGCACCGCTAAGAGAAAGTTCATCTGCTACTTCATTATTTTTATGAACACTTCCTGGAACATATATAAATACACTTTCTCCCGATTGATTTAATCTATTATATAACTCTATTGCTTTATCCAAACGTTTTGAAAATTCTTCATTTGGATATTTCCCTTCATCTAATGGGTGCTGGGCTGCAACTTCAATTAATAAACCGTTGCCAGTTTGTCTTGATTTTATCATTCGTTCTGATGAAGATTTCAATAACTGTTCCCAAGCTTTGTACTGAGATTCTTTATTTATCTCATTTTCACCTAATGTTCGAGAAGCCTTATTCCAGATACTTTCAAAGTGTTCTTCCATCATTTCAATAAAGTTAAAATCACCCTCATCTTTGTTAATATCATCAACCCTCTCACCAGTTAACATAAAATTTTCAACAGACTTATATGGAGGAAGAGTGATATTCAACCATACTTTCGTTGTTATTTTACCCTTTGAAGGTTTACTTTGAGATAAAATAAACGGTAAACGATACTCAGTTGAGTAATAGCGAATTTCCATCTTTTTTTCACATTTATAATACTCAAGTTGTTTACATAATTTTGCAATTTCGTTTTTTATATCTTTGCCATTTTCTAAGTAGCCTTGTTCAATGTCTAGTCGTTCTAGTCGCTTAATCTTATTTAAATATTGCTCTACCACTTTATTATCTAAAATGTATGATTCATACTCGTTGACTATTTCACGAATCTCTTCACTAATCTTTGTTCCAGTTTTACGATTTCTTTGCTCTACTTCTAAATCTTCAATATCTGTTAAGAAATCATTATCTACTTGAGAACATAAAAAGCGAATTTTCATACCTTTATCCATAGCTTTTTTTAGAGGTGTCTTATTAGCACTAAAAAAACCATAACCTGATACAAAGATAATATCCAATCTCTCAGTCTCTTTACACATCTTCTTTATATCCGTTTTAGAAAATCCTTTCTTTGAAGCTGTCCCCTTAAAACCATAGGATTCCATTTTTTTTGAAATACGGATATAGTTTGTCATTTTATCAATTACAAATAGTGCAAATCCCCCTGCTATGATTGTTGGAATTAAATTAGTCAAACTCCCCTCGATAATAGCTTTATAGTCAAGTTCAGAAAAAATATTCATTAAATTCATAAAAGTACCCCAAATTCATTTCCTATATTATAACATAGATTTACTGTTTATAAAGATCTCTTTATTCTTACTTAATTCTAGTCTTTCATAGATTTCAATGACACAATCTCTACATCCCCAAGATTGTCAACTGAATAACGTTGACTGCCATTTTTAAACCAGCGTTCTAGAACAACATCATAAAGCATGAAGTGGGATTTTTCTTTAATCCAAGCTTCATCAATCCCATAAGGCTTTAAATACTCTAGTGCTTCGTTGGGATTAGTTAAGTAAAAATTGGGTTTTTCCACAGTGCCTGATCTCTTAAAATACGACTCCAAATTTATCTCGCCACTATCCTTATTTCTTATATTATATCCAGCTAAGTAGTATGCTAGTGAACTTTTAGAATCCGAAATTTCGATAGTTTGGTTAAGATTTTTATTCTTATAATTATATCTAATAAATAGATATCTCCCATCAGATAACAGTTGTTGGTATTCAATAATAAAAGTTTCTTCAAAACCTACAATCACTTCTAAACTTTCATTTTCAGACAAGTCTGCATCGAGTCCTATGGAAATTATCCAGTCTGGATCTCTAAACGACTGACTTCCATCAACGGCTTTGCTAAAATCAGCGAGTCCAGGTAAAACACCACTATGGGTTTCTGCATAGTTCATTTCTAAAAAGACATTACTTAAAGATTCATACACTCCATTATAATAATTCTTTTGATAGACACGATATAGACCGAACAAAGTTAGAAAACCTAATACAGTTATGAGTACAATTTTTAAAATTTTTTTCATGACTTTTTCCTTATCTAGAACTTATATAATTTACAAAGTAAAATTACATTTTAGATACCTTATTTTAAAGACAAGATAAAATTTAGATGCAAAACTCTTTTTTATAAGTTTTTTATCTTTAGCAACATTTTCCTTATAATCATTATACTATAAAATCTTAAACGGTGGAATCCAAACCATTTTTAGATAATCTCCCTTTAATACAAAAAACTTAGAAGCAAAAATTCCACTTCCAAGTTTTTATATCAATTATTTAAAATCATCTACTCAAATAGTTGATAGTAATCAGAAATTTTCATCTTGGCTTTCTCATCCTTGTTTAAATCTTGGATGATTCGTCCTTCCTTCATAACAATGAGACGATTTCCATACTTGAGAGCATCTTCCATATGGTGGGTAATCATCAATGCTGTTAGATGGTCCTTGTTGACAAAATCATCTGTCAATTCCATCAAGGCCACACTTGTTTTAGGGTCAAGGGCTGCCGTATGTTCATCCAACAAAAGGAGTTCAGGACGTTTCAAGGTTGCCATCAAGAGGCTCAAGGCCTGTCTTTGTCCACCTGACAAGAATTCAATCGGTGTATCTAAGTGCTTCTCTAGCCCATTTCCAACCTTCTCAATAGTTGCTTGAAATTCTTCCTTGTAAGCTGAGAGTCTTCTTGGAAAAAGACCACGTTTTTCTCCACGAAACTTTGCAATCAAGAGGTTTTCTGCAACGGTCATACGAGGAGCAGTTCCCATCTTGGGATCTTGGAAGACACGAGAGAGGTACTTGGCACGCTTTTCAGGGCTGAAATGAGTCACATCCTCCCCCATGATGTGAATACTCCCGCTAGTCAAGGGCAGAGTTCCTGCAATGCTATTAAAGAGGGTTGATTTGCCTGCACCATTTCCACCCAAAATTGTAATGAAGTCATGTTCATAAATATCCAGCGAAACATCGTTTAGGATAATCTTTTCTTCATCGAAGCCATTCTTCACAATTTTTGTGGCATTTCTTAATTCTACAATTGCTGTCATTTGCTTAACTTGACTCCTTTCAAGTATTTATCCTTAAGAGTTGGAATTACCAAGCAAGTTGCTAGGATAAGAGCACTGTACAAACGGAGGTAGCTAGTATTAAAGCCGAGAGCAATGACTCCCCATACCAAGAATTGGTAACTAATAGAACCGACAACAATGGTAACTAAGCGTTCTGCTAATGTAAGGCTCTTAAAGAGCACTTCACCGATAATCAGACTAGCAAGTCCAACTACGATAACCCCGATACCACGAGAAACATCGGCATAGCCTTCTTGTTGAGCAATAAGGGCGCCAGCAAGGGCGATCACACCATTTGACAAGACCAAGCCCATAAGCTCCATACGACCAGTATTGATACCAAAACTACGAGCCATATCCGGATTATCTCCTGTTGCGATATAAGCCTGTCCCAATTTAGTATCTAGGAAGAAAAGCATGATAAGGATAACTAAAGTCACAAAAATCAAACCTGTAAATAATTGATTAACCTCAGATGAGAAGGGAAGAACGTCCTGGATTTGTTTAGTTCCTAAGAGCCCAAGGTTTGCCCGTCCCATAATCATGAGCATAATAGAATGACAAGAAGTCATGACTAGAATTCCAGATAAGAGAGTTGGTATTTTACCTTTAGTATAGAGTAGACCAGTCGCTAAACCTGCAAGACAACCGGCCCCAACAGCTACCAAGGTAGCAAGAAAAGGATTAACGCCTTGAGTAATCAGTGTTACTGCAACTGCTCCTCCTAGTGGGAAGGAGCCCTCAGTTGTCATATCTGGGAAGTTTAGAATTCTAAAGGTCATAAAGATTCCTAAACCAAGGATAGCCCAGACAAATCCTTGTGAAATAATCGATACTATCATGTTACATTCATTTCCTTCTTTTAAAAATTGGAGGAGATGTCTCCAACTCCTCCTACATTCTTATTCAATTACTTGACCAGCTTCTTTAAGAACTGATTCAGGTATAGTGATTCCAAGTTCTTGAGCCACTTTTTTATTGATAACTGATTTACCAGTTGAGAAGACATTAACTGGTGTATCTGCAGGTTTTTCACCCTTCAAGACTTTGGCAATCATCTTACCGGTAGCAACACCAAGATCGTGTTGGTCCACAACGACTGATGCCAAACCACCTGCTTCTACCATGGCAGTCGCACTTGGGTAGATTGGTTTTTTAGCTGTTTGATTACTTGATACTACAGTTGAGAACGCAGATGCGATTGTGTTGTCAATTGGAACCCAGATTGCATCTACTTTACCAGTCATAACATTAACTGTTGAAGCAATTTCGTTAGTTGATGGAACTGCAAAAGTTTCGACTTTCAAACCAGCTTTTTCAGCGTAAGCTTTGAACTCTTCAACTTGTGATTTAGAGTTATCTTCACTACTTGAGTAAAGGGCTCCAACCGTCTTGACATCAGGAGTCAATGTCTTGATCAATTCAACCTGTTGTTGAGCAGGGTTGTGGTCAGAAACTCCAGTGATGTTCCCACCTGGTTTTTCCAAGTTTTGTACAAGGTTAGCACCAATTGGGTCTGTGATAGCTGCCATGATAACAGGAAGGTCTTTTGTTGCACTTGCAAGACCTTGAGCTGCTGGTGTTGCAATACCGACAACGACATCATTTCCATTTGCCACCAACTGCTTACTCATTGTCGCAACCTTACTTTGGTCACCTTCTGAGTTCATAAAGTCGATTTTAACTTGGTCACCTTTATAGCCTTCTTCAGCAAGTCCATCTTGAATACCTTGGTAAATCAAGTCGAGTGATGGATGGCTGACAAACTGAAGAACACCAACCTTGGCTGTCTTATTAGTTGTTTCGGTCTTTGTTTCTTGTTTTGTTAGAGTAGAGTAGATTAGGCTTCCACCAACTAAAACCGCTAATGCTGCAATAATTCCCATTAATCGTTTATTCATTTTATTTCTCCTTATTTTTCAATTCTTACTTCTAATTTTACCTTTTAAATCGCTTAACCAAGCGTCGCCATCGTTTGAATTCCATCATTATCCTCCCCATAGAAAAAAGTCCTCACACAAAAAACTTGTGTGAGGACGTCGATGCGCGGTGCCACCTCAATTATAGGGAATATCCCTATCGCTCTTACTCGCTACACGAGTTGCACTGTAAGGTGTGCGTACCGAATTCTTATGATTTCAAATTCATTATAACATTCAGCCCAATTTTCATCACCTTCATCTATCTGTTTCCACCAACCACAGACTCTCTAAAAAATTTCAATGATTACTTTCTGAATGGTTAAATTATATCATTTTACTAAAACTTGTCAAGTGATTTTATGAATTATTTTTTAAAAAATGTAAAATTCCTACGGATTTTTTGAAAAACACGATAGAAATTAGCCTGAATTACGCAATCCAGTAGCAATTCCGTTAATGGTTGTATGAATCAATCTTTCTTCATGCGTAGATAGCTCTCCACGACGTTGGCGCTTGATTAACTCAAGCTGGATGTAGTTTAGAATATTGAAGTAAGGCATGCGATATTTTAGACTGGCTTTCAAATATGGGTTTTCAGCCAAGAGGTCGTCTTGCCCTTCGATAGCCAAAATGACATCCTTGGTCAACTGCCATTCATCCAAGATAGTATAGTAGATTGCTTGGACTTCCTCACTTTCACAAAGTTGTGCGTACTCAAAAGCAATATTCATATTTGACTTAGACAAGACCATGTCTACGTTAGATAAAAGCGACTGGAAGAAAGGCCAGTTTTTATACATGTCACGAAGGATTTCGATATTTTTAGGATCTTGATCGATAAATTCCTTGAAACTTGAACCAACACCATACCAGCCTGGGAACATAACACGACTTTGTGACCATGAGAATACCCAAGGAATAGCGCGCAGACCACCAATTTCAGTGATGGTTTTACGAGCAGCCGGTCGAGAACCAATATTGAAACTTGAAATCGCCTTGATTGGACTAGACTCAAAGAAATAATCATAGAAATGTTCATTTCCAAATACTAGTTCACGGTATATATCATAGCTACGACCTACAACCTGATCCATAATTGCTTCATAGCGATTTGAAGTATTAGTGTCGCTCTTCTTTTGAGTAATCATACGGTTGATTGCTGCTGAAACCAACATCTCAAGGTTATAGTAGGCTGCATCCTTGTTTCCGTATTTATTTCCAATCACTTCCCCTTGCTCGGTCAAACGGATACGATCTTTGATAGACTTCAGTGGCTGTGAGGCAATAGCGTCATAAGTAGGGCCACCACCACGACCAACTGTACCACCACGACCGTGGAAGAAGGTTACTTTGACTCCAAATTCATCACCGATGGCTGTCAATTGTTGTTGAGCCTTGTAGAGTGTCCAACAAGAGGAAAGATAACCGCCATCCTTATTACTATCAGAGTAACCAAGCATGATTTCTTGGTAATTGTTTTTAGAAGCAATCCATTTCTTAGCAAGTGGTAAAGAGAAATACTTTCTCATAGTTTCTTCAGAATGATCCAAGTCTTCGATAGTTTCAAAGAGTGGTACAATCTGAACACGCGCTTTTTCAGCATCCACAAGACCGACTTCTTTGAGCATAATAGCCAATTCAAGCATATCTGATACGCTGGTTGCATGAGAAATAATCGTTTGACGAATGACGTCTTCTCCCAAACGGTCTTTTAATTCACGTGCTGTTTGGAAAATAGCCAGTTCTTTTTCGAGAAGTTCAGACTTCTCAGCATGAGTTGCAGACAAGATTCGAGGATCTTCTAATAATTCATGCAAAAGCAATTCACATTTTTCATCTTCTGATAAATCACTATAGTGGTCATTGATTCCAGCAGATGCCAACAATTCTGCTACACAGGCTTCGTGGACGCTTGAATCTTGACGCATGTCGATGGAAGCCAAGAAGAAACCAAAGACTTCTACAGCTTCTAAAAGTTCTGCAAATTCACCTGTGAGTAAGGCCTCTGCCTTGTTTTCAAGTAATGAGTCCTTAATAATGTATAGATCTTGCTTAAATTCTTCGACTGTTTCATAGCAAGGAGGACGATCCTCAGCCAATTCTTGAATTGCTCCTGAAAGACGATTACCAATGTAATCTGTAATGACTCCTTGCTGATAGCTATTGGCACCGAGCAAACGTTCAACAGGATGACGTTCATCAGATGTCGAACCGACGATTGACCATTCTTTCAAATTCAAAAGAGTTTGAATCAATTTTGACTGAATCAAGTGAAAGGCACGACGATAGGGTTCTTTTTCACGAAAGACTGATGTATCCCCAGAACGAGCTGCCATTTCTTCAACAGCTTGGCTTGTTTTTGACAAATTCGTCGATAGAGAGAAGGTGCGATAGAGACTTGAAATCTTACTGATATAGTAGTTCAAAACTACTTCACTTTGAATGGTAGCGGAACGCATAAGCGTCTCAGCTGTCACGAATGGATTCCCATCACGGTCTCCACCGATCCACATTCCCATAGTAATTGGTTTAGCTTGTTTTAGGTCAATTCCTTGTTCCTTTGCTAGACGTTTGTATTCTAGCATCAAATTAGGAACAGCCTGAAGGAAGGAACTATTGTAGTATTCCATCACGTTAGTAATTTCGTTGGTTACTTTCAGTTTCTTCTCACGAATCATGTCTGTTTGCATGATAATCTCAATGTAGCGACGAAGATCATTGTGCCATTTTTCCTTGTTAATGAGCCCCATTCTCACATCACGATATTTACGTAAAAGAGTATGGATATGATTGGTCAAGTCTAACATACTCTTACGTTGTACCTGGGTTGGATGGGCTGTCAAAACAGGCACCACATTCAGGTGCTCGAGAATCTCTCTAGCATTTTCTTTTTCAGCCACCATTTTGATAGTTGTTGACAATTTACCCAGATAATCTTGATCAACATTATTGAGGTGGTTAATCTCGTAAGCCAAATCTACGTCTTCGGAAATGTTAATTAAAAGAGGCAAAATAGAGAAATATCTTGAAATGTAAACCATTTCGTCGTTTGATAGACTAGTTACCACTTTATCAAGTCCTTGATAGTCTGCTGCAGTCGAAAGTTCTTTTAGCTGCATGATTTTATCAAAGGTCTCTGCCGCAAGCATGTTTCTTGTAATATCTTCTAGCATTTCTGTCAAGATTTGCACTTCTTCTTGTACGACGGCTTTGTTACTAAAATTTTCTAACTTTTGAAGAGACATTTTTTCTCCTTGTCATATTATGTCTTAGAGTTGTGCTTCTAATTCACGATAGAGTTTGGCACGTTTTTCGCTGGCATCAATATTCAACACAAAGGCGATGGCTACTGATAAGACCAAGAGACTGTTTCCACCTTGAGATAGGAAGGGGAAGGTTACTCCTGTTGAAGGAATCAAGCCTGATATACCCCCAATATTAACGAATACCTGTATCAGAATCATTCCACCAATACCGATTGCCACCATTGAGTTGAAAGGATCTCTCGCTCTAATACCGACTAAAATAATGCGAAGAATTAAGAAGAATAGAAGTGCCAAAATAAGACTAGCTCCTACAAATCCAAACTCCTCTATCACAATCGAAAAGACAAAGTCTGTATGAGCTTCTGGTAGATAACCTCGTTTTTCGATTGAGTTTCCTAATCCTAGACCAAACCAACCACCGTTAACCATTGCATAATAAGAATTGGCCAACTGATGCCCAGATCCTGCTAGGTCATTAAATGGATTGAAAAAAGCACTGAAACGCTT
The DNA here is from genome assembly GCF_051106275.1 of Streptococcus sp. KHUD_014. Classification (GTDB taxonomy): domain Bacteria; phylum Bacillota; class Bacilli; order Lactobacillales; family Streptococcaceae; genus Streptococcus. Next base: position 888,729 of record NZ_CP193666.1, on the reverse strand, counting down.
GGCAACATAACCAAATACAGGAATCTTTGAGAATTTTTCAACACCGATAAACCGAATGGCGGTCAAGGAAAGTATGGAAGCACCAGCCAGTAGTCCCAGTATAGTTGAGAACCAGCGATAAGCAATCCCACTAATGGTATACATGAGTAAGGATACTAAAATCAAGATAGTTGCATTTCCAAGGTCAGGGAAGATTGCCAAACTTCCAATCATGACCAAGAGTACAAAACGCCAATCATTAAAGGCCCTTGGGAACCACTGATTAAGGGTTAAAATTTGGAAGTCATAAACTGCTATCTCATCTTGTTGTTTTGAAAAACGCTGAGCCAAGTACCAAATGATAATAATCTTTAGATACTCTGCTGGTTGAATCGTGACCGGGCCAACCTTGATCCAGCCATAGGCTCCATTGATGGGAGTACCGATTAAACGTGCTAGAGCCAACAATATCAGTTCTACAAACATAACGATAAAGAGCAAGCGCTCATTACGGAGAAATCCTAATTTTAATTTATAAATTAAGGCTATTAAGAATAAACTGGCTATCCAGAAAATCCCCTGATTTCGCACTAGTTGTAATGCACTTTCCCCCTCCTGAATAAGGGTCGCACTAGTTGTCGAATAAACTACAATCAAACCTAAAACGGATAAAAGTAGATAAGGAATCAAAATTGAATAATTCAGCAGGTGCCTTTTACTTATTTTCATATGTCACCTATCTTTCGGAAAAATATTTTTATTTTCCCTTATTATTTCTAGTTTTACATGCTATTATACCATTTTTTAGGCTAGAAAAAAACTCTTACAGTGAAAACATTCGAATTTTACTTAAGACAGCATAAAAAGGGCAGTAACGCCCTTTCTATTTTATCTATATTTTCGTTTTCCAGCTAAAGCAAGTAGTCCAACACTTGCTCCAAGCAATGCTAAAAGTCCTGACTCTTTCGTTCCTGTATTTGGAAGCTGTTTCTTAGGTTCTGCTTTTGCATTTGTAGCTTGTGCAGGCGCTTGATAGGTTTTATCATTTTTAGTTCCTACAGTCACTTTATCTACCGTATAATCAACAATATTACCTTTTTCATCCAAAACAGGGACTAGTTTGTAACCTGCTTTTTCAAGCTCTTTACGTTTTGCTTCGGCAAGGTCAGCTAAACGTTTAGCTTCTACTTGTGCACTATACAAGGCGAAGAGTTTGTCATAAACCTCTTGGTCGAGTTTCTGTTCTTTCAACAATTCGTCAAAGATAGCTTGTGCTTCTTTCAAAGCAGTTACTTTCTCTTTAAGAATAGTTTCTTTTTCAGAAAGGACTTTCTTAGCTTTAGCAAGGTTAGGCTCTGCGTTAAGCAAAGATTCAAGGTCAGCTTTAGCTTTTTCAAGTGTCTTAGTAGCTTGTGCTACTTTTTCTTTAGCAAGTTCAAGATTATTTTCAGCAGTCTGTACTAGTGCTTTGAGTTCAGCCAATTTATCTTGTTCAGTTGCTAGGTTGTTCTTAGCATTAGTAAGGTTAGCTTCTTTTTGAGCAAGGACATTCTTAGCATTAGTAAGATTTTCTTGTTTTATTTTCACATCAGCAGTCAAAGCCTCTAGTGCTTTCTCAGCATTTTCTAAGCGCTTGTTAGCATTAGCAAGGATGTCTTGCGCTTGTTCAAGTTTGCTTTGAGCAGTCGGCGTTTTCAAAGGCGTAGTTTTAAGAGCATCTAATCGTTTTTGAATTGTTTCCTGCTCGCCTTTAGCTCTGATATTTGCAATCGAAGCACTTGTCTTTTCACGTTGTGCTTGAGAATTTACAGTCTGAGCATTTAATAGGGCAGTTTTAGCAGTATTATAGGCTTTTACAATGCTTTCTACCGAGTTAGTATTAGGCACTTCAGTCTTATCTAGCTTATTGCCAGAAACTTGTTTGTCTGATACAGTCAAGAAATGAGCGCTAGTTCGTCCAAGGCGACTAGATACGTCCACTCCAAGATATTCTTTATTAGCGCCAGCAGACGATAACCCTGTTAGGTTTTGAGCATGCGCCCACTCCCAACCATTAAATAGTAAGTCAGAAATACTTTCATAAACCCATTTTTTAGCATCATACATAGTATGAATTTCATCACCACTATTGATACTGTTTAAGTTTTCAAGGTATTGTTGAGTATCATCTTCATAAGCAGGCAATCCATACTTACGAGCCACGTTATTTACTGCTTTGCTATCATGTCCTTTTCCATACTCCCAACCGTCAGCTACATAACCGTCAGTCACTTCATCAGCTACTTTTACCATGCCTTTTGTTACAACAGTCTTAGGGGTTCCAAAACGCTCACGGATTTGGTTAAGTAGATCACTCGCAAATAGAGAAAGTTCTGTCATTTGTTCGGTTGTCAAGTTATTAGCATCAACACTGATAGCTTTATCATTTGCATTTCCTTTGAATTTATTCAAATTCAAATTTTCTTGGTTAACCGACTTTAAGATAGACTCTACTTTTTCTCTATGTTCTTTCCACTTAGCACTGTCATCCAAAATGTTATAAGGATTATTTACATAGGATTTCAAGGCAGAAACATAGGTATCTGTAACTTGGAAAGTGTTGATAGCCTTGTAGTTGCTTTCAGCCACAGTAAAGGTATCCTGTGCTTTTTCAAGAGCAGTTTGTGTCCGTTCAGCTTTATTAGTAGCATCAACCAATGTAGACTCTGTGCTTGCTACTACCTTACTAGCTTCTGTCAACTTGTTTTGGACGCTTGAAATTGCATCTGCAAGATTCTTGTCGTCTGACTTAGCTAGTTCCAAGACCTTCTCTGCACTCGTCAACTGTTCCTGTGCTTGTTTTTGGAAAGTCTCAGCGTTTTCCTTTTCTTCGACAACTTTCGCTTGACCTGTACCGTCAAGGATAGCTTGTGCGCTATCTACATTAGTCTGTGCGTCTTTAACTTCGTTTTCGGCACTTGCTACCTTATTCTCAGACTTCTTAACCACTTTTTCTTGATCTGCGACAACTTCTTTTGCTTTGGCAAGGTCATTTTCAGCATTTTTTTCTTGTTTTTCTGCGTCAGTTTTACCTTTTCCAGCACTAGCAACTGATTGCTTTTGCTTTTCAATGTTTTCTGGAGTAGCTTTATCCTTGGTTAGTTGAGCCTTATCCACTTCAGATTGAGCATTACCTACTTCAGTCTGCGCTTGGCTTTTCTTAGCTTGTGCATCTTCTACTGCTTGGGTAGATTTATCAAGTTTATCCTTGGCCACGTCAACTTGTCCTTTAGTGACTTCCTTAGTAGGAACTTTATCTCCGTTTTTTGGCGCTTCTTTTTCAACCAAAGCTGGTTCGTTTTTAGCATCAGTAATGTTAAACGCTGGCTCAGTTTGAGCAGTACGCACACCACCAGCATTTTCTACATTGGGTTCAGTTACCTCATTTGCACTTACAGTCGTTGCAAGTCCAGTTGCTGCTATTGCAGTCAAAGTAATCAATTCTTTTTTCATAGGTTTCCCCTCATTATTTTTTTATAGCTTCATTATATCATATTTTACAACTTTTTAAAGTCATTTTATCAAAATGTAACCATTTAAAGTCTAAAAAATACAGTCGTTTGTCTGTATTATGTAAGTAGCGAGGTACTACATGGTAAACAAAAAAAGTAATTTGCAAGACTACATTTCTAAACGCATCCGTTTACTCAGACTAGAAAGAGGATATACTCAAGAACAATTAGAGGAGATGGCTGACTTAGGAACAAATTATGTTTATAAACTAGAAAATCTGTCAACAAACTTAAAAATTCAAACACTAGAAAAAGTAATGGAAGCATTAGATGTAGACTTAGATACCTTCTTTGACATTCAACTTAAAGAAGAAGATCCAAAAATATCACGGCTTATTGATGAATTAAAGATACTTCCATTAGAACAACGTTCCCGAGTAGTAGATGCACTCTTACTAATTTTAAATGAAATTCAATAGCAAAAAAACTATCTGCCTTTCTAAAATAAGAAAGGCAGATAGTTTTTTTCTTAGTTTGATGAACTACTGCTACTGTCAGTAGTTGCTTCACCCTTGATGTACTGAGTAAAGATATTTTGGAAAGTTTGGTCTTTGACTTTGATGTTGGCATCTGTCAATTCTTTACCGATAACACCTTGAACAAAGGTAGCATCATTTTGTTTTTGAGTCAAAATAATTGTTTTGAGTTTTTCTTTATAATCTTCTATATTTGAAGATTTTTCTGACTTCTTAGTTAGTTTTACAATGTAGAAACTACTTGTGTAGGCTTGTGTTCCTGGTGCAGTGATGACATCTGAAACACCATTGACATCAAGTGCAAAGGCTGCTTTCTTAACGACATCTGGCAATTCTGTAGAAGCAGAATCAAAGGTGATTTCACCACCATTTTCCTTTGTCTTTTCATCTGTAGAATTGTCTTTTGCAAGTTGTGCAAAGTCAGCTCCAGATTCTTTTGCTTTGGCAAGGATTTCCTTAGCCTTATCTTCACTGTCAAGTTTAATAATTTGAGCCGTTACTTCTGGAGTATACTCTTCAAATGCTTTTTTATAGTTTTCATCTGTTAATTCAGCTTCTGCAGCCTTCTTCACTGCAAACTCAACCAATTTACTTGTTCGGATTTGAGCCTTACGACTTTCAGCAGTCATACCTGAACGAGCTAGAACTGTTTGATAGCTATCACCATATTTCTTTTGTTCTTCTGCAACGGCATCATCTACTTCTTTATCACTAACTTCTGAACCGTATTGTTTTTCAAAAACTTTTTGAATGGTCATGTTAAGCAAGACTTGTTGAGCAGTTGGATTATTTTTAACTTCTTCGTAGAATTGATGTTCTGTAATCACATCACCCTTCATACTGATCAAGTCTGCTCCTTGAGAGCTATTGGAACAAGCAGCCAAAGTAGCTACTGACAACAAGGTGATGGCTCCTGCCATTAGTTTTTTCTTCATGTTTACTCCTTTTAATTTACAAGATAAAACGATTACCTTATCTATTTTACTGAATTGTCTTAAATTTATCTGAAAATCAATCAATCTCGGGTAGTTCAATCTCTGCTGTATTTTTTCTTATCATGAGAATCCCGTCCCCAAGAGGAACCAAAGTAGCGGTTAATCCTGTATTGTCCAAAGTCGCATCAAAGAGTCGTTGCAAGCCCCGATAGATAGTTCGTTGACCTCGACGTACTTCCATGATATCCTTGGCCACATCACCACCCTGAAAAATATCATCCAAGACTACCACTCCTCCAACTTCCAAACGTTTGAGGATTTCTGGTAGAAAAATGATGTACTTGGATTTAGCAGAATCCATAAATACAAAGTCGTAGGACTCTGTTAAGGTCGAAAGGACATCCACAGCATCACCTTCTAAAAGGGTAATCTGCTTGCGACTATCAAAGCGAGCAAAATTCTCCTTGGCAAAACCAATCATCTCAGGATTACGGTCAATTGTCGTAATCTTTGACTCCGGTGAATGCTCTGCCATCAGGAGAGCAGAAAAGCCAATTGCTGTGCCAATCTCCAAGATGTTTTTCGGTTGCATGGTTTCCATGAGAAAGCGGAAATAAGCAACCGTTTCATGAGGAATGATGGGAATATTCTCCTTACGAGCGAACTTCTCTAATTCCTTGAGTGAGCCAGTCACTTGCTTTTGTCTGTGACGCATGAACTCAACAATCTCATGCTTGACAACAGGACGACGCATATTGTGATTGGCATTTTTGCTATAAGACTTTACCATCTGCCTTATGCCAATCCTAATTTTTCAACAAGAGCTTCAAACTCATCTAAACGGCGTTCAAAGACAGCAAAGGCATCGTTGAGGTAGTCTTCCTTCTCCATATCAACGCCTGCTTTTCTCATGACATTAAGTGGATAGTCTGACTTCCCTGCTTTGAGGTAATCGATATAGCGATCACGATCTTCTTGGCTACCATGAACAATTTTTTCAGCCAAGGCTGAAGCTGCTGCAAAGCCTGTTGAATATTGATACACATAGTAGTTGTAGTAGAAATGTGGAATACGGGCCCATTCATATTGAATTTCAGGATTGTCTTCTTTACTCAAACCATAGTAAGCTTCATTCAAGTCGGCATAAAGCTCATTTAAGAATTCACTAGTCAAGACTTCACCATTTTGGTCAGCTTGGTGGATGGCATGCTCAAATTCAGCAAACTGAGTTTGACGGAAGACTGTACCACGGAAGCCATCTAGGAAGTTGTTTAAGATTGCAAAGCGTGTTGCATCATCTTGAACTTCTTGCAATAATTTTTCTGTCAGGATGTTTTCATTAGTAGTTGAAGCAATTTCTGCTAAGAAAATTGAATAGTCTCCATAAACGTATGGCTGGGTTTCACGAGTATAGCTAGAGTGCATACTGTGTCCAGTTTCATGGACAAGAGTAAAGAGATTATCTAGATTGTCCTGCCAGTTAAGAAGCATGAAGGCGTTGGTATCATAAGAACCGCCAGAATATGCACCTGAACGCTTGCCCTGATTTTCATACACATCAATCCAGCGTTCGCTGAAGGCACGTTTAACACGGCTCAAGTAATCTTCACCAAGAACTGCCAAAGCATCTTCTGCCTTCTTCAAGGCTTCTTCATAAGTAAAACTGTATTCCACTGAAGAAAGTGGTGTATAGACATCATACATCTTGAGGTCTGGAATACCCAAGATTTTTGAACGTAGTGCAAGATAACGATGCAAGAGTGGCAAGTGTTTGCGAACTGCTGACACTAAATTGTCATAGACACTTTCTGGTACAAAGTTAGCCGCAAGAGCAGCCTGACGAGCACTCTCATAATTGCGAACTTTAGCACGGTAGTTTTGGACTTTGACATTGGTCTGTAGAGTCTTAGCATAGGTGTGCTGGAACTGCTCGTAAGTCGCATAAAGTGCTTCATAGGCACAACGACGTACTTCTCGATTTTTTGATTCCATCAAACGTACGTAGGTTCCGTGAGAGAGCTGCACTTCATTATCTTCGTCATCCAAAACGTAAGGGAAAGTAAGATCAGCATTGTCTAGAATAGCAAAGGTTTCACTTGCCGAACCAAAGATTTCACTGGCTCCTGCAAGCAATTCTTCTTCACGCTGTGAAAGAACATGATCTTTCTTTTGTAAGAGCTGATCAAAAAAGTGTTTATAAAGCTCAAGTTTAGGTTCAGCAGCCAAGAAAGCAGTCATTTGTTCCTCAGTAATCTTCATAAACTCTGGCTCGTAGAAAGAAAGAGCTTGATCCAGCTGGCTATAAAGTGTCATAGCCTTAGCATAGTATTCTTGATACTTAGCTTCGCGCGTGTCTTGGTCATTTTTCATATGCGCATAGACATAAAGCTTCTCCAACTGGCGCTCTAACTCTAGAGAACGTTCAGTAATTTCAAGCAAGCTCTGAGCACTGTCTAAAAGATGACCTACATATTGGTCAACTGTTTCCACTTCCTCTGACAGTTGGTTGAGGGCTTCTTCCCAAGCCTGATCAGTAGCAAAGATCGTTGATAGATCCCATTTGTCTTTTTCATTTATTTCATTTCGTTGTAATACCATAAGATTCCTCCATCCTTTCTATTTTACCACATTTTTTAAGAAATATTGCTGATAAAAAGCTGGGGGATAGAGCTTTTGTGTGTCAGTTTTGGGATTTTGTTGATAATAGGCCTGAAAATTTTTGTAATAGCCCTGCAAATCTATAGTTATCTGGCAAAATTGACCTTTTTCTATAGGCCTTACTTGGGGAAACCAATCTTGAACATCCAAATTCAGTAGATTCTTCCCCTGAGCATAAGCCTCCCCCTGTTTCCTCATCCAGTAAGGATTTTTATAATAGAGCTGTTGGCGAATATAGTCGCAAATTGTTTCATCTTGTGATACATCCATACTTGCTATTCTTTGCTTCTGATAGGGAAGCCGTAAAATCTCTATGAGATTGCCTTGCCCATAAGGAAACTCCCTTATTTGATAATAAAGATTCCCCTTCAAATCTTGATGGATCATGTATTTCAAGCGTAGTATGTCCCTTTGCTGATCTAATTCCCATAGATGAAAGCCCATATTTTGACTAAAGGAAAGCAAGTCTCTTTGGAGCTGAGTCAAACGTTCCTTTAACCAAAGTTTTTGACCGACTAGCCAAAGTACTTGGTAGCCATTTTTTTGATATCCCAGGCTTCTTTCCTCCAAAAGTTGGCGAGAAATAGGACTACACTGAACTTCTAAGGCAAGCTGTTTATTGACTAAAATATCTGCAATTTGTTTTAGTTGAGGAATGGGACATTCAAGCTCGGCCTTGTCATTTTTCATCGCCCAATTAAAAAGGGCAACCTTATTTTCCAGATGCTCTGAACTCTCATTTTCATAGTAAAAGTTGCACTGTTTGAGCGATACATGGGCAAAATGCGTCCGTAGGTTCTTCCCTTTTCTTAATCGAACCAAAGCTCCACAAGCTGGACAAGTATAGCTTTGTTTAACTAATTTATCCTCCAAGGCATTGACTAAGCCTCCTTTTTCATCTCTGGCTAAAAACATTTATACCCCCTTTTCTACTTTATTCGAAAAGGATAAGAAAAAGGCTGATCAAACCAGCCTCATGGATTATTTAACGAATTAAGAGAGGAATCTTATCCCCTTTTTCTTTTTAATTTCTTTTCCAACATAGGGATGATGTTAGAAATCTGATCATTTTTTATGACTAGGACTCCGTACTCATGGCAACGATTGATATATGCTGGATTTATTTTCCCAGAACAAACAATTAGTTTTAGACAACTTTCCCCAGCAAAATGATTGGCGTAAAGCTCTAATTCATTAATCGCCTCTACTGATAAGTCTGTCATTTTACAGGAAATAAAAACAATGGACCGACCTTTACGAAGTACAACATCAATCTCATTTTGTACATTATCAGCCTCAGGGAAAATACCATTCCAATCAATTTCAGCTCCAATCATACATTCATCAAAATACTCTGACTCTAGCGCTAAAAGATAGAGATAGAGTTCCAAAATGTGACCTTTGCTACGACAAAGGAGTTGGGCCTCGGGGCTAGAAAAAGTATAACTAACGCGATTAGAAGTTTCCTCTTCAATATGGAGCAAGTCAGCATCTGTTAATAAGGAAATGATGGATTTAGGGTAATAATAACGTTTCCCATTATTCTCTAGCACTTTCCCTGTTTCAGAATGAAGATTACTCGTCTTTGCTAGAGCAAAAAATTGAGTTACTTTTAACCATTCTTCTGGTTTTGAAAGGGCGCTATTTGCCAATTTTTTGATAGCAGCAATTTGTTTAGGCGTATGGAAAGGTTGCTTGGACTTTAGTAGTTTACCACCACGTAGGGCAATCAACTGCTGGATGGATAGAGTTGGGACCACCAGGTTCTTTTTCTCCAATTTTCCAAGCTTCCAATCATACTGTAGACCATGGTCAACATCCATTGCAAGAAGTGGTATATTTCTGTCCAAAGCATACTGATAAAGAGATAGAGCTAGTAAAGAGTCGCCTCCAAAAACATCAAAGGTTATTTGTTTGTCATTTGTGAGGATAATATCCAGATTCTCTGCTAGATTTTCAAGACTTAGTTGCCTAAAGTGAACCTGTTTTATACGTGGGACTTGCTTCGTCAAAAAATGTTTCAATGACAACTTTTCTTCTTCGGAGATTTTCTTCCTAGCAAGAAATAGGATCTCGTCATAGTCACTCACGAAGGCTGGATAAACATTTTTCTCTAAAGAATGGCGATCATAGATTTCTACTAGCACACTGGTCATGCTACTACCTCCCTATACAAACATTGGTTGTTGGCATGGAAACTTCTAAATGTTTGAAAATATCCATAAAAATTCTGGCTACTTAAACTTTTTGCCTACACTTCTAGTATAGCATAAATTGAGAACTTCCTTTCTTATTAGGGTAACAAAAAAGGAAATAGAAAAATCCTTTTCTATTCCCTTAGTCTTTTATTTTACTTTTCTTGCCAACATGGTCGCAAAGCGTAGTTGGATACGATTTCCGTTTTCATCACGACGGTGCAAATGACCAGGATTTTCATTATACTTCACTAACTCCCAGTCCTGGTAGTAATTTGCTAATTCCCCCTCTTTAAAGGTAAAGGGAAAATTAACTGAACATGGATAATCTTCCGTATCCATGGCACAAACAATCAAATTGTAGCCACCGATAGAGGTTTGTTCCTGCATGTTTCGGATAATAGCAGGAATACGTTCTGCTTGTAAAAACATGAGCACAACCGTTGATACGATAAAATCGTAACTTTGTCCAATGCTAGCTGAATTGATATCGTAGAGACCGACAGGCATTTCAAAGTCTTCTTGCTCCACAATGCTTTGCAAGATTTCAAGGGATAACTCATTTTGGTCCACTGCTGTGACATCAAATCCATGTTGAGCGAGAAAGAGTGCATTTCTTCCTTGACCACAACCCAAATCTAGTGCCTTACATGGTTTGACCGTCTGCATAGCTTCTAAGACTTCCGAATGAACTGGATTGGTATTGTATTTCTTAGGGAAATAATCTTCTAGTTTACAATAGAATTCCAAGTACCATTCAACATCATCTGTAGCGGCCTCGACCCTGTGCCAAGCTTGAGGTTGCGCCATAGGATTATCAGCACCTGCTTCAAAGAGGTGCTCAGCTATAACTTCCCCCTCCTCAGTCAATTCAATAAACTTAAGAGCCCCTTTTAATACGGTAATCTTGCCCCAGGTTCCGACCTTGGTATTGTGTTTTCTTTGAACAGCTTCTGGCATGGTGTCTTTATTCCAGACAGGCATTCGTTTATAGGCAACTAGTTTTTCCATTTACTTCACTCTTTCTATCGATGGTTAACTGCTTTCATAACACGCGCGATATCACGATCTTGCTCGCGTCGTTTAATCGACTCCCGTTTATCGTAATCGTGTTTCCCTTTTGCAAGTCCTAAGAGTAACTTGGCATAGCCATCTTTGATATAGACTTTTAGAGGAACCAGCGTCATCCCTGTTCCCTTTGTTTCTTGCTCTAACTTCTGGATTTGCTTTTTATGAAGGAGAAGTTTACGACGACGTTCTGGTTCCTGATTCCAGATATTCCCTTCTTCATAAGGAGCGATATGGACATTACTCAGCCAGACTTCCCCATTTTTCACTTGGGCAAACCCATCTTTCAGATTGATGCGGGCTGCTCGAACACTCTTGATCTCAGTTCCTGTCAGGACCATTCCTGCTTCTAGCGTATCTACGATTGTATAATCGTGGTGCGCTTTTTTATTTTGCGCGACGACCTTTCCCTCGCCCTTTGCCATGCTTGGCTCCTTTCTTTGCTACTTCCTTGTAAAAAGGTTTCTTGCTCTTTTTCTTCTTGTCTTTTGGAGAATGCTTGCGCTTATCACCTAAGCGACCAGATTTTCTCTTGTCTTCTTTCTTATCTGAACGACGCCCTCTATCCTTACGGTCAGAGCCTTTCAAACTTTTTTCAATGACATCAAATTCACTTGGAATAAAGGAGAAATCAATCTCACCAGTCATCTTATCAGCTCTTTCAACGCGAATACGGATCTGCTGTCCCACTCGGAAGGTAATACCAGATTTCTCCCCACGAAGGGTTAAATCGCGTTCATTAAAATGGTAAAACTCAGGTAGATTGGTAATGTGAATCAATCCCTCAACTGTATTTGGTAATTCAACAAAAAGACCAAATTTAACAATACTTGAAACAACTGCATCGTACTCTTCACCAACATACTCTTCCATGTATTCAGCTTTTTTCATAGCTTCGACTTCACGCTCGGCCTCGATGGCACGGCGCTCACGGTTTGAAGATTGAGTCGCAATCTCTGGAATCACTTGTTCAAAATGCTCCGCTACTTCTTTAGAACGCCCATAGTCACGAATCATACGGTGAACAAGGAGGTCAGGATAACGACGAATTGGGCTGGTAAAGTGAGTGTAGTAGTCTGCAGCTAATCCATAGTGACCGTGATTATGCTCAGAATAACGAGCCTGCTGCATAGAGCGCAGAAGCATCATGGACAATACATCCGCATATGGCTCTCCTTCAACAGCACGCATGATATCTTGGAGGGCTTCCTGAATTATCTCACTGGCAGTCCCATAGATTCGTAATCCAAAACTTGAAGCGTAATCAATAAACTTCTGAACTTTCTCAGCCTTAGGTTCCTCGTGAATCCGATAGATAAAAGGTAGGTCCAGCTTACTAAAGTGCTCGGCAACTGTTTCGTTGGCAATCAGCATAAAGGACTCAATCATACGTTCTGCAGTCCCACGATGACGAAGGACAATATCAACTGGCTTACCTTTTTTATCTACTAAAATCTTAGCTTCATTGGTATCAAAATTAAGAGCTCCACGCTTAATCCGCATACTTTCCAAAGTCTCATGGAGCTTAGCCATTAACTCGATACTAGGAACGATTTTCTTATAGTCTTGTCTCTTCTTCTCATCACCTGCTAGGATATCATTGACATCGCTATAGGTCATACGAAAACTGGTCTTGATAACTGTTTGTGTAATGGTGTAGTTGACTACACGACCATGTTTATCAATCTCCATAATGGCAGACTGGGTCAGGCGATCAACTTGGGGATTGAGAGAGCAGACTCCATTTGACAGTCGTTCTGGAAGCATTGGAACTACACGGTCTGTCACATAGACAGAGGTCGCACGATTGAGAGCTTCCTTGTCAAGAGCAGAACCTTCCGTTACATAATATGAAACATCCGCGATATGAACTCCTAGTTCGATATTTCCATTTTTCAATGGTTTGATATGAACAGCATCATCCAAGTCCTTGGCATCAGCTCCATCAATGGTAAAGGTAATTTCATCTCTTAAGTCCAGACGACCTTCCATATCTTTCTCTGATGGCGCATCAGGAACCTTTTCTGCTTCTTTAAGAACAGCTTCTGGAAACTCGGACACAATGTCCATGGACTCCAAGACCTCGAGGACATCAATCCCCGCATCTGTTGAATGTCCAACCACATCTAGGACACTAGCCACAAAGAAATCGTGTTTCTTACTTGGGTACTTATCAATAAAGACCTTGAGAACTTCTGTTCCCTCGAGTTTAAGGGCTGGCTTCTTAACGTAGATTGGTTGACTAATCTTTTGATTTTTAGAACGAATATAACCCGCATACTTTGGTTTCTCTTCATCAAGAATAATTTGCCCGACAACTGTCGTGAGACTGTGTTCTAAAATATCGATAATCTTTGCTTCTGCTGCGGTTCCTTTGTTACGGTCAGCAACTTTCTTGATGACAACTTCAACAGTATCGCCATCAATGGCATAGTTAACATCACTTTTTCCAACAAAAAGATCGTCTTCTTCGCCTTCAAGACTTACAAAACCGAACCCATTTTTATGAGCATGGAAAATTCCTTTCAGGGTAATCTCATGTTTTTTCTTCTGTTCTAGGGTTAAACTACCATCTTCTTCAAAGCGAAGCTGGTGCTTACGTTCCATCAAGGAAAGGGTTTTGATTAACTCACGGAAGTCTTTAGAACCATCCTTTCCGAGAACTTGAGCTAGGTCATTTACAGTCACTCGCCCCTTCTCTTGTAAATATTCTTTTATTTTATCTTTCATGTTTTCTTTCTAGATTTATAATATTTTCTTTTTGGTGTAAAACCTTCTCAAACATCATTTAATACTCAATAAAAATCAAAGAGCAAACTAGAAAGCTAGGCGAAGGCAGTACTTGAGTACGACAAGCCGACGCTGACGTGGTTTGAATTTGATTTTTGAAGAGTATAAAAATAAAAATAGGCAAAGACCCAGTCCCGCCCATTATTTTCTTATCTACTTGATAATACCGTCAATGCTAAGGCAATGGCTAGCCAGAAAAAGACTAAAATTCCTGTCAAACGTTGCATCACAGCTTCAAAACCGCGCGCTTTGCTACGTTCAAACAAATCACCTGCACTGGCATCAAATACATTGCTAGATTGGTTTTTAGTTGGTTGCATGAAAATTGCAATCACAATCACAACAGATAATACTAATAAAATGGTTAATAATAGGTTATACATATCAAACTCCTTAAAATCCCTATTATTCTACCATAATTTCTACTTAGATTCAAGATGTAGAGTCACTTTTCTTTCTTTTGGGCAATACTTTAAGACCTCAATCTTGTCTGGATGGGTTTTGGAGTTCTTACTGGTTAGATAATTGATGCTACCACAAGAGGAGCATTTGAGATTGATTTTTACTCGCACTAGATTTCCTTCACTTTTAATAATGTTCTAAATTGGATAAGATTAAATAAACAACTGAGAGCTACACAGGCAGCTGTTGCATAAAATACTGAATGGTAGCCGAATTGTTCCGCGACTACTGAGCCTGCCAAGGGGCCAATCACTCCTCCTAAATAAAAGAAGACTTGATTAAAGGCAAATACTCTTGAAATACCTGCTTTGGGAGTCATCCTGCTAAGGAGAGCATTGATCCCTGGAACAAGAGCTCCTGTTCCCAGACCAAAGAGAAAGCGATAAATCCCTAATTCTAGAGGTGTGGATGCGTTGGCGCAAAAAAGATAAATGAGAACTGAATAAGCTTGCGCTACAATTAATAAACGATGATTACCAACCTTATCTCCCAAACGCCCCATCACACCTGAACTCATCATACTTGATAAGCCCATACTGGAAACTATTAAGCCTGATACAAAGAGGAGATTTTCATTCTGACCTAAGTCACGGATATAGAGAGCAAGAATGGGACCGACTGATTGTGCAGCAACTTGAATGACAAAACTTGTTGCAAATAAATTAAACAAGAGATATGGATACTTAACAGAAGTAAAGAGCTCTTTGGTAGGGAGTGCTTTTTCTTTCGGCACTGGTTGAAAGTCTTCCTTGATAAAAAAAATAGTTAAGATAGCAGCCAGAAATAAAAAACCACCAACCATCAAGAAAACATTGCGAATCCCAAAGACTTCTGCAATCATTCCACCAACAAAAGGGCCTGTAAGAGTCCCTGCTACGACACCAGATGAAAGAGTTCCTAAAGCATAGCCTGACTTATCCTTTGGAACTTGACTGGCAATCAAAGCTGTCGCATTGGGTACAAATCCAGTGAAAACACCATTTAACAATCGCAAGGCTAAGAGCCAATAAACATTTGGAACAAAAGCTAAACCACCCATTGTAATAGTCATGGCAAGCCCTGCTCGTATCATCATAGGTTTGCGACCATATCTGTCCGCCAGAATCCCCCAAAGAGGTGAAACACAGGCTGCAGAAATAGCCGAAACTGAGATAGCTAAACCTGAATAAAAGGTAACTTGACTCGGTTCAACCCCTAATTGCTCAACAAAGATTGGCATAAAAGGAACCACCAAAGAAATACAGGCACCTGTCAAGAAAGATCCTAACCAGGCAATACGAAGGTTGTCCTTCCAACTAATCTCTTTCAAGAGTATCGCCTCCTTGAAGTAGGCTGGCCACTTGACTCAACAGTTGCTCTCGACTCCCATTATTGTCTAAAATATGACTAGCCAATCTTTTCTTTTCTTCTAAGAGCCACTGGGAGGCCAGACGGGCTTGTGCGTCCTCTATAGTCAGATAATCTCTTTTCATTAAGCGATCCAGCTGGGTATCTCGACTTACATAAACTAGCCAAGTTTCATCAAACCAAGAAGCATAGTTCTGTTCAAAAAGCAATGGAATATCCATGAAAAATAGGTCCTCAGTCTGAGCTGACTTGTCTCTCAAAGAGCCCAATTCTTCACGGATAATTTGTCCCTGGGTTTCCTTGGACCATTCTTGCTCTTCAGAATTTGAAAAAATAAGGCTCGCAAGCAAGGGACGATTCAGTTCACCATTTTCAAGAAGGATCTTTTCCCCAAAATGCTCCACTAAAATCTGATAAAGTCGGCCACCAGATTTTTGAAGTTGGTGAACAAGAGCATCCGCATCTACCACTTCAAACCCTTTTTGTCTTAGAAAACTTGTGACAGTGGACTTACCTGACGCAATACCACCAGTGATTCCGATTATTTTTCGCATCAGTCCCTCCTTTGACATTTTGGACAAAAATGGGTTCCACGACCACCGAGTTGAATTTTTTCGATGATGGATCCACAACGTGAACAATCTTGTCCAGCTTTATCATAGACCTGATGAAAGTCCTGCATAGTCCCATCTTCTCCAAATGCATTGGTATAAGTGCGAATGGTTGAACCACCCTTTTCAACCGCCTGACCTATAACAATGATCGTTTCATCATGGACTTTTCTAGCCTCTTGTGCTGTTAAACTATTAGAGGTTCTTGAAGGATGGACTTTCGCTCTCCAAAGTACCTCATCCACATAGATATTACCCAATCCAGCAACCAAAGTTTGATCGAGAAGATGCGATTTGATAGGTTTTCTAGATTTCTTCAAGGCACCTCTAAAAATCTCTAAGTCAAAATCCTTTTCAGTAGGTTCTGGTCCAAGCTTCTTAGATAGAAAGTAAGCTTCTAGAAGTTCAGGAGCAAGTAACTCCATAGTTCCAAACTTACGGACATCCTCGTAAACCAGAGTCCCACCATCTTCAAAGTGGATAAAAACATGGGCATGCTTACGTTCAGGGACTTGACCTGGATAATAAAAATACTTGCCTTCCATTCGCAGATGCGAAATCAAGACCTTGTCTGTCAAATAAAAAAGCAAATATTTTCCACGACGTCCCATTGATTTAACAACTTGACCAGGCAATTCTTTCTGAAACTGATCCAAATCTGTCTTAATCATCTTGGGATAACGAATATCAAGACTAGCAATCTTCTTCCCTAGAATTAGTTTTTCAAGACCTCGTCGAACCGTTTCGACTTCAGGTAATTCAGGCATAGCTCCTCCTTCTCTAAAAACAAGAAGCAGGCTAGTGCCCACCTCTTCTTAATATTCTTTTTCGTTATAGCCAAAGTCAGCCAAATCTAGCTTCTTATCTCGCCAGTTTTTCTTAACCTTGACCCAAGTTTCTAGGAAGACCTTGTCTCCTAGCATGAGTTCAATATCACGACGGGCCATAGTCCCAATTTTCTTAAGCATGGCACCACCTTTACCGATGACAATCCCTTTTTGGCTGTCACGCTCCACCATGATGGTTGCTCGGATATGAACTTTATCAGTTTCCTCATCTCGTTTCATAGAGTCCACCACTACTGCAACTGAGTGTGGAATTTCTTCACGAGTTAAGTGTAAGACCTTTTCACGAATCATCTCAGAAACCAAGAAACGCTCTGGATGGTCTGTGATTTGATCGGCTGGGAAATATTGGAAACCTTCTTCAAGATTTTCACTGAGGATATCTACCAAGCGAGAGACATTATTGCCTTGAAGGGCTGAGATTGGAACAATCTCCTTGAAATCCATTTGATTACGAAAATCATCAATTTGAGCTAAAAGCTGGTCTGGATGAACCTTATCAATCTTATTGACCACCAAAATCACCGGAACCTTAGCAGCCTTAAGACGCTCGATAATCATGTCATCGCCCTTACCACGCGCCTCATCTGCTGGCACCATAAATAGAACTGTATCTACTTCACGAAGGGTACTGTAGGCAGACTCAACCATGAAATCGCCAAGAGCTGTTTTGGGTTTGTGAATTCCTGGGGTATCGATAAAGACGATTTGTTCCTTATCAGTGGTGTAAATCCCCATGATTTTATTGCGCGTTGTCTGCGCCTTATCACT
This sequence comes from Streptococcus sp. KHUD_014, assembly GCF_051106275.1. GTDB lineage: Bacteria > Bacillota > Bacilli > Lactobacillales > Streptococcaceae > Streptococcus. The sequence goes on along the minus strand of NZ_CP193666.1, from coordinate 871,041 downwards.
CATGATGGCAATCTTTTGCCCCATGACGTGATTCAAAAAAGTTGACTTCCCAACATTGGGACGTCCTAAAATGGCTACAAAGCCTGATTTAAATGTCATAATTTCCTCTTACTGTTTAAAATAATAAGTCCCAAATCCGAGGGAGAAAGATAAGCGCACCTGTCAAAGCGGCAAAAATTGAGACTACAAGCACGGCACCTGCTGCCATGTCCTTAGCTTTCTTTGCCAACATAGAAAAGTGATAGTGACTAGCCAAATCTACTACATTTTCAATAGCTGAATTAATAATCTCAAAAGCTACCACCATGAAAATGCTCATAAGTAGAAATAACCATTCGATTCGTGACACCTGAAAAACAAAACCTGCAAGAACAACTACAAGAGCTGTCGCTGCATGCTTTCTCATATTACGTTCTTCCTCAATTGCAGTCAAAATCCCAGTGATGGCAAATTCTAAACTTGAGATTAGGTCACGATTTTTCCATTTTCGTTTATTGTCTTGTGAGTCCATAGGCTGTCAAAATTTCTTCTTGTAAACAGAACATCTCCGCTTCTTCTTCGGGAGTGTAGTGATCATAGCCGTTAATGTGTAAAAAGCCGTGCACTGCCAAGAAGCCCATCTCACGCTCAAAACTATGACCGTACTCCTCAGCCTGCTCATGTGCCTTGTCAATGGAAATGAAAAGCTCACCAATGTAGGCGTCAAATTCTGACATCATTTCTGCCAAGTCAGGATCATTTTCCAGATCTTCCTCATCAAAGGCAATCTCTAGCTCTGGTTTATATTCAAGACTGATGACATCTGTTGGACGATCGGTATCACGAAACTCTAGATTAAGTTCATGGCTTCGTTCGTTGGTCACAAAAGTGACTGCCATCTCCTTGTCTTCTTTTCCCAATTTTTGGGCTGCAAATTCCAAAATTTCTTGGGTTTGTTGCAACATTTCTTTTGAAACTTGACCAGTTTCATCTACCATTTCAATATACATGTGCTTCTCGTTTCTCTTTACTTGGCTTTATTATATCACATTTCTATGATTTTATTCTACCTTTTTGATATAATACTATGGAATACATTCACGAGGAGAGAACCATGTCATTTGATGGATTTTTTTTACACCACATGGTTGAGGAATTGCGAACTGAGTTACTAAATGGGCGCATTCAAAAAATTAATCAACCCTTTGAACAAGAGTTAGTCTTGCAAATCCGTAGCAATCGTAAAAGTCATCGTTTGCTCCTTTCTGCCCATCCAGTTTTTGGGCGCATCCAGTTAACAGAGTCAACCTTTGAAAATCCTGCTCAGCCATCTACTTTTATTATGGTATTGAGAAAATACCTTCAAGGAGCAGTTATTGAGTCAATCGAGCAGATCGAAAATGATCGTATCGTAGAGATCACAGTTTCCAATAAAAACGAGATTGGGGACCATATCCAGACCACTCTCATCATTGAGATTATGGGTAAACATAGTAATATCCTCCTCGTAGATAAGTCTAGCAACAAAATCCTTGAAGTTATTAAGCATATAGGTTTTTCGCAAAATAGTTACCGTACCTTATTACCAGGCGCTACTTATATTGCTCCACCAAGTACGGAGGCTCTCAATCCTTTCACGGTCAAGGATGAAAAATTGTTTGAGATTCTACAAACTCAAGAGTTAACTGCTAAAAACCTTCAAAAGCTTTTCCAAGGTCTAGGTCGTGATACAGCATACGAATTGGAAAAATTATTAACGAATGATAAACTATCCAATTTCCGAAACTTTTTTAAGCAAGAAACCAAACCTTGCTTAACAGACAAGTCTTTCTCTTGTGTGCCTTTTTCTAGTAAAACAACGGAGTATTTTGACAACCTTTCTCAATTACTTGATGTCTATTACAAGGATAAGGCAGAGCGTGATCGAGTTAAGCAGCAAGCTAGCGAACTCATTCGCCGAGTTGAAAATGAGCTACAAAAAAATCGTCAAAAACTTAAAAAACAAGAAAAAGAACTCCTTGCTACTGAAAATGCAGAGGAATTTCGTCAAAAAGGTGAATTGCTAACGACTTTTCTTCATCAAGTTCCCAATGACCAAGATCAGGTCATTTTGGACAACTACTACACCAATCAACCTATCACGATTGCACTTGATAAAGCTTTAACACCAAACCAAAATGCTCAACGTTACTTCAAGCGTTATCAGAAATTAAAAGAAGCTGTTAAATACCTGACTGAACTAATCGAAGAAACCAAGGCTACTATTCTTTACCTAGAAAGCGTAGAGACAGTTCTCAACCAGGCTGGACTAGATGAAATTGCTGAAATTCGTGAAGAATTAATTCAAACAGGATTTATCCGCAGAAGACAACGCGAGAAAATCCAGAAACGACAAAAACCTGAAAAATATCTTGCAAGCGACGGAAAAACCATTATCCTAGTTGGTCGTAACAACCTTCAAAATGACGAGTTAACCTTTAAAATGGCTCGTAAAGAAGAACTCTGGTTCCATGCTAAGGACATCCCTGGAAGTCACGTTGTTATCACTGCCAATCTCAATCCTACTGACGAAGTTAAGACAGATGCGGCAGAGCTAGCTGCCTACTTTTCAAAAGGCCGTCTCTCCAACCTCGTTCAGGTAGATATGATTGAGGTCAAAAAACTCAATAAGCCCACAGGTGGTAAACCAGGATTTGTGACTTATACTGGACAAAAGACTCTCCGTGTCACACCCGACCCTGAGAAAATTCAATCCATGAAAGTAAAATAAGGACTTTTAACCTGAAGGCTGTCAACATTTTAGATTTTTAAAAATAGGAGGTAAGCTCAATGCTACGGCATATCAAATCTATTTTAACCATTATATTCGGAGCTGCCATCTATGCCTTCGGACTCACGTATTTCGTTGTGCCCCACCACTTATTCGAGGGGGGAGCAACTGGGATCACCTTGATTACCTATTATCTCTTTAACATTCCCATCTCCTTGATGAACCTGTTAATCAATATCCCGCTCTTTATTCTAGCCTGGAAAATATTTGGTTCAAAGACTCTGTACACAAGTTTGCTCGGAACCATTTCCTTATCCATTTGGTTAGCAATCTTTGAAAAGATTCCTCTCCACTTTAATCTTGAAGGAGATTTGGTTATCGTTGCCTTGGTTGCGGGTGTTCTTTTGGGACTTGGTCTAGGTGTTATCTTCAATGCTGGTGGTACCACTGGTGGAACAGATATCGTCGCTCGAATTCTCAACAAGTACACCAATATCTCCGTTGGAAAATTACTCTTTGCACTAGACTTCCTTATCCTAATGCTCATTTTAATTATTTTCCAAGATCTTCGTCTCGTAACCTATACACTTTTATTTGACTTCATCGTCTCTAGAGTTATCGACTTGATTGGTGAAGGTGGATATGCTGGTAAAGGATTTATGATCATCACCCAAAAGCCTATGGAGTTAGCTGATAAAATCAATGAAGAGCTCGGTAGAGGTGTCACCTTCATTTCTGGGCAAGGCTACTACAGTCAAAAAGATTTGAAAATTATTTACTGTATTGTAGCAAGAAATGAAATGATTAAGATGAAAGAAATGATACATACCGTGGATCCGATGGCCTTTATTACCATCACTGAAGCACACGAAATTTTAGGAGAAGGGTTCACCTTCGTAAAAGAAGAAACTTCATAACATCTAGATATCAAAAATGAGGCTGGGACAAAAGTCCTAGCCTCTTCTTGTCTTTGGATTGTCGAGCAAGACGCAGTGGTTGAGTGGGCTCTACTTCGCTGATTTCATCAGCTTTTACAGCCCTACTCAACTGTGCGGAGGTGGGACGACGAAATCGAATTCTAACGAATTACCGATTTCTGTCCCACTCTCATTTTTTTGATGATAAAAACGGAAGAATTAAATCTTCCGTTTCACAAATCATTATTTTTCAGCTGTCAATGCTGCCATAGTGATGTAGTTGTATGGTTTATTGAAGTGTGGCAAGAAGAATAGGTCTGTCAAGGCCAATTTTTCAATTGTAACGTGTTCTTGGATAGCAAGTGAGAACATATGGATTCCCATAGCGATTCCAGGATCACGTGATACCATTTGAGCACCAAGGATTTCACGGCTATCTTTGTCGAAGACAATCTTGATAGCTACTTCATGGTTGTCATGTTTCATAAATTCTGGTTTTTGAAGATCGTTGAAGCCAGTTTCAGTTGCATTGTAGCCTGCAGCTTTTGCTTTTTCAAGAGTCAAACCAGTTGAAACCATGTGAAGACCGTAGATAGAGATACCGTTTGATCCTTGAACACCGATTCCTTCAAGTTCATGTCCACAAGCGTTGTATGCACCTACGATACCAGTACGAACTGCGTTTGATGCAAGAGCGATGTAGCTAGTGTCTTTACGAGCGTTATCATAAACAGTCGCACAGTCACCCACAGCAAATACACCTGGGATAGATGTTTCTTGTTTTTTGTTAACAAGGAAAGCACCGTTACGGAAGAGTTCAATCTTACCATCAGCAAGAGCTGTGTTAGGACGGAAACCAACTGCAAGGATAACCATATCAACGTCAAAGCTTTCTTTGTCAGTGATCAAGCGTTCAACTTTACCATCACCTTCGATAGCTTTTACAGTTTGACCAAGTGCCAAGCGGATGTTATTGTCTTCCAAGTTTTTAGCCATCAATTGAGTGAAGTCTTTGTCGTAGTATCCGTTCAAGACTGTATCTACGATATCAACAAGAACAACTTCTTTTCCAAGACGTTCGAATGCTTCAGCAAGCTCAACACCGATGTACCCACCACCAACAACAGCGATACGGTTAAGATTTTGGCTCTTATCTGCAAGTTTGTTGATAACTTCTTCAGCGTTTTGATACAATTTAACAAATTGTACATTTTCAAGAGTAGCTTTGAACTCACGGTTACCTTTAACAATTTCAACACCTTCAATTGGTGGCAAGATTGGTGTAGAACCAGTTGCAAAGATCAATTTTTCGTATGATTCTTTGTGCTCTTTTCCGTCAACTTCTGCAGTAACAACTTTGTTGTCATAGTCGATTGAAAGAACTGGAGAGTTCATGTAAACTTTAGCGCCTTTTGCTTCCAATTTTTCTTTATCAGAGTAGAACAATCCTTCAGCACCGTCGATTTGCTCACCAATCCAAAGAGCCATTCCGCATCCAAGGAATGAAATGTTTGAGTTTTGGTCAAATACAACGATTTCGTTTTCGTTGCCAAAGTTGTCCAACATAGTGTTGATACATGCAGTTCCAGCGTGGTTAGCACCCACGACTACGATTTTACTCATTAGATAATTCCTACCTTTTAATTTTTATTTACCCCTCTAGTATATCATTATCTGTGAGCGTTTACAAGCTTTTTACTTATTTTCCCTTATTTTTGAAAAGATTGAAAACATATATCAACTTATTTTCAGCGTTTTCAAATTTTATTTTGAGGGAATTTAGTTTATTTGAGCATATTTCTTGACTTTTTTTAAAAAATAAATTGTGAAAACGCTGACTTTATGATATTCTATTTACATGGGAATAAAATATAAATCTTTACATCACTTTCATGATAGAATTTACAACTATTTCCAATTGACTTGAAAGGAGTTGGTTTTTTGCCTCTTAGTTCATCTTCTGAACGACTAATGGGAACTACGATTACCATTTCCTTAGTACACGAGCAGGCTGATAGTCTTCTCCGTCAAGCTTTTGATTTGCTAAAGGAGCTTGAATTTCGCTTCAACGCCAATAGTTCTGAATCGGAATTGATGGAAATCAACCATCAGGCTGGAATAGCTCCAGTCAAGGTTCACCCTGATTTATTTGAACTGATTTCCTTAGGTTTAGACCATAGTCTAGCGCCTGGAAGTCATCTCAATATCAGTATCGGTCCCTTGGTTCAAACCTGGCGTATTGGTTTTTCCGATGCGAAAGTTGCTAGTCCTGAAGAAATTGCTTCCGTTTTACCATTGATAGACCCTCGCTTGATCAAACTCGATTCAATGAATTCAACTGTTTTCCTTGAAAAAAAGGGAATGAAAATTGATTTGGGTTGTTTAGCAAAGGGGTATAGCGCAGATAAGGTTGCAACTTTCTTAAAAGAAAATGGCGTCACTTCTGCTCTTATCAATCTCGGAGGAAACATCCTCACCATTGGAAACAACCAAGCAAAAAATGGTCAACCTTGGCAAATCGGTATTCAAGACCCTAATCATCCACGTGGTAATCACCTGATGACCTTATCTATTACTGGAAAGTCAGTTGTTACTTCAGGAATCTATGAAAGGCATCTTGAAATTGATGGTAAGGACTATCATCACATTTTCGATAGTGAAACTGGCTATCCTATTGAAACGGATTTAGCAAGTTTGACCATTATATCAAATCGATCTGTCGACGGCGAGATATGGACTACACGATTGTTTGGTAAACGTAGCGCATCAATCATGTGGCAAGTCGAAAATATTGATGGTATCGAAGCCATCCTCATTGACAAAGATGGACGCATCGCTTGTTCATCTGGTATCCAACGGTAATTAATTAATAATGCAAAAGAGAAAGGAAAGCCCATGCTTAAACTTATTGCTATTGTAGGAACTAACTCTAAACGTTCCACAAACCGCCAACTGCTTCAATATATGCAAAAACACTTTGCTGATAAAGCAGAAATCGAATTGGTCGAAATTAAAGATCTTCCAGTTTTCAACAAACCAGCCGACAAACAAATCCCGGCTGAGGCTATGGAAATCGTAGCTAAAATCGAAGCGGCTGATGGTGTTATTATCGGTACTCCAGAATATGACCACTCAATTCCAGCTGTACTTATGAGCGCCCTTGCTTGGATTTCTTACGGAGTATTCCCACTTTTGAATAAACCAGTCATGATTACTGGTGCTTCATATGGTACTCTTGGTTCTTCACGTGCTCAATTGCAACTTCGTCAAATTTTGAATGCGCCAGAGATTAAAGCGACAGTTCTACCTGACGAATTCTTGCTTTCTCATTCTCTTCAAGCATTTGATAAGAATGGTGACTTGGTAGATCTTGATGTTATTAATAAATTAGATGCCATCTTTGATGACTTCCGTATCTTTGTCAAGATTACTGAAAAATTGCGTAGCGCGCAAGAATTGCTTCGCAAAGATGCTGAAGAATTTGACTGGGAAAACTTGTAAGATAGGAGACAAAATAGAATGAAATTTGTTGGACTTGTTGGATCAAACTACGATCAATCATATAACCGCAAACTCTTGGAATTCATCCGTCGTAACTTCAAACTAAAATTTGAATTAGAAGTTCTTGAAATTGATGAAGTTCCAATGTTTAATCAAGATGAAAAATGGGATGAAAGCTTCCAATTACGTCTTCTTTACAACAAAATCACTCGTGCTGATGGTGTCATTATTGCTACTCCAGAGCACAACCACACTATTTCTGCTTCACTTAAGTCAGTCCTTGAATGGCTTTCATACGAAGTTCATCCATTCGAAAACAAACCAGTTATGATTGTGGGTGCTTCATACTACGATCAAGGAACTTCACGTGCTCAAGTTCACCTTCGTAAAATTCTTGATGCACCAGGAGTAAATGCCTACACATTACCAGGTAATGAATTCCTTCTTGGAAAAGCCAAAGAAGCTTTTGATGCAAACGGAAATATTATTAACGAAGGAACTGTTAAATTCCTTGAAACTTGCTTAGATAACTTTGTCAAATACGTGGGAGTCGTTTCTAAATTGAAAAAACCAAAACCAATTGAACCAGAAGACTTGGATTGTGGAAAACCAATCGCTACAACTATTACAGAAGTTGACCCTGATGATCCAGAATGGGTAGAAAAAGTTGCAGAAATTACAGGCGCTGTGTCTGGTGATACATACGTTAAACTTGACCATGGTATCCTTACAGTTAACCAAATTGATATGTTCTTGAAAGCTATGCCATTTGAACTGACATATGCTGACGATAACAACCAATTCCTCTACTACAACAATGCTCACCAAGATCCTGATACAATGTTTGCAAAACGTGTACCATCTCAATCTGGTAGCCGTATGTCAACAGTTCATGGATCACTTCCACCTGCACGTATGAAAAATGTTGAGTGGGTTATTGGAACTCTTAGAAACGGTAACCAAGAATACGTACGTACAATTGTTCCAGGTTCACCTGCAGGTGTTATCAATACTCACAACTACCAAGCTATGTACTATCCTGATGGATCATATGCTGGTATCAATGAAATTGTCTTTAACTTCCAACCATGGCTTGACTGGTACTTGAAAGAAACTGGTCAACGTTTGGTAGGCGGTAGCGGACCTTTTGCTCCTGCTGCTGGAGGTCACGGAGATGCCGATGCTACTTCTGGTGCTTCTGACTCAGCTGACGGAGACCATGGAGATGCCGATGCTACTTCTGGGGCAAGTAACTAAAATCTAATACTAAAGGAACCTCTCTTGGTTCCTTTTTTTTAAAACAAATACTCGGTTAGCATAGGCTAACCGAGTATTTAATTTATTCAACTTATGAATTTGGATCGTCAAGACTACGACCATGCAAACCCTTTTCACGTTGTACCTGACGAAGTTTTTCAGGAGTCACATCATTTCCATCTTCATCGACAATTTTGATTCCTTCAATGTGGTGACGTACTGAACGACGATAGCCTTCGATATATTCCTCACGAAGTTTAGCTTGTTCTACTTTTTCTTCTGCAGTCAAGCCTTCTGTTTTTTTCTTTTTCGCAAGCTCATTAATACGAGCGATTTTTTCTGGTGTCATATTTGGACCTCCAATCTACTTTTCAATTACTATTTTGTATTAAGAAGGTTAAAAGCAGCCACTGTTTTTGCTTTATTGACAAGTTCAGCTAGAATAGCCAAACGATTATTCTTAACATCAACATCATCTGCCATAACCATGGTATTGTCAAAGAATGCATCAATAACTGGACTAAGAGCAAATAGTTGTGTTAATTTATCGTTAGCTGAGCCCTTCAATTCTAGATTTTCTACTGCTTGAGCTAGTTCTTTTTCCTGTTCATTTTCAAAGAGACTTGAATCAACTTTAACCGAACCTTCTGCTTTTTCCGCTAGGTTAAAGGCACGAGATAATGATTCAACAGCTGGTTTGTAGTCACTATTTAGAGATGCTTCTTTCAGTGCTTCTGCTGCTTCAATCATATCTGCAACAACAAAGTTTGAACTTGCAAGAACAGCTTCCTTAATATCTTTCGCAGTAGAACCCATCATCTTATCAACACGAGCTTTGATGAAGTTAAGCACTTCTTCTTGGTTATCGTAAGTTAAACTATCAAACGATAAAGCATAAAGACTCGCAATCAACTCGTCCATTGGAATATTCCATCCAAAGTCCTCTAAGATTCGAACAATCCCTTGTGTTGCACGACGAAGGGCATAAGGGTCGTTTGAACCAGATGGAATCAAACCAACAGAGAAGAAAGATAAGAGAGTATCTAATTTATCGGCTAATGCAAGTATTGCTCCAACTTTAGATTCAGGAAGAGCTCCGTCTGCTGAGTCTGGAAGGTAGTGTTCACGGATTGCTTGTGCCACTGCAGCATTTTCATCTGCAAGAAGCGCATACTTCTCACCCATGATCCCTTGAAGCTCATCAAATTCACCAACCATACCAGTCAAGAGGTCAAACTTATAAATAGCAGCAGCACGAGCAAGATCAATAGTTTCATCAACTGATAAACCTGCTTTTTCTGCCAAAAGGATAGCAATTTGTCCAGTACGAATCATGTGTTCACGTAATGAACCAATCTTTTCATGGAAGGTTACGTGTGATAATTTAGCTACAAGATCTTCAATCTTCAATTTTTGGTCTTCACGCCAGAAAAATTCACCATCTTCAAGACGCGCAACTAAGACTTTCTCATTTCCTCGGATGACATTATCCAGATACTCTGCATTTCCGTTACGAACAGAAATAAAGTTTGGTTTTAGATTTCCATCAAGGTCACGAACTACAAAGTAGCGTTGATGAGTCTCCATTGAAGTGACCAAAACCTCTTCTGGAACCTCTAGGTACTTAGGATCAAAATTCCCCATGAAGGCAGTTGGGTATTCAACCAAATTCAGAACTTCATTCAAGAGTCCTTCATCAATTTGTACCTGAACACCTTCTTCAGCTTCAATAACCTTAATTTGCTCACGAATCATATTTTCGCGTTCAGTGCTATCAGCAATAACATAAACTTTGCGCAGGTCTTCTTCATAGCTGTCAGCATGCTGAATTTCTACTTCGTGACCAAGGAAACGATGTCCACGGCTAACTCTTCCTGAATGAATATCTAAGAAATCCATATCGAGTGCCACATCATCCAAAAGAACTGTCAACGTATGGACTGGACGAATATACTCAAAGGTATTGTTTGCCCAGTGCATACTTACTGGGAAGCTTAAGCTAGCCAATACTTCTGGAATTCCAGCCAAAACTTCCTCAGCTGGTTTTCCAGCCTCATGCTTAGTTACGTAGACATATTCTTCACCTTTGATTTCACGAAATTCGATATCATCTACAGTCAAGCCTTTACCACGGACAAAGCCTTGCGCTGCTTTAGAGAAATTTCCTTCTGCATCCAAAGCAATTTTTTTAGAAGGTCCTTTAAAATCTTCAGTCAAATCCGTTTGTTGGTCTGCCAAACCAAGTACGCGAACAGCCAAACGACGTGGAGTTGAGAAGGTTTGAATTCCTTCGTATGAAAGACGGTTATTATCCAAGAAGGCTGCCATTTTTTCACCTAGTTGTTTTTCACTTGGTGTGACAACGTAGGCAGGTAACTCTTCGAGTCCTAGTTCTACTAATAAGTTTTTTGTCATGTTTTTTCCTTTACAAAATTTCTTCTTTTTGATAGGCACCTTAGGTACTGGGGACGTTGCTAACTAACTTTGTGAGTCTGTGGGGAAATCTTCTGTCTTCTTGACAAAGATCTCCAACAATCTCATCAAAGTGGATTTCGGCAACTGATTTTTGAACCTAAAGCTTCAAAAATCCCCAGATACCAGTACGGCGATACCTATCCCTTTAGCAAGTCTTCGACTTGCCTATGGGTGCCATACGGGCTCACTCTGTTCACCCTTTTTCTATTCTTGTAACTGTTTTTATTCTTCCTCTTCTGCTAGGAGTTTTGCGCGTGTAGCTTCGTCAAGAAGTGGGTATCCAAGTTTTTTGCGTTCTGCTACGAATGTTTTAGCTACGACACGGGCTAAGTTACGGATACGGGCGATATAACCAGCACGTTCTGTAACTGAGACTGCTCCACGAGCATCAAGCAAGTTGAAGGTATGTGAACATTTCAAAACGTAGTCGTAGGCTGGATGCACAAGACCTAGTTCTAATGCACGTCCAGCTTCTTTTTCAAATTTTTCGAAGTTTTCAAGAAGCATGTCTTGATCTGAAACTTCAAAGCTGTATTTTGAATGCTCATATTCAGGTTGAAGGAAAATTTCTCCGTATTTAACACCAGGAGCCCACTCGATATCGTAAACTGAGTCTACCTCTTGAATGTAAGAAGCTAAACGTTCCAAACCATAAGTAACCTCAGCAGTAACAGGACCAGTTGCCAAGCCACCGACTTGTTGGAAGTAAGTGAATTGAGTGATTTCCATACCATCAAGCCAAACTTCCCATCCAAGGCCAGCTGAACCAGTTGATGGGTTTTCCCAGTTATCTTCAACGAAACGAATATCGTGTTCCAAAGGATTGATTCCCAATTTTTCCAAAGACTCAAGGTAAAGCTCTTGGATATTTGATGGAGATGGTTTCATAACTACTTGGAATTGGTGGTGTTGGTAGAGACGATTTGGGTTTTCTCCGTAACGACCGTCTGCTGGACGACGAGAAGGCTCTACATAGGCTGCGTTCCATGGTTCAGGACCAATAGCACGAAGGAAAGTGTAAGGACTCATAGTTCCCGCACCCTTTTCGTTATCATAAGCCTGCATAAGCATACAACCCTGATCATTCCAAAATTGTTGCAAAGTAAGGATGATTTCCTGGAAAGTCAATTTTTTAGACATGTTTTACTCCTTTTTTATAAATTACTTGCGACACGAGTCTGCCTCGTCGATCATACGAGGCAAGACGAGTTAGTACTGCATCTAGCTCAGGCACTCTAGTGCTGAGCGTGGGGCAGCCCGACTGTAAGGAGGTCTCTGCCACTGACGCAGTGGAAGGTTAGTTTTTTAGACATTATTTACTCCTTTTTTATCTAATTTCTTGCGACCTAGAATACAAAAAGAACCGTGTCTTTGCTCCTAAGTCAAGTGACCTAGGGGCGTCAGAAACGCGGTTCCACCCTAATTTATTACTTCATTGTTTTTGAAAATACTACAGAAAGCGCCACACTTATCTCTCAATCACCTGACTCTCACTACCACAGGCTCGCTTAGGATTTACTGATAAGATATTCTTTCTTGTCGTCTATTATAACAAAAAGGAATGAAAAAGTAAAATTATTTTATCACTACTACTATATTTCTCTCAGGATTAAATCTTACTGATCTTTCCAATTCTTTAGAATATTATAAATATCATTCACCGATGGTATTCCTAAAACTAACAGTACAAACTGTAATGACACAAAACAAACAATTGCTATAAGAAGAGTTGATAAAAATACACAATGATAATTTATAGACGAAATGGTATTCTACTTTCTGGAAGCATTTCTAAATGATTCTTCGTTATTATGGAAAAATTTCTCTTTCTTGCGACTGAAAAATTACTTACAGAATAGACAACAATCGGATATCCATCTTTTGCGATAGTTTTTTTCAATAAGAAAATTTCTTCATCCCTTGTACGCAGATGATAAGCCCCATTTTCTTGAACGATTTTAATTCTATTCATCCAGTTTTCTTCATATACCGATTTTGACTGAAGGACCAGTCTTAATGATTTCTGCAAAAAGTTTTTAACTTAGAGTTTTTCTAGTTTAAACATTTATCATTAGCAAAACTAAACCTTCCAAAAGAAGTTCTGTTCACTCACTAAAACCTTAGAGACTTGAATATCTTGGCACACAATGTCAATTAACATACTTGATAAAGTAATTGTAGCTTGTATCATATTATTTTTCGCTTCAATAAGTCTAATGTCATGTACAGTGTGAGACATGAGATTTTCAAAAGGAATATCTCTCATATTGAAATTTCTTGTACCAGTCTCACTTTCCCAACATGTCCAACCAGCGTCCGTCTCATAGTTTACCTTAAAGCAACGGTAGAAAACAATCTCCCAGCAATACTGATCCGATTGTCCATTTTCAACTTCAATATAGAGTCTACATTCATCTCCAAAAAATGAAGCTCTAAAGTCTAATGCATAGGCGTCCCAGTAGTTCGTACCCTCAATCTCTTCCTCTAGTTTTAAAATATCCACTAGTCCCTCCCCTTCAATTTTTTTAATTAAAATCTAATAAAAAAATGTATACATTTATAGAATAAACGAGAAACGCTTGCTAATTCATTACATTTCTAGTTAAATTCATGATGCAATTTAATCTCTCTCCTATAGTCTTTTGAAAAAATTCTAGGCAAATGATTTCTAAAATGCTTTAGATTTTCCAATTGAGTTTTAACATAAAATTGACATCGATGGAGCCCCTCGTCATTATCTGCCACTTCCATATCCACTTCAATATTTAACTCTTCTCTTACATTAATAGGTGCAAAAGTGAAAACAAAATAGCCACTTCCATCAACCCTATCATCTCCAAAAATGATCTTTCTTGCTAGATTAGGATTTTCTATATAATCATCCATGTCCAGTAATACCTTCGTCATCTCATCTTCAAAGAGATAGCATACTTGATAAATTGTTAGAAACTTTGTTTCACAAGTAAGCCTAACTTCACAAAAATTTTCCGATTCATCGAACCACTCACTTCGTAGTACTATATTATCCAATTTCTTCCCTCCTCTACACAATGACATATAACACATCACTCTATATTATAAAATTTAACAATAAAAATATGACCATAGATAGGTGATTCAGCGTTTAGCATTTAAACAAATGGTTTCCATGATAGTTTAATAAGTCAGATTTTATTTACGGTTGTATTCAAAATGATGACATTTCAAAAATCTACAAAATCAGTTTATTTTTTTTACACCTTAGAGTTATATGAAATAATAAAAATCGGAGTTTCAATAATTTGAATGGTACATTGGATTTAAAAAATTTTTAGAAAATCCTTCTTCAGATACTTTTTACAACCACGTTTTGACTTTTCTCGAGTGCGAATCTAAAACAAGTTAACATGACTTCAAATAAATCACTGCCTGAACTAGTTATGAAATATTGTGATAAATTTGTGATATGGGAAGCAATATGATTACCCCAAGGAGGAGTGGCTGACAAATCTTCAAAATCCCAGATGATGTCGTGAGGTGTAAATTTTTTCAACTCTTCTTGAATAGATAACAATTCTGCTATTCCACTCTCAATATCTTCCAAAGGAATATCGCCAAAATAAAGTTTATTCATGATAACTGGGTACTTACTTCCCCAGTCATTATTCTCTAACAGAACATAAATAGTCGAAAAGAATGAATTAAAAAAGCTCCCTTCTCCTACTGTCCACCAATTATAACCTACCATTAAGCCTACAGACATAAAATCCACCTCCAAATTATTCTTAAATATTAATTCTACATCAACAGATGTCCTATCATTGTTAATAAAATCATCTGTCTACTGAAGATTAGCAAATGTTATCCCCTTTTTTCTATCTATTATGCACTATCTCTAGCAAATTGTCTTTCCAATCTTTATGGTCGAGATCAAACTTTTATACATCTATGCTTTAATTGTCAATATCCTATTCAATCTTTAATTTCCTTTGATTTCCTACAGGAGCATTTTCACAGATAAGTAAGATTATTGATTACTTTGGTCGTGTCTGACTAATTTATCTCTTAAACTTCCTCTAATATTCTTAACTGTAACCAATGGCATCGTACTAGTAATTTTAAAGATTAGATGGAATTTTTTACTTAGATTTTAAAACTATCTGATATTCCTTTAAATCCCAGAAAGAGATATTGGCGAACATCATTAAAAATAATAAAAACGGAGTTATTCCTAATATAATAAAAGAATCAACTTCATCTGTTACCACAATAGTATAAACAGACCACAAGAGCAGAAATAAGAGGATGAAATAACCCATTATTTTACCAACTGCCATTTTCCAGTTAGCAGGGGACATTTTGACAAACACATAGGGTCGACCTTCATAGTCGAATGAAAGTCTTTTTTTATGAGAATATTGAAATCTAAACCCCAACACAAAGAATAAGATTATAAATAATAAACCGAATTTCGATACTGCTGCTACATTTGGAAGTTCAGGTAATAAAACCTTAACTAAATACCTCCTTAATAGTGTCGTACCGGAAATAATACATAAAGTTACTCCTACAAACTGATACGGTTTTATATCAGAATAGGTTGAAGAAAGCAACGTCTTATATTCTTCAGGCTCTATACAATAACATTTATGAGCTCTAAAAAAAGCAAACAATGGAAAGAAAAGCAATAAAATACTAGCATCACAATCCAATAAGTAGTACTTGCTATTCCATTCAAAAACACGATATCTTACATTTTTATACAAGCTGTTTATAATTACCAACTGCACTTTTACCTCCGTCCTAAGCGCTTTTTAGGATCAAACAATGAAGCAGTTACATTATCTATTTTGTTTCCCAGCCAATCAAGTCCGTCATCAAGGCAAGTAATATTGTGACTATATTTTACAATAGTTACCACATCATCTATCATAGCCAAAACAAAATCTTATCGACTGATGTTCTTTAAATTATAAACGACTATCAGTCTATCTTCCTATCTATCATTATTGAGCATAATCCCTACTTTTTTAGCTCAATAGATTCACTAGCCATCTATTCTTTTTAGGAGAAATTCAATAAAATCGCTAGCATAGTATTCTCCATCTCTAAAAACTGCTAACTCATTGGTCAAACTTTCCTGTTTTTGAAAATAAAACATGCCATCTTCCCCTTCACAGATGACTAATTGTTCAGAGTTACTAAACCCTTCTTCTCGGTTCAGTTCATTTATGTATACGATATCCCCGCCTACAACACTATCAAAATCTAATCCATAGATACTGAAAATTTCTTCTCCGTAAATTTCTCCACCCATGTAGTTTTTAAGCCACCATTTATAGGTTTTAGGAAAAATAAAATGTAATCTTTCCTCAGCTTTTGTAATCCATTCATCAGAAATCCCCTCTCCAAATGGTCCAAAGTCCACACCCTTGGTAGAAGCAATCTTCTTTTTCAGTTCATCAATCATAATCCACCTATATTTATTTAAATTTTTTGAACTATTAGCGTTTGTCCAACTTGTCTAGCTATTATCTTCTTCACAGAAATGTTTATATTTCTATCATATCAAACAATTAGTATTAATCTAGTAGATATACATTGAATGTTTTTCTTTTTCCATCAACTATATATCTTTCAAAATCTTCTTCCCACCATGAAACTGTATCAGATAATATTTCTAAAAAAGTATTTTTAGAGTTTTCATCCTTGATAAAAAGATCATTTGAATTGTTAAGAAAAATATTAATTTTCTCTGGATGTATATAATTAGAACGCTGGAGTCGATCAGATAATGCATCCCAATTACCATCTTGGAGATCATTAATATTAAAACTGTTCGCTAATATCTCTATCGCATCTCTTTCACTTTGTACTTTTTTTCCATCAATATTTAGATTGAAATCATTAGAGCACTTAACCATTAAATAGTTTTTCTCTAACTTTGTTATTCTTCTATAAAGATTCACTTAAAGTTCTTCTCCTAAACTGTTTAAAAAGTTTTTTTCAAATTCATACTAGTATCACTTTTTTATCCAGCACTCCGCAACTCTAGTAGTTCTTGTTGGTCTTTCTCCATCCCCATTCAAGCATTACTTTATACATTTTGGGGCATAATCTAATGGTTTACATTTGTTAAAAGAATGAGCCTCTAGTAATAACTTAGCCATTCTTAAACTCTTACTAATACCCTACTTGCTCTTGAACTTAGATGCGTGTGACAAACTAATGTACTTAACGATAACAGTTCTAGCTACCAGGTTTTATTGGTTTACTTGTTGAACTATTCCAACTAAAGTATTCAAGTCTATTACTAGAATCTCTGTTTTTTAACAATTTGGTTAGTCTTGAGCATCGCACTCATAAACTAATAAATAGGCATTGTAATTCAGAGTATTTATAATCTTATAACTAGAAAAAATAGATTGGGCAAGCCCCATAAATCCACCATTTAAGACTTGATAGACAAAATGATTTTCGGGATGGATAGTAGCAATATCTAACTCATATTCCGATTCAATTGAACGTAAATCCAGTCCTTCATCAATCAATCTTAAAGCAACAAAATCTTCACATTTTATTAGCTTATCACTAATTTTAAAATAGAGTTCACCATCATTGGTTAAACTAGCTTCTAAATAATACAAACCACTCTTGATATTTTCTACTTCACTTATTTTCAAAGGAAGGCCAGAGATTTTTTGCACTTCAGTAGGCGTTTTTTTCAATTTAAATGTCAAGGAAACATTTATGAGTATTTCCATCATACCTTTATTAGAAAGGAAAACATAATGATTAAAATCATCAGCTGACCATATACCACAAGATCGATAACTAACTTCTTTCGATAATTTACTATCAAAAACTTGGTAGATTCCATAGCCATCAAGTTCATATTCTTTATTATATAGTTCACTATACTTTTTACTAACAAACGATAGATACTTAATATAATTAACTGATAAATTGAATGTCTGGGGTACCATCAAATATCTGAACGATATCTGCCTCTTGAGTTTCATGAGCAATCTGAAAGGCAAAATCCATGTACTCTGAAGAAATTATATCTGTAAATAATTTAATAACCCTACACACTATCATACCTCAATATCTCATTTTTATATCTCAATCGTCAATTTTGCTATTTTATCTGATACTTTAGAACCTAAATCAGTTCTCTGACTATCATAATAGCTTGTGCATCAATTGTCAAGTTTATTTCGCTCTCAGACTTCTTCTTTATAGAAAAAATTCTAAGCTATGATTAATCCAGAGTTATGTAATACTAGTATTGCTATAGAGAACTCAAAATTATATTAAGGATGAGTGGATGAAGTAAAACTTCAACATCCTACTGAGATAATTTCTGACCAGTAATTGTATCTAAGAAATACAGTCTCTCATCTTCGTAAATAATTGTAAGTTCTGTTCCAATAGGCATATTAAAAATTGATAATACTGCAGGTTCTATTTCAACAATTGTACTCCAGTCACATATCGACATATTTTCAGCATGTGATAGATATTCTTCTGTATCTATTTCGGATAAAAAACGCCATCCGTTATCTAACTCATCCACACTGTCCTCCCGTAGTATCCATTTTATATGTGCCTTATTTTCTAAAATATTATTCGATACTATTGAAGCACCTAATCCCATTCCTATTTTACTCACATTTGTCACCTCTATTTGTTTTAGTTAGTTCTCCACTTGAATTAGATAAGGTAAACAACTCAGATCCAAACCCCTATATATTCTATATATGATAAAAAAACCGAAGCGCAAGCTCCGGTTTTCATTTTTTATGGAAACTCTATTATTTAAGAGTAACTGAAGCTCCAGCTTCTTCCAATTTAGCTTTAAGTTCTTCAGCTTCTGCTGCTGCAACACCTTCTTTAACAAGTGCTGGTGCACCATCAACAAGTTCTTTAGCTTCTTTAAGACCAAGACCAGTGATTTCACGTACAACTTTGATAACGCCGACTTTTTTGTCTCCTGCTGCTGTCAATTCAACGTCAAATGAATCTTTAGCAGCTTCTTCAGCACCACCAGCAGCAGCTACAGCTACAGGAGCAGCTGCAGTTACACCAAATTCTTCTTCGATAGCTTTTACAAGGTCGTTCAATTCAAGGATTGAAGCTTCTTTAATTTCAGCAATAATGTTTTCAATGTTCAATGCCATTGTTATTTCCTCCAAATAAGTTTTAAAATTAGTTTTTATTTTTTCGTAGCTAGGCTACGCTGCGTAGCTTAAGATTAAGCTGCGTCTTCTTTGCTTTCTGCAACCGCTTTGACTGCAAGAGCAACGTTGCGCACTGGCGCTTGAAGTACAGAAAGGAGCATAGAAAGAAGTCCTTCGCGGTTTGGAAGAGTTGCAAGAGCAACGATTTCTTCTTTTGATGCGACAGCGCCTTCGATTGCACCACCCTTGATTTCAAGTGCGTCAGCAGTTTTAGCAAAGTCGTTCAAGATTTTCGCTGGTGCGATAACATCTTCGTTAGAAAATGCTACTGCAGATGGTCCAACAAAAACAGATGCAAGATCTTCAAGACCAGCTTTTTCAGCTGCACGACGTAAGATTGAGTTTTTGATAACTTTATACTCAACTTCGCTTCCACGAAGCTCACGACGAAGAACTGTATCTTGTTCAACTGTCAAACCACGAGCGTCTACAACGACGATTGATGCAGCAGCTTTCATTTTCTCAGCTACTACGTCAACTAGTTCCGCTTTTTTAGCAATAATTGCTTCACTCATTAGTGTGTTCACCTCCGTAATTATTTTGCTTGGGGAATTTTTCCAAAAGAAAAACGCGCCCAAACCTAGACACGAAAGTACAATACGCTTCTTTTTACATGATACGTTTTGTCCTCGGTAGGATATTTATGAGTCTCGCTCCCCTACTGTCTTAGGCAGTTTTTTCAAACCGCTTATAAGTATAGCACATTGTAAATGATAAAGCAAGAGTTTTTTGCTGATTTTTTAAAAATTTCTTTTCTTTTTATTTCCCTATATAGAAAATTCTAGGTGTTTTAATCTAGATTCCTTAGAGTTGACACCTCATTTTTTAAAATCATGTATAAAATGAACCACAGATGGATCTCAATCTCAAAACTAGAGCTCAAGATAATGACTACTTTTAGTCAATTGAATACCTATCCAAAATTTTGTTAAGATTTCCTAGAAAACTAAACCTTATAGGCTACTCATAGATTCTTTACCATACTTTAACTGAATTTTTCTTTTAATGTAATTTTACCCCTTGACTTGATCAAAAATTTATTGTACTATACATCTGTATATACAGATAAAAAGGAGTTATTATGAACCCACAAAAGAAAACACAATTTATGACTTTTACAGCTCTACTGACCGCTATCGCTATTTTGATTCCTTTGGTCATGCCCTTTAAAATTGTCATTCCTCCCGCTTCCTACACTCTAGGAAGTCACGTTGCTATCTTTATCGCTATGTTTCTTTCTCCCTGGATGGCTATCTTTGTCATTATAGCTTCTAGTTTAGGATTTCTCATGGCTGGGTACCCCATTGTCATCGTACTTCGTGCCTTCTCTCACATCTTCTTTGGGAGTCTTGGTGCTTTCTATCTCCAAAAATATCCTCAAACCTTAGATAATCCTAAAACTTCTTTGATTTTTAACTTTGTACTTGGCTTGGTTCACGCTATTGCTGAAGTATTGGCTTGTATGATTTTTTACGCTAGCACCGGAACTGACCTAAAAAACATGTTCTATGTCTTGTTTGTCTTGGTTGGATTTGGTACTATTATCCATAGTATGGTAGACTATTACTTAGCACTAGCTGTTTATAAAGCATTGAAAAAACGCCGTTAAGCGTTAAGAAAGAAGAATATGACAAAAAATCGAAAAGAAGCACTTCTACAACTCTTAAAAGAAGCTCAAAAACCTCTAAACGGAAAAAGCTTAGCAGAACATTTTCATGTCACTCGCCAGATTATCGTTCAGGACATTGCAGTTCTTCGTGCAGACGGTGCTCCTATCTTATCAACCAATCGTGGCTATATTTATAAAGAGAATAAAACGAATCGTTATGTTCACAAACTGTTTAAAGTCAAGCACGAGATGGAAGAAATCGGTCAAGAACTTCTAGCTATCGTCGATAATGGTGGACGTGTCCAGAATACCTTGATTGATCATCCTGTTTACGGAGAAATTGAAACTCTGCTCAAACTTTCTTGTCGTCGAGACGTTCAGCATTTTTTAGAGCAAGTCGAGAAGTCTGATTTTAGACCACTTTCTGAATTAACAGATGGCGTCCATTATCACCTAGTTGAAGCTGAAAACGAACAAGACCTCCTCTATATCGAGCAAGCCTTAGGCAAGCTCGGTTATTTGGTAAAGGATTAGAATATTTTCTTTTCCCATCCATCTTCTGTTCGGTGACGGTAGAAAAATTCTGACTTATCAGGTGCTTCCATCATCTCCATCAAGAGTAACATATCATAGGCCAGATTCAAGTTTGGAATCTGGTCTTTTTGAACCCAAGAAACTTCTCCTTCATCTGAAGAGCGAAGGGTACCAGAGAACTCAGTCGTCTTATAACAAAAGACAATATAGCGTTCACCCGAATCTAAAGGCCAATTTTTTATACCGACCAGTTGAGGATTTTTAATGGTAAGACCTGTCTCTTCATAGATTTCACGAATGACAGACTCTGTAAAAGCTTCTCCGTTTTCGACATGACCTCCTGGGAAGGCATAGCCAGACCAGCGGTTGCTTTCAGGCGATCGATACTGCATAACCACGCGGTGATTTTCAAGATCTTCTATTAGACAAATATTGGTTAGAATTGCTAATTGTGCTCGAGACATACATAGACTCACTTTCTAATGTTTAATTTTCTACATACTTAACTTTAGACTTCATAATCAAAGGATTAATCAAGTCATGATATTCATGAATTTCATGGAGTAAGAATCCTCTGTTGATTCTGATTTCATTTTTTTCCCTAATCACATAGTAGTCTAAATTGATAGGCATAGATGAATCTGGAACCGTGGATAAAATGAAAAAGATCATAAACCAGATTATAAGAGCAAAGAATCCACTGAGAGCCTGAAAAATCAGGTGATGCCATTGAAAGATTCTAGATTTATAGAAGATAGTCCACGGATGGATAAATAGGGTTAAACAAAGACCAAAGAACCAGAAATTCCACAAGATTGGGGTAAAGGCCAAACCATACTGTCCTAAAATAACATGGACAAACATAAAGGCTAATAAGAATAAGTAAATTATTCTAAAAACGTTTAGATATTTCATCATAATTTAAACTCTATTTCAGTATTATTTAAAGGCGAAAGGGAAATTTCACTTATTTTCTTGAGATTAAAACTCTCTATTTATCGTATATTTAATTTCTGTCTTCATAATTAATGGAGCTACCAAATCATGGTATTCATAATAGCGATGAATAAAGAATCCTTTATCAATGAGAATTTCATTATTTTCAACTTTATAATCTAAATTTATCGGAATAATAGGATGATCATCCACGGAGCATAAAAAGAAAGTAATTATAAAAATTTGAAAAGCAACATATGTGCTCAATAACTGAAAGATTATGTGGTACCATTTAAATCCTCTCTTTTTATAGTACAGAACCCAGGGGTGAATCAATAAAATAAGACACAAACAAAGGAACCAAAATTTCCATGGACCAGGAGTAAAAGATAAACCAAACAATCCAAGACAACAATGAACAAGAACAAAGGTCAGAAGGATAAGATAGACAATTCTAAACACATTCAGGTATTTGAACATTATTTACCCCTTTTCTTTTCTACATATTTTATCATGAGAGTGGCTAAGGTTGCTAGACAGAAAAAGACTAGATAGGTTGTGATAGGGAACCAAATATAGCGGTGATCTAGGGATAAGAGAGAAGGTAAAATCCCTTTACTATTTTTCCCACCAACTCCTAAAAATAGATGGACTATCAAACCAATACTATTAAGATAGATAAATAATTCTGCATATCTTTGTATTGTCATTCTTGTCCTTGACAAGTCTAAGAACCAATAGTCAAATAATCTATAGACCAGACAAAAGAGATTTATATATATTGGAAAACTATAGTTGATATCTCTGTATGGCTCAGGAATAGGAAGGCTTTTGAAAATTAGAGTCACACCTAAGCCTATTCCTAAAAAAAGACCAAGGACCAGGAAGAAGCCTAAAAATTTATGAGAATCTAGCCAAAACTGAAAATTTTCTTTCCTTGATAAATTCTTTTTTGTGTTTGATTTTCTTTTATGTTTTTTCATTCGAGTAAATCTTCCCGTTTTCTTTTCAATATACTTGGAAATTATAATTGTCACAATAGGCACTAGAAAGAAAATGAAATAAGTAACTAGGGGAAACCAGATATAGCGATAGTCTAATGCCCATATCGGAAGTAATCATCTTCCTGTTTTAGAGGTCATCCCAATCGTTAACTGTAATACACAAGCAATGCCGTTAGGATATAAAAACACTTCTGCAAAATTTCGCAAGGAAATCCAGTCTTTCCTAAAAGGTACGAAGGGAAAGTATGATAAGATGCATTCACCAAAAGAACGATATTTAAATAAAGTGGAAAACTATAATGCAGTTTCCGATAGGGACTTGGAATAATGGTTGTTCCGTACAATAGATATAATATTCCTAGAGCAGAAAAGAACAGAATGCTTGCATCAAGGATCCAGTCAATTGTTGAATGTTGTACAAATCACAGATTCATGCGGTCTAGTAGACCAAGCTTTCGCTTTGATTTCTGGTGTTTTTTTAATGTTTTCTGTCTCTTACTTTTTTGTTTCATGATAGTTTCTTCACTTCTGCTGCTACTTTTTGGAGATGCTTTTCACGCATACTATCGGTATTCACAGCTCGTCCAACTTCACCTAGTATGCACACGCGCTTGGTTTTAATCCCACAGTGATTCAAGACAGCATTTTTCAAAACAGAGATCCCATAACTATCTGGAATGTTGATAGGACCTGAAAAGATTTTGTACCACCAAGTAGGCGCCATAGAGGTTGCATAAATACTTGCTGTTTTCCCTTTTAATAACTTTTTAAACTGCTTGCCTCTGAGGTAATTCCAGATAAAACTTCCCTGGTCATTGGCAGAGTAGGCAATTCCAGGTGTGAAGACACGATCAATCCAGCCTTTCATGAGGCTAGGCATACTACTCCACCAGATAGGATAAATAAAGATGAAATGATCTGCCCATTGGATTAATTCCTGAGAACGAAGGATAAAGGAATCTTCCTCCATCCGCTTTCGATAGCCGTAGCGTAGAACAGGATCAAAGTCCTCTTCATTAAGGCTGATGACTTCAAGCTCATGGTTCCTTGAATCAATATTTTCTACAATGGTTTGAAAAATGGCTTGACAGTAACTTTCCTTATCAGGGTGTCCATTGATGACTAGAATTTTCATTCATCTTCTCCTTCATCTCTTTGTTTCATTCTATCTATTTCACTTTTTAGACTTGATTAGTTGATAACGGTTCAAAGATTGATAGATACTTCTTTTAGGAATTTTTATTTGAAGAACACATCATCCTCAATTCCTTAACAGGTTTTCCAAGTTTAAGTATTTTTTCTTGGCCATCAAAAGTAAAACCCATTTTTTGATAGAAAGCAATGGCTCGCTTATTATCTTTCAATACCCATAAATAAATTTCAGAGAAATGATCGAGAGCAACAAATGCAGCATGCATTAACTGTTCACTCACACCTTTTCCATAGTAATCTTTTAAAACATATAAGGCTATGATTTCACCAGCTTGAATGGCCACATCACGAAAATTTCCATAGCTGATAAATCCAACGACCTGCTTTCCATCCATAGCAATCAAGGTATTTTCTGGATATTTTTGACCAAAGAATCGACATCTTTCTAATGTCATCGTCTCCTGAAATTTCTCGGGTAAAAGATCGTCATAAGCCTCTCTCCACGTTTGCCAATGAACGAGGGATTTCCCTTCTATCTCTTCAGGAGTTTCCATTGTTTTAATGATAATCTTCATTCGCTTTATCCTATCTAGTCCAACGCCTTGACTTCCAACATCATATCACGAATCTGAGCAGCCAGTTCAAAGTCAAGCACTTCGACGGCTTCCTGCATTTGTTTTTCTAGTTTCTTGACCAATTCTTTGCGTTCTTGTTTGTTAAGGCTATTGATGTCGACTTCCTTGTTCTCTTCTTTAGCCACAACTTTTGTGACAGAGATAAGGTCACGGATTTCCTTCTTAATAGTTTGTGGCACAATACCATGTTCTTCATTATAAGCCATCTGGATTTTCCGACGGCGGGCCGTTTCATCAATAGCACGTTGCATAGACTGAGTCACAGTGTCCGCATACATGATGACATGCCCTTCGCTGTTACGAGCAGCACGTCCAATGGTCTGGATTAAGCCACGTTCGTTACGAAGGAAACCTTCCTTATCAGCATCAAGAATAGCAACTAAACTAACTTCTGGAACGTCAATTCCTTCACGAAGGAGGTTAATCCCAACTAAGACATCAAAGACACCCAAGCGCAGGTCACGGATAATCTCCGTACGCTCTAAAGTCTTGATATCCGAGTGCATGTATTTGACCTTGATACCCATTTCTTTGAAGTAGTCAGTCAAATCTTCAGCCATTTTCTTGGTCAAAGTTGTAATAAAGGTACGTTCATTCTTTTCAACACGGGCATTGATTTCTCCTAAGAGGTCATCAATTTGTCCCATAGTCGGACGGACTTCCACCTCAGGATCCAAAAGCCCTGTCGGACGAATGATTTGCTCAATCACTGTCTCAGTCTGCTCGTGTTCATAATCTCCAGGTGTCGCTGAAACGTAAACAATCTGATGTACATGACTTTCAAACTCTTCACGACGAAGGGGACGATTGTCCAAGGCAGACGGCAAACGGAAACCGTAATTAACCAACATTTCCTTACGCGAACGGTCACCATTGTACATTCCCTTGATTTGCCCCATGGTCATGTGGCTCTCATCAATCATGATTAAGAAATCATCTGGAAAGAAATCGAGAAGAGTATAAGGTGGCTCTCCTTCGCTGCGTCCATCCATATGACGTGAGTAGTTTTCAACGCCATTTGTATAGCCCATCTCACGGAGCATTTCGATATCGTACTCTGTACGTTGTTTCAAACGTTGAGCTTCAAGGAGCTTACCTTCCTTTTCAAAGATAGCTAACTGCTCCTCCAACTCGGCCTCAATCTTGGCAATAGCTACTTCCATGTGGTCATCATTGGTCACAAAGTGAGTCGCTGGGAAAATCGCCAAATGATCCACTTCGCCGAGAACTTGACCAGTTAGAGCTTCAACTTCACGGATACGGTCAATCTCATCACCGAAAAACTCAACACGAAAGGCATGCTCATCACGAGAGGCTGGGAAAATCTCCACCACATCTCCACGGACACGGAATCTTCCCCGTTGGAAATCAATATCATTACGTTCAAACTGGATATCCACCAAATCATTGAGCAGTTTATCTCGAGAAATCTCAAGACCCGGACGCAGACTTACCACACTATCAGCGTATTCCTTAGGCGAACCCAATCCATAGATACAAGAAACAGATGCAACAATGATAACATCGTTACGCTCTAAGAGCGCTGATGTAGCGGAATGACGAAGTTTATCAATCTCATCGTTGACTGAACTATCTTTTTCAATGTAGGTATCGCTCGATGGCACGTAGGCTTCTGGCTGGTAGTAATCGTAATAGGACACGAAGTATTCGACGGCATTCTCAGGGAAAAATTCCTTAAACTCCCCGTAGAGCTGGCCTGCTAGAGTCTTATTGTGGGCAATGACTAGGGTTGGTTTATTAACTTTGGAAATCACCTGACTCATGGTATAGGTTTTCCCTGTACCAGTCGCCCCCATCAGGATTTGAGCCTTTTCTCCACCCTCGATGTTATCCACCAACTGCTCAATGGCTTGCGGTTGGTCTCCAGATGGTTGGTATTTAGAAACGAGTTTAAATTTGTTGTCTGTAATTCGATTTATCATAAAAGCCTCATTCACATATTCTATCCTTCTATTTTACCATAAAAAGTACGGACTGACTGCTTCTCAACTTTTGAACAGTTCTAAAACAATGTTATATCTTCTTACATAAAAATACTAAATATTTGCCAACTTTTTTAGTTTCTGCTATAATGGGTAAATATTCTGAAAAGGAGACTAAACATGAAGAAAAAAATCCTAGCATTTTTACTAATTTTGTTACCTATTTTTACTCTTGGAGTAGCAAAATCTGACACTACAAAATCTAAGTATGTCATCGCGAGTGATTCATCATTCGCACCATTTGTCTTCCAAAACTCAAGTAACCAGTACACTGGTATCGATATGGACTTGATCAAGGCTATTGCTGAAAACCAAGGTTTTGAAATTGAAATCACCAACCCAGGTTTTGACGCTGCTATTAACGCTGTCCAATCTGGACAAGCTGACGGTATCATTGCCGGTATGTCTGTTACGGATGCTCGTAAATCTACCTTTGACTTCTCTGATTCCTACTACACTGCTAATACCATTCTCGGTGTTAAAGAGTCAAGCACGATTGCATCTTATGAGGACCTCAAGGATAGGACCGTTGGTGTGAAAAACGGGACGGCTTCTCAAACCTTCCTTACGGAGAACCAAAGCAAATACGGTTACAAGATTAAAACTTTTGCAGATGGTGCATCAATGTATGACAGCCTCAACACTGGTGCAATTGATGCCGTCATGGATGACGAACCAGTGCTTAAATATTCTATCAGCCAAGGTCAAAAATTAAAAACACCTATCGAAGGAACTCCGATTGGAGAAACTGCCTTTGCAGTTAAAAAGGGAAGTAATCCTGAATTGATCGAAATGTTTAATAAGGGACTTGCCGACCTCAAAGCTAATGGAGAATTCCAAAAAATTCTTGACAAATACCTAGCCAGTGATGCAAGTACAACTACTTCAACCGTTGACGAAACTACTATCTGGGGCTTACTCCAAAACAACTACAAGCAACTCCTAAGTGGACTTGGAATTACACTTGCCTTAGCCCTTATCTCGTTTGCGATTGCGATCGTGATTGGGATTATCTTTGGTATGTTCAGCGTTAGTCCTTATAAATCACTTCGCCTTCTATCAGAGATCTTTGTTGATGTGATTCGTGGTATTCCATTGATGATTCTTGCTGCCTTTATCTTCTGGGGAGTTCCTAACTTTATCGAATCTCTTACAGGTCAACAAAGTCCAATCAACGACTTTGTCGCTGGTACAATCGCCCTGTCCCTAAACTCAGCTGCCTACATCGCTGAAATTGTTCGTGGTGGTATTAAAGCTGTTCCTATCGGACAAATGGAAGCTAGTCGAAGTCTTGGAATCTCATACAGTAAAACCATGCGTAAGATTGTCTTGCCACAAGCAACCAAACTCATGCTTCCAAACTTTGTCAACCAATTTGTTATCGCACTTAAAGATACAACGATCGTATCTGCAATCGGGCTAGTAGAACTCTTCCAGACTGGTAAGATTATCATCGCCCGTAACTACCAAAGTTTCAAAATGTATGCAATTCTCGCAGTCTTCTATCTTGTGATTATCACTCTTCTTACTAGACTTGCAAAACGCTTAGAAAAGAGGATTCAATAATGGCTAAATTAAAAATCGATGTTGATAATTTACATAAACAATATGGTAAAAACAAAGTCCTTAAAGGAATCTCAGCAAAATTCTACGAAGGAGATGTTGTTTGTATCATTGGACCTTCTGGTTCAGGTAAATCAACTTTCTTGCGTAGCTTGAATCTCCTTGAGGAAGGTACAAAAGGTCATATCACGGTTAATGGTTATGATTTGACAGATAAAGCAACCAACGTGGACCATGTTCGTGAAAATATCGGTATGGTGTTCCAGCACTTCAATCTTTTCCCACACATGACGGTATTAGAAAATATCACTTTCGCTCCAGTAGAGCATAAGTTGATGACTAAGGCTGAAGCTGAAAAATTGGGAATGGAACTCCTTGAAAAAGTTGGATTGGCTGATAAGGCTAATGCAAATCCTGAAAGTCTATCAGGTGGACAAAAACAACGTGTGGCTATCGCTCGCGGTCTAGCCATGAACCCTGATATCATGCTCTTTGACGAACCAACTTCTGCCCTTGACCCTGAGATGGTCGGCGACGTTCTTAACGTTATGAAGGAATTGGCTGAACAAGGCATGACTATGATCATCGTAACCCACGAAATGGGATTTGCCCGCAAGGTTGCCAATCGTGTGATCTTTACTGCTGACGGTGAATTCCTCGAGGACGGAACACCCGACCAAATCTTTGATAACCCACAACATCCACGGCTTAAAGAATTTTTAGACAAGGTTCTAAACGCCTAGAGGCAGGGCTAAAAGTCTTTATTATCAAAAAAACGCATTGTATCAGGTGTTAAAAGCTTGATATCATGCGTTTTATTGTAGAAAGATTTACTTCGGTTTCTCCTAATACTCAATGAAAATCAAAGAGCAAACTAGGAAGCTAGCCGAAGGCTGTACTTGAGTACGGTAAGGCGACGCTGACGTGGTTTGAAGAGATTTTCGAAGAGTATGAAATTGAGTTTTGCCTAACCTCTTAGTATAGACGTATTGGATTTTTGGATTTTTTAGAAAATTATGATAAAATAAAGGATATGAAAAATGGGGACTCCTCATGCCTAGTTTAACTAGGAAACAAAATAGAAATTAGGTAGCTAGATGTCATCAAAAGTTATTGTTACAATTTTCGGTGCAAGTGGGGATTTGGCCAAACGTAAGCTCTACCCTTCACTTTTTAGACTTTATAAATCAGGTAATCTTTCTGATCATTTTGCTGTTATTGGAACTGCTCGTAGACCTTGGAGTAAGGAGTATTTCGAATCTGTCGTTGTCGAATCTATTTTAGACTTGGCAGATAGTGTGGAAGAAGCTCAAGCATTTGCGAGTCATTTTTACTATCAAAGTCACGATGTTAATGACACTGAGCACTATATCGAGTTGAGAAAACTGCAGGCAGAGTTAGGTGAAAAATATCAGACTGAGCACAATAAACTCTTCTTCCTCTCAATGGCACCTCAGTTCTTTGGTACCATCGCTAAACACCTCAAATCAGAGCAAATTGTTGATGGTAAAGGCTTTGAACGTTTGATCGTTGAGAAACCTTTTGGAACCGACTATGAGACTGCAAGCAAATTAAACGAAGAACTCCTAGCTACTTTTAACGAAGAGCAAATCTATCGTATCGACCACTATCTTGGCAAGGAAATGATTCAAAGCATATTTGCCATTCGTTTTGCTAATATGATTTTTGAAAATGTTTGGAATCGTGAACACATTGATAATGTTCAAATTACCTTTGCAGAACGTCTAGGTGTTGAAGAACGTGGAGGCTACTATGATGAGTCAGGTGCCCTTCGTGACATGGTGCAAAACCATACACTGCAGCTTCTCTCCCTCCTTGCTATGGACAAGCCTGCTAGCTTTACAAAGGATGATATTCGCGCAGAGAAAATCAAGGTCTTCAAGAACCTTTACCACCCTACAGACGAGGAACTTAAAGAGCACTTCATCCGTGGTCAATATCGTTCTGGTAAAGTTGATGGCATGAAATACATCTCTTACCGTAGCGAACCAAATGTCAATCCAGAATCAATGACAGAAACCTTTGCTTCAGGTGCCTTCTTTGTAAATACTGATCGCTTCCGTGATGTACCTTTCTTCTTCCGTACAGGGAAACGCCTAACAGAAAAAGGAACACATGTGAACATTGTTTTCAAGCAAATGGATTCCATTTTCGGAGAACCACTAGCACCGAATGTGCTTACTATCTACATCCAACCAACTGAAGGATTCTCTCTCAGTCTTAACGGTAAAAAGGTCGGGGAAGAGTTTAGCCTTGCGCCAAATTCTCTTGACTATCGAACAGATGCAACTGCAACAGGTGCTTCACCAGATCCATATGAAAAACTCATCTATGATGTTTTGAACAATAATTCAACTAACTTTAGCCACTGGGATGAAGTGAGTGCCTCATGGAAATTGATTGACCGTATTGAGAAGCTTTGGGCTGAAAACGGGGCTCCACTTCATGACTACAAGGCTGGTAGCATGGGACCTCAAGCTAGCTTTGATCTCCTTGAAAAATACGGTGCTGAGTGGACTTGGCAACCAGATATCGCCTATCGTAAAGATGGTCGTTTAGAATAGAAAAAAATATCCTGCAAGAATTCTTGCAGGATATTTTTTTATATCAAACCTTCTAGAAGGCCCTTCATAAAGTTTTCAGAGTTAAACTCACCGATATCATCGATTTTTTCACCAAAACCAATCAACTTAACAGGAATATTGAGTTCCTCACGGATAGCCAGAACAACACCACCTCGGGCAGTTCCATCAATCTTGGTTAAGACAATTCCTGTAACAGGAGTAATTTTTGAAAACTCTTTGGCTTGTACAAGAGCGTTTTGACCTGTTGAGGCATCCAGAGCTAGGAAGGTTTCATGCGGAGCTTCTGGCACAACACGTTTAATGATACGACCAATTTTTTCCAACTCTGCCATCAAGTTTTCCTTGTTTTGTAAACGGCCAGCTGTATCAATCATCAAAATGTCAACACCTTCTGCTACTGCACGTTCCATCCCATCAAAGACAACACTAGCTGGATCTGCTTTTTCAGGCCCAGTAACCACAGGAACATCTACACGACGGCCCCACTCAGCTAACTGGGCAACTGCACCAGCACGGAATGTATCCGCAGCAACAAGCATGACTTTCTTGCCTGCTTTCTTGTAGCGATGCGCTAATTTACCGATTGAAGTTGTTTTCCCGACACCATTAACACCTACAAAGAGCATGACTGTCAAACCATCTTGGAAGTTAATGCTTTCATTGTATTGTCCATCTTTTTCGTAAAGCTCTACCAATTTTTCGATGATGACACGACGGAGGACATCTGGTTTCTTGGCATTTTCAAGTTTTGCTTCATAGCGCAATTCTTCAGTGAGATTTGAAGCTACCTGTACACCAACGTCACTCATGATGAGCAGTTCTTCAAGTTCTTCAAAAAAATCTTCATCGACTGAGCGGAAATTTGCAAAGAAAGCATTCAAACGGGCACCAAATCCCGTACGAGTTTTCTTGAGACTTCGGTCATATTTTTCCTGTACAGTCTCTTGCACTTGAGGAGTTTCTTCGATTACTTGGTTTGCTTCCTCTTCTTCAGAAGTATCTGACTCCGTCTCGTCTGGTTGAACTTGATCAGCTTCTTCATCGTCGCTATCATTTGAAGGTACTTCTTCGACTGGTGACTCAGGTTCTTCTGCAACAAACTCAACTACTTCTTGAGAGCTGTCTTCAGTTTCTTCAACTTCTGTTGACTCTGACTCTTCCTGACAATAATGACACTCAGTTTCCTCTTCAAACTGAGTTGCTTCTGGTTCAACTGTTTCTAGAGTAGCTTCTGCCTCTGGTTCTGCAGACTCACTAGCTTCTTTAGAATAAGTTTCCTCAACTTCTGAACTTTGGTCGATTTCCTCAGTAGTTTTCACTTCAACTTCTTCAGTTCCAAGTGCTTCAACTTCCTCGCTAGGTTCTGTCAGATCCAAGTTTTCCAAAGCTTCTTTAACGACTTCTTCGATTTTTGGTTCTTCTTTTCTCCCAAATAAACGGTCAAATAATCCCATTCTTTAGTTCTCCTTCAGTACATATTTTTCAATGGCCCAGGCAACAGCTTCCTCGTCATTGGTCATAGGGGTTACTACATTTGCAACTTCCTTGACCTCAGGCACAGCATTTTGCATAGCAACTCCTAGTCCTGCCCATTCAATCATGGAAAGGTCATTAGCCTCATCTCCACAAGCCATCACTTGACTTTGGTCAATTCCTAGATGGTCGATCAATTTAGCTAGTCCAGTAGCCTTATGAACGTTCTTTGGTGACCATTCCAAAAGCATGTCCCGAGATTTAAAAATTTCATAATTGTTAAACAAGTCTGGTGAAATATTAGCAATTGCGGCATCCAGTGGTTCTTGGGCAAAAGCGGTCACACATTTGTTGTAGGTCATCTGACTAGACAAATCTTCAAAGTCAATTGGAACAAAAGTCAGTGCAGGATTAAATTTAGCATACAGACTCTCTTGATCTGATTGGATTTGGTAAACGGTTCCTTCTGAAATGGCATCTAAAGGAATGCCTAGTTTTTCAGTTTCCTCATAAATGCGTGTCACATCATCAATCGAAAAGACTGTCTTATCAAGGATTTCACCCGTATTTTTCTGAACCAATCCACCATTAAAGGTGATAGTATACTCATCATCATGGCCGTCTGTTCCAAGCTCTTTGAGGAAGAAATCCATAGCCTTGAGGGGACGTCCAGTTGTCAGTACCACTTTCACTCCCTGTTCATGCGCAGCCTTTAAAGTTGCCTTAGTACGATCAGTCAATTTCTTGTCTGTCGTCAGCAAAGTCCCATCTAAGTCTAGCGCAATTAATTTAATATCTGCCATTACAATCCCTCCATATAAGCAATAACTGATTGGTCTTTGTGATGTCCGATAACTGTTTCAGCTAGTTCTAAAATCTCTGGACGAGCATTTTCAGGTGCTACCGGGTGCCCTACAACTTGCATCATGTGCAGGTCATTAAGATTATCACCAAAGGCCATCACCTGGTCCATATCTAGATTTAACTTCTTGGCTAATTCGACAATAGCGAATCCCTTGTCAACATGGTCTAAAACAATGTCAATGGATTCAAAGCCTGTCGTCATAGCCTTAACACCAGGCACATGTTCATTGACCCAAGCTTCTCCGGCTTCTACTGTCTCTTCAGTGAAGTTAGTTGTGAATTTGAAAATCTCATCGGTAATATCTTCTAGTCTGGCTACTTTTTTGATATTTTCATTGTAATGATGGCTAAACATGAGATAGGTTTCATCTACAGTATCTAAAACATAACAAGCTTCCTTACCAGTCAAGAGCATCTTCTTCTCATCAAAATAAGGTGAAGTCTTTAGCTTTTCAAATGTTGATAGGTAAAAATCACGAGACATGGTTGCTTCATAGAGGTCTTGTCCATGAAAACGAACGAGACTCCCATTTTCGGCGATAAAAATAATCTCATCTTTGACATCCGCAAAATGTTTCTCTAAGGACAAAAGACCACGTCCTGATGCTACAGCAAAATAGATTCCTCTCTCTTTGTAGGATGAGAGAAGAGCTTTTAAGCGCTCCATATCAAATTGCCCAGCTTCATCCAAAAAAGTCCCGTCCATATCCGTTGCTACTAATTTAATCATAAAATTCTTCATACTCCAATTAATAAATCTACCTTCTATTATACCATAGAAAAAGTAAAAAAAGACGTGCTGAATTGACACGTCTTTGTCTTCTATAAATAATCCCGTAGGGCCAATTTAAAGGCCAGGCTGATTTGCTTACTTTCTTTTATATCCAACCTCTCAACACTTTTCTTCCAAAGTTCTTGATTGAAGTCTATTCTGAGAGTTCATCAGCTATTACGTAAAAATTATCAATCTTTGGCCGAGATACATTTGTAACAATCATAAATAGCATATAGTTCTTGACATATAATCTTGCATATGAAAAAATACTTGTTGGAGGTTAATAATATGACTGAAAAAATCAAAAACTGGGTTAATATTTGCGTTTTGAAAAATCAAGAAATTTTATTACTTAATAGACAGCACGATAATTTTCCTGGTTGGATTCCACCGGGGGGAAAAGTTGAATTCCCTGAAAGTTTTTTTGAAGCTGCATTACGGGAACTTAAGGAAGAGACTGGACTCACTGCATTAAATCTTGAATTAAAAGGAATTTCAGGCTTTACTAATTCAATTGGTAATGAGAGATTTGTCTTCTATGACTTTTTATGTACTCAGTTTACTGGTGAACTAAGTACATCTGCTGAAGGTGAGCCAAAATGGTGGAATCTAAAAGATATTGATAAAATACCAATGCAAGATGAAATAAGAAAAAGGCTACCACTCTATTTAAGAAAAGGAAGCTTTGAAAGTATTAACTATTGGGATGATAATAAGAAATGCATTAGTGAAAACAAAACAATTTTATTTGACTAATATTCTCTACGGTATAATCAAGGGTATCTAATAAAAATCATCTACTCTAACAACTTTTTCCTTATATCTATAAATAGCTAAAAAGCCTTGGAAACAGCTTATTCCAAGGCTGTCTTTGTATTTTATTGTATCAATTTCCTTATTCCGATTTCAGTTGTGACAAGTTTAATCATATATATTTCCATTCTCCGGTTAAAATTCTATCTTCTATTGGGCTAACTGTTATTAAAAATATAAGCCCTTTTCCACACTTTCCTGAATCAAGTTTTCCGTCAGTTTCCATAATTCTTCTGATTCACTTTTTATGAACTTTTTCTTTTCTAATACCATGTCTGCACTAATATTATCAGGATTATAATTGAATTCTGACACTTCCAAGTGATTAATCAGCGGTACCAAAGCGTCGATAACTCTTGCATATCTTGCTTCAGAACTCTGCCCTTTTTCAAATTCCAACCACAAATTTTTCATATTCAAATATTTCTTTTCTGGAAGGATACTCATTGTTTCTTCTATAGATGCTAGTTCTCTATCATGAGAATGAAGCTTTTTTTCTTCATCAAAAACCCAAGTATCTCCGGCATAAATCTCACCTAAATCATGAATCAATAACATAGGAATTACTTTTTCCATATCCAATTTTTTAGGATAATAATCTTGAAGAACCATCGCAGCTATGGCACCCTGCCAAGAATGCTCGGCACTATTTTCAAATCTGCCATCAAGAGTTCTATTAAATCTTGTCACTGACTTTAATTTCTCTATTTCTTTAATAAAATCAACAGAATGTTTCAAAGTACTCATTGCTGCTCCTACCTTATTCTAAATTACAAATATAATAGCAAAAATTAATCTTTACATCATTAATTTCCCGTATTTGCAAAAAAATAACGCCTAATCCACATGAGATTAGACGCTGATAAAATGACTATTTTAAACTTATTTACGGGTTTGGAATCAAACTTTCAGCCATTCATCAATTCAAGGTTCTCTTATCCATATTTGGCAAAGAGAGTCGGAATTTAATGATGCAGAGTCGAATCACAAAACCAACAATAGAAACAATGATAAAGACAGTGATTCTTGGAAAGTGAAGGACAAAGGCCAACCAATAATAAATAACTCCAATTACGAAAGATAGAAGTGCATAGATGTCTTCTTTTAGAACACTTGGTACTTCATTGATCAGGAGGTCTCGGATGATACCCCCACCTGCTCCCGTTAAACAGGCCAAAATCCCAGCCGACATCAAGTTCAATTTACTATCAGCTAAAGCTGTGGCTCCGATTAGAGAGAAGATAATTAACCCAATCGAATCAAAGATAAGATAAGCTTCTCTCAGCCACTTATAGAATTTTTTTTCTTGACTAGCATTGGCTTGTTTTGAAGTTACAAAGACATACATGATAACCGCTACAAGGATAGAGACATAAATCGGGCTGGGATCAGCAAGAGAGGAAGGAAAACGACTGATAATAGAATCTCTCAAAATCCCTCCGCCTACTGCCGTTACAATTGCCAATAAACTAATTCCAAAAATATCTAATCGTTTACCAAATCCTTTGATAGCACCTGAAGCAGCAAAGGCTATAGTCCCAATATAATTACAGATCATTAGGAATAGATCGAAATCCATATAAGCTCCTCAATTTATTTTTGTAACCCTCCGACTTCTTGAAGGTCATTCTAAATACTTTAGCTTGAAATGTTGTATCGAAAACAAACTAAGCATCCATATTCTCTAAATCTTTTAGTTTAACAGAGACAATCTTAGAAACACCAGATTCTTGCATGGTTACCCCATAAATAGAGTCTGCTGCTGCCATAGTTCCCTTACGGTGAGTAACAACGATAAACTGGCTATCCTTGTCAAATCGGTTGAGATAATCCCCAAAGCGTTTAACATTTGCCTCATCAAGTGCAGCTTCTACTTCATCCAAGATAACAAATGGAATAGTCTTGACACGAATGATTGAGAAGAGCAAAGCTAGAGCTGACAAGGCCTTCTCTCCACCACTCATGAGGTTGAGAGATTGGATCTTCTTACCTGGCGGTTGAACAGAGATTTCAACACCCGCAGTCAATAGATCTCCCTCCGTCAAAATTAAGTCCGCTTGACCACCACCAAACATCTGCTTGAAGGTCACTTTGAAGGATTCACGAATAGCTTCGAATGTTGACTTAAAGCGTTCTTTCACTTCATCATTCATCTCTGTAATGGTTTCAAGAAGTAAGTTTTTAGCAGAAAGAATATCATCTCGCTGACTATTCAAGAATTCCAAGCGTTCGTGTACTTCGTCAAACTGTTCAATGGCATCCAAATTGACTGGACCAAGTGAACGGATAGATTTTTCCAAATCCTTGACCTTTTGTTCAGCGACAGCCAAGTCTTCCAATTGGTTGGATTGTTGCAAAGCTTCAGTATAACTAATCTGGTATTCTTCAGTCAGTTGACCTTGAAGATAGCGAAGGCGGTCCGTAATCTTCTCTTTGGTTGCTTCTGCACGTGTTTGCTTACGAATCCATTCTTCATTTTGCTGACGAGCTTGTTCTAAATGACTGGCTATATCATCCAACTGACCTTCGATATCATCCAGTTCAAACTGCTTACGAATGAGTCCTTGTTGAATTTCTTCCTTCTGACTCTTGGCTTCTCTTTCCTGCTTGGTCAAAAGTTCCGTGTCAACTTTTTCAAGATTGTCTACCTTTTCTTGCAAAAGACGTTCAATCTCTTCTTGCTCCATATCAAGGTATTCAAGCTCTTTGTTAATCCGTTCAATATCTGAAACTTCGTAACGTTTTCGCCCTATCATTTCTGTTTTATGGAGACGTTCTTGAGAAAGTTTTTCCTGCAAGTTTTGGTAGCGTTCCTGAATAGCATTTTTATTGGACTTGATTTCTTCAATTTCTGATTCAAGCTTTTGCTTTTCAGTTGCAATAAGTGCAAGACGTTCTTGGCATTTTTCTTTTTCAGCTTGCCAATCTCCACCTCTGAGATTGTTTAATTCTTTTTCCTGAAGTTCTAGAAGTGTTTCGAGTTCTTCGACTTGCTGGCAAGTTTGTTGATAAGCCAGATATAAGCCTTGCTCCTCTATTCGAGCTTGCTCTCCTTGAGACTTAATAGTCTCCAAAGTTTGAGCAAGGCTAGCTAAATTTTCTTGAAGTGATTTCAGATTTTCTTCTTCCTGACTAAGGAGCTTTTCTTCTTGAGCAATTTCTTTTTGTAACTGCTCCAATTCAGGCTTGATGAAAATACTGTTATTTTGACGATTGGCACCACCAGCATAGGAACCACCTGTTCGCAATTCTGTACCATCTAAGGTTACCATCCGAACTTGATAGCGTACCTTACGAGCCGCATCACGCGCATGCTCCACTGTATCAAAGATAGCTGTCGTAGCTAGCAAGTTTTTAAATATTGCTTCATGTTTGACATCAAAGGTAACCAGTTCATCTGCCATGCCAAGAAAACCTGGACTTGAGGCAATCACATCTTGGTTCTGACTAGAAATGCTACGAGCCTTAATCGTTGTTAAAGGTAGGAAGGTAGCACGACCTGATCGGTTTCGTTTAAGAAAATCGATAGCTTTAGTTGCTGCCTGTTCATCTTCAACGATGATATGTTGGCTACTTGCCCCGAGGGCAATTTCAAGAGCTGTTTGATAACGAACATCAAAAGTTAAATGTTCACTAACCGCTCCGACAATACCACCTAGGCGATGTTTTTCTTGTAAGACACTCTTAACACCAGCATAGAAATTACTATGGTTTTTGAGGATGTTTTCCAAACTTTGCGCCTTGGCCTGTTTGTTTTTCAAACTATCTAGGCGGTCAAAGAGTTGATTTTGCTGGCTTTGATAAACCAGCTTTTGTGCTTCTTCTTCTTTGGCACTGGTCTGATAGTCAGCAAGCAAGGTCTGTACTTTTTCTTTTGCTGATTTAAGAGCAGTTTCTTGCTCACTAGCCTTAGATTTAGCAGAAGCTAATTGTTCCTTCAAGGATGCTAATTGTTCTTCTTGCTTTTGAGTCTGTTGGCGACTATTTTCAAGGTCATTCTCAATCCGTGTCAACTGGTTAGAGACATCCGCTTCTTCCTGCAAGAAAGCAACAAAGCGCTCACGCAGTTGCTCAATCATCTGATCAGGATCATCAGAAAATGCTACTAACTCAGCTTCTAAACGATTGAGTTCCTTCGTATTGACTGCTAGATTTTCTTCTAACTGACTGAGATTTGCTTCTTTTTCTTCCTTCTCTTGAATAAGAACATTTCTCTTTTCGTCCAAACTAGCTAAACGAGCTTGAGCCTCTTGTTGATTGAGAGCAACCTGCTCTGTCTCCAGTTTAGACAAGGCCAATTTTCGTTCTAAATCACTGATTAGAGCAGTCAAATCCATCAAACTAGTTTGATCTTTAGCCATCTCTGCTTGTAAATCTTGTCTCTGCTTCTTGAGAGATTGATTTTCAAGTTCTAGTGACTCGCGTTTTTGATAATAACTAGTCAACAATTCTTGGACTTGGTTTAATTCTTCTTCTGTTACATCCAATTCAGCCTTATTGGCCTGAATTTGTGCAACCAGAACATCCAAGTAGATGCCTTTACGCTGACTGTCCAAGTCCATAAATTTACGAGCTGTTGCTGCTTGCTTCTCTAAGGGCTTGATTTGATTATCTAACTCATAGATGATGTCTTCCAAACGATCTAGATTGTCTTGGGTTTGTTGGAGTTTACTTTCAGTCTCTTTGCGACGAGTTTTATATTTTAAAACTCCGGCCGCTTCTTCAAAGATAGCGCGGCGTTCCTCAGGTTTGGAGTTAAAGATTTCTTCGACCTTCCCTTGGGAAATAATGGAGAAGGAATCACGTCCAAGTCCAGTATCCAAGAAAAGGTCATGAATATCACGAAGACGAACTTTTTTACCATCAATCTTGTATTCACTATCCCCAGTACGATAGATATGACGCTCCACCTTGATTTCCTGTCCTGCATCCTTGATAAAGCCATCTTGGTTATCCAAAGTAACAATAACAGAAGCGTAGTTTAGAGGCTTTCGACTTTCTGTTCCAGCAAAGATGACATCAGGCATCTTCCCGCCACGAAGACTCTTTACACTAGATTCACCAAGTGCCCAACGGAGGCTTTCAGTGATATTTGATTTCCCAGAGCCATTTGGTCCTACAACCGCCGTCACCCCTTGGTCAAAAAGAACCTTGGTCTTGTCAGCAAATGACTTAAATCCTTGGATCTCAATTTCCTTTAAATACATGAATCCAGCCCTTTCTCAACTGCATTTTTAGCGGCTTCCTGCTCTGCTAATTTTTTGGAGCGTCCTTGACCGGAACCTAAACTTTGCCCCTCAACAAGGACTTCAACCTCAAACATTTTATCATGGGCTGGCCCAATCTCTGAAATCACCTGATAACGAATATCGACATCACCATTGACTTGAAGTAATTCTTGGAGGTGAGTCTTATAATCCTTGATCATCTCAAAATCGCCAGCTTCAACCTTAGGAATCATGACTTGGTAGATAAAGGTTTTTACAGTCTTTATATCCTTGTCTAAAAGGAGCGCACCCAAAAAGGCTTCAAAAGCATCGCCCAAGATCGTGTCTCGGTTACGACCACCAGACTTTTCCTCCCCCTTACCAAGCTTGATAAACTGGTCAAACTGACAATCACGGGCAAAACCAGCCAAACTCTCCTCACGGACAATCATAGCACGGAGTTTTGACAAGTCTCCTTCTGGTTTTTTAGGGTATTTTTTAAACAGATATTCTGAAATTAATAATTGCAGAACAGCGTCTCCTAAAAATTCCAAGCGTTCGTTGTGTGAAATTTTTAAGAGGCGGTGCTCATTGGCATAACTGGTATGGGTAAAAGCTGTTTCAAGTAAGCTTTTATCTGTAAAAACAAGTTTAAAATGGTCTTGTAACACTGATTCTAATTCTTTCATAACTACCTCTTTCTAAATCATTATAATCCTATCCATTATATCAAAAAAAGGCTTCATAGTCAGAAAAGAACAGTGAAAAGCTTATTTTCTAACTTCTAGCTAAAATCAGCCCCCAGCTAGCGGATTGGGCTTTTTTTTGGTATAATAAATCTTATGGAAATTGAAAAAACCAATCGAATGAATGCTCTGTTTGAATTTTATGCAGCCCTTTTGACCGATAAGCAGATGAACTATATCGAGCTCTACTATGCAGACGACTATAGTTTAGCTGAAATTGCGGAAGAATTTGGCGTCAGTCGCCAGGCTGTTTATGATAATATCAAACGAACTGAAAAGATTCTGGAAGACTATGAGATGAAACTCCATATGTACTCTGATTACATTGTTCGCGGTCAGATTTTTGACCAGATTTTGGAGCGTTATCCAGAGGATGCTTTTCTGCAAGAGCAAATTGAGATTTTGACCAGTATTGATAATAGGGAGTAATCATGGAAAATCTTGTTGTCTATAAAGGAATACCTTGCAAACTGTTAGCTGCAGAGGAACCATTTCCTACAAGACTACAACAGATTATCTCGCCCAATGATATCTCCAAAGCTATACAAATAGGTTTTAGCTGTTGGGGATATCCAAATGAAATCATGAAAGAAGTCACAACCGAAGAACTAGAGAGTTTGCAGCATTTCGGACGATTTCCACTGAATTGAAAAAATAGGAGAAAATAATGGCATTTGAAAATTTAACAGAACGTTTGCAGAACGTCTTTAAAAACCTACGTAAAAAAGGAAAAATTACAGAGAGCGATATCCAAGAAGCAACCAAGGAAATTCGTCTAGCTCTTTTAGAAGCCGACGTTGCTCTTCCTGTGGTTAAGGATTTTATCAAGAAAGTTCGTGAACGTTCAATCGGGCATGAAGTCATTGATACCCTCAATCCAGCCCAACAAATTATCAAGATTGTCAATGAAGAATTGACGGAAGTCCTTGGTTCAGACACAGCTGAGATTGTCAAGTCACCAAAAATCCCAACCATTATCATGATGGTCGGTTTGCAGGGGGCTGGTAAAACAACTTTTGCAGGTAAACTTGCTAACAAACTTAAAAAGGAAGAGGATGCTCGTCCTTTGATGATTGCAGCCGACATCTATCGTCCTGCTGCTATCGACCAATTGAAAACACTGGGACAACAGATTGATGTTCCCGTATTTGCTCTTGGTACTGAAGTTCCTGCAGTTGAGATTGTTCGCCAAGGTTTGGAGCAAGCCAAAGCTAACCATAACGACTATGTTTTGATCGATACGGCAGGTCGTTTGCAAATCGACGAACTTCTCATGAATGAGCTTCGTGACGTTAAAGCACTTGCTCAACCAAATGAAATTCTTCTTGTCATCGATGCTATGATCGGTCAAGAAGCTGCAAACGTTGCGCGTGAATTTAACGCTCAATTAGAAGTCACTGGTGTCATCCTTACAAAGATTGACGGTGATACTCGTGGTGGTGCTGCCCTTTCTGTTCGTCACATCACTGGAAAACCAATCAAGTTCACGGGTACTGGTGAAAAGATTACCGATATCGAAACCTTCCACCCAGACCGTATGGCTAGCCGTATTCTCGGTATGGGGGATATGCTGACTCTGATTGAGAAAGCTTCCCAAGAATACGATGAGCAAAAAGCCCTTGAAATGGCTGAAAAGATGCGAGAAAACACCTTTGATTTCAACGATTTCATCGATCAGTTGGATCAGGTACAAAATATGGGACCAATGGAAGATTTGCTCAAGATGATTCCAGGTATGGCCAACAATCCTGCCCTTCAAAATATGAAGGTGGATGAAAAACAAATTGCTCGCAAACGTGCCATCGTCTCTTCTATGACTCCTGAAGAACGTGAAAACCCAGACTTACTTACTCCAAGTCGCCGTCGTCGTATCGCTGCCGGTTCTGGTAATACCTTTATCGAAGTCAACAAGTTCATCAAGGACTTCAACCAAGCTAAACAACTCATGCAAGGTGTCATGTCTGGTGACATGAACAAGATGATGAAACAGATGGGCATCAACCCTAACAACCTTCCTAAAAATATACCTGGTGGTATGGATATGTCAGCCCTTGAAGGTATGATGGGACAAGGTGGTATGCCTGACTTGTCATCTCTTGGAGGAGCAGGAATGCCTGATATGAGCCAGATGTTCGGTGGAGGTCTCAAGGGTAAAATCGGTGAATTTGCTATGAAGCAATCCATGAAACGCATGGCCAATAAAATGAAAAAAGCTAAGAAAAAACGCAAATAAAAAGGAGAGTGGGACAGAAATCGGTAATTCGTTAGAATTCGATTTCGTCGTCCCACCTCCGCAAAGTTGAGTAGGGCTGTAAAAGCTGATAAAATCAGCGTAGTAGAGCCCACTCAACCACTGCGTCTTGATCGACAATCCAAAGATAATTGAGAGGCTGGGACAAAAGTCCTAGCCTCTTTTTTAGTTATTTCGAAGTTTTTCCAAAGTCTCTTTAAAGATATCTGGGATATCAGCAGTAAATTCCATAGTTTCACCTGTTCTTGGATGGGTAAATCCAAGAGTCTTGGCATGGAGAAATTGTCCATGTCCCTTTAGGGTTTTACGAGGTCCATAAACCTCATCACCAGCTACAGGATGGCCGATATAAGCCATGTGCACACGGATTTGATGAGTTCGTCCTGTTTCCAGTTGCAACTCTAATAAAGAATAGTCACCGAAACGTTCCAAAACTTGGAAACGTGTCACTGCTGGTTTCCCTTTAGCAGTCACAGCTTGTTTCTTACGGTCTTTTTCACTACGACCAATCGGTGCCTCAATGACTCCACGGTCGTTGGGAAGATTCCCATGAACGATGGCCCAATATTTCCGAAGAGACTTTTTGTCCTTCAATTCTTGAGCCAAGGCTAAATGGGCATCATCGTTTTTAGCAATCATCAAGAGTCCAGATGTATCCTTATCAATACGATGGACAATCCCTGGACGCAACACACCGTTGATTCCAGAGAGATCCTTGATATGATACATAAGGGCATTAACCAAGGTACCACTGGTATGACCAGCACTTGGATGAACAACCATTCCTTGAGGTTTATTGACTACTGCTACATCCTCATCTTGATAAATGATTTCTAGAGGAATATCTTCAGCTACGTACTCCAAAACCTCTGGTTCTGGCACCTGATAAGTAACGACATCCCCCTCTTGGACCGTATACTTGGCTTTCTTGACCTGACCATTGACCAAGACTTGGCCTGATTTGATTTGTTCATTGGCGAGACTACGAGACAATTCTGTCAAATCTGACAAAGCCTTATCTAAGCGTAGTCCACCTGTTTCAATTTTAATTTCCATTCATTTCCTCTTTTAGCATTGCAAGCAATAACACAACGACCCCTACTGTCAGATAACTATCAGCCACATTGAAAATGGCAAAATTGATAAAGTCTAAGTGAAACATATCCACGACAAATCCTTGGCTAATGCGA
Organism: Streptococcus sp. KHUD_014; assembly: GCF_051106275.1. GTDB lineage: Bacteria > Bacillota > Bacilli > Lactobacillales > Streptococcaceae > Streptococcus. Next base: position 826,559 of record NZ_CP193666.1, on the reverse strand, counting down.
TCGATAAAGTTTCCAAGACCACCTGCAATGATTAATGTCAAGCCCAAGACCATCCAGAATGAGTCCTCCATGTGTTTATGGAGATACCAAATGGCACCTACCACGACGACCAGGGTAATGACAGCGAATAACAACTGCTGATCTTGTAAGATAGAAAAGGCTGCCCCTCGATTTTGCAGATAGGTCAAACTGACCAGATTTGGGATCCATGATTTAATTTCACCTAGAGCAATATTCTGAACAACATAAGATTTTACCAATTGATCTAACACTATTAAGATTGCTATGACTCCTGCTACTAATCCTCTTTTTTTCATGCTTTCCTCTTCTGATCAAAATACTCTTGCATAACTTCTACAAATAAGGTTCCCGCTGGGCTCAAGTCTACTTCTTCACGTTTCACATAAACCATGCGATTATTGAGATTATCATTTAGTGGAATAACGGTGATCCCGTTCACACTATTGCTATCTAAGAATCCAGATCCAGTCGCATAAGCATTTGTTCTTTCAAGAATCCCATTTAAGGTAGCGCGGTCAGTTACGTTGAACATTTGAGAGCTAGCACTTGTATCCACAAAGTTTTCTGAGTAATAGAGATATTCATCCTTTTCTTGTGTAAATCGAACAGTCGGTAAATCTACTAAATCATCCATGATCAGTTCTTTTTTCTTGGCTAAAGGATGGTCTTCACGCAGATAGATGTGGGTTTGAAAAGGAATTAACTCAATTACCTCGAGGCCTAATTTTTCAATCCTTTGCATAACGCCTTTTTGGTTTTGATTGTTGAGATAGATAATCCCAATTTCACTGTGTCCTTGGGCTACTTCATCCAAAATCTGAACAGTTGTAGATTCAAAAATACGAAAGTTCTTATAGTCTGGGTACCGTTGAGAAAAAGTTGTGATAGTCGGAGGCAAGAAATCATAGTGCTGGCTGGCTATTGAAAATTCGTCCTTTTCTTCTTCAGGATTGGCATACTGGTTCTGGAAAATATCAAATCCTTTAACCAACTCTTGGGCCTTTTCATAAAATTCCATTCCACGACGAGTAAGAAAGGTACCCGAACTAGTTCTGCGGAAAATCTTGAACCCTAGCTCTTTCTCCAAGTCTCTGACAGAAATAGATAGACTGGGTTGGCTAACGTACATTTTCTCAGCCGCTTCACGAAAAGTACCACTATTTGCAATAGCAACAACGTAGCGTAATTGTTGAATATTCATGACTTCTCCTTCGATTTCTATCTTATCATTATACCATAAATCAAGCCTATCCAACAAAGGAAAATCATGAGTCACAGATATCTTAGCAAAGTAAACAAAAAACACCTTTAAAGCTAGACCCAAAATCCAACTAAAAAGGGGTGTTATCAAATTCGATTATTTAGCTGCTGCGTACAATTCATCTACTTTGTTCCAGTTGATCACTGAGAAGAAAGCTTTAATGTAGTCAGGACGTACGTTGCGGTATTTCACATAGTAAGCATGTTCCCAAACGTCCAAGCCCAAGATTGGTTTTTTACCTTCTGAGATTGGTGTGTCTTGGTTTGCTGTTGAAGTCACTTCAAGTTTACCTTCTTTGTTGACAACCAACCATGCCCATCCTGAACCGAAACGAGTTGTTGCTGCTGCAGTGAAGGCTGCTTGGAATTCTTCAAATGAACCAAATGTTTCATCGATTGCTGCTGCAAGTTCTGCTGATGGAGCTGTTTTCTCAGGAGTCATCAATTCCCAGAAAAGAGCGTGGTTCAAGTGTCCACCACCGTTGTTAATAAGTGCTTGACGGATATCAGCTGGGATAGATTCAACATCTGCAAGCAAAGCTTCAAGGTCTTCACCGATTTCAGGGTGTTTTTCAAGAGCTGCATTAGCATTATTTACATATGCTTGGTGGTGTTTGTCATGGTGCAAATGCATTGTTTCAGCATCGATGTATGGTTCCAAAGCGTCGTAAGCATATGGAAGATCTGGTAAGATAATAGCCATCTGTAATACCTCTTTTTCTTTCTATATAAAAATGATAACGTAAACATCTCGTTTTTTCAAGTTATTTGCTCAATTTGACTGACTTGCAATCTGTAATAAGGCCTTCTCAAACAGGTAGCTTTTTTCATAAACTCCTGTCTTAATTTGATAGTCTGTTTGGATCAGATAACGAATAGAATCTTGCAAGAAACTCAAGGATAAGCCTCGTGTATCTCGAAGGGCAAACTTGATTTGGTAGGGATTAGGATTGCGACCCAGATAATGCCCTAAACTGCTAACCATCTGGGACTCCGTCTGACCTGACTCTGCCAAAATCTTGACTTGTGTATAGAGTCTAAACTGCCCCAGCATAATGGCAATCAGTTTGATCTCGTCTTCACCCTGCAAGGTCAAATCTTTTACCAAATCTCGCGCCTGATCAATCTTTTTTGCGAGGATAAGCTGGGTCAAATCAAAGATATTATCCTGCAAGGTTTTAGGGATAGCTTGAACAATATCCTCTTCAGTGATGTTACTGTCAGCCTTGTATGACTGCAAAAAGAGAAGATTTTTTTGGATTTCGCTAAATTGAAAACCTGACTTGATGAGTAAATGTTCAAAAGATTTCTCAGCGAAAGTAAGCCCTTGTTTTTGACTCCACTTTTGAAAATATGCTCGTAATTCCTGCTCTTTTAGCTCAATCGCTTCAAAAACTTTGGCATCCCTCTTCAAAAGCTTGACCAACCGTCTCTTACTGTCTAACTTACCTTTTACGAAAATCACTAATTTGCTAGTAGGAGATGGATTTTCCAAGTATTCTTCAAAAGACTTGAGTTCATCATCAGTTAGATAGCGTTTTTTTGCCGTAGTTATATCCACAAAATGATCTAGAATGACAATCTTTTCATCTGCAAAGAAAGGAAGACTAAGGAGTTCCAGCTCAATATCCTTGTAGGTCGCTTCTTTCATGTCAAAGTGAGCAAAATTCAAATCAGCTGGATCATAGCCTATTTGTTTTAATACTTGACTCTTCATGACTTCAAATTGCCCTAAATCATCCCCAGTAAATACCGTTAAGGCTGGTAAGTTCTCCAAGGTCAAGCCTTGACTCTCTTCAATGGCTAGCATCTTCTCTCCTTTCTATTCGATAAATTCATTTTTCTAATCAATATAA